>JACSRS010000188.1 GCA_014879655.1 Burkholderiaceae bacterium
TTTCTTTGCTTCGCCAAAGAAAAGTAAGCAAAAGAAAGGCGAGCCGACGTCAGGGCCGCTTCGCGGTACCTTGCGCTGCTCGCGTCAGGTGGGGGCTGGCTGAACTCGCTTCGCTCAAACAACGCCAGCCCTGATCCACCTGCCGCTGCGCTGCTCGGCCCTGCCTCAACGGCGTGGGAACCGGATACCAATACCGAATACCGGCCAGCGACCATTGCAGAGGAAATTTGCCGATGCGAAACGAGCCGGGGCCGGCCAACTTCTTCTTTTGAATTCACTGCGTCTGCGGCGGAGGGCGAAGCTGTCATTTCGACCGTGCTGGCGCCCGGTACCCGCTTTTGCCGTGATGCGGAGGCGAGTAGCGCAGCGTGACCGTAGCGCAGTGAAGGGACGACGCATTCGGCTCGCCTTTCTTTTGCTTACTTTTCTTTGGCGAAGCAAAGAAAAGTGAGTCGCCCGTCGGGGCGAGACCCGACATGCCGGCAAGGGGCAATTTGGCCGCTTCGCCAGAACCCGTTCCGTCAGCGACTTCGGTTAAGGTCCCAGCCACCCATGCCTCCACCCGCTTCCAACCCTGCAAACCTCGCCGCCACCGCGCCAGCCGGAACGCGCCTTGCCGGCCTGGCACCGGTGATTTCGCCTTCCACCCGCCTGCTCGTGCTCGGCAGCTTTCCCGGCGCGGCGTCGCTGGCGGCGGGGCAGTACTATGCCCACCCCCGCAACCACTTTTGGCCCATTTTTCATGCCATTTTTGCCTCCAGCCAGCGTCAGATGGATCTGGAAAGCTATGAAAACAGGATTGACTGGCTGCTGCAGCACGGGGTGGGACTGTGGGATGTCTACGCCAGTTGCGAGCGCCTAGGCAGTCTGGACAGTGCGATCCGCGAGGCGCAGGTCAACGACTTCGCCAGCCTGGCCGCTCGCTGTCCGCTGCTGTCGGTCATCGCCCACAATGGCGGCGAGAGTTTTCGCCACGCGCGCCATGCCGCGGTGCTCGGCGTGCCGGTGGAGCGGCTGCCGTCCACCAGCCCGGCCAACGCCTCCTGGTCATTCGAGCGCAAGCTCGCAGCGTGGCGCGAGCTGCTGGTCCGGCATGGACTGGTCTGACAAATCAAACATTGGGGAGTGATCGAATCCATGGCACGCAAAAAGGCCACCGCACCGCTTGAGTTGCCCGAGGTGCATTTTTCCGACCACAACGGCGTGCGCTGCCTGCATCTGGGCACGGACTGGGTGCAGGGCTCGATGCTGCTGGACACGCCCTTCGACATCGAACTGGAGTACGTGCAACGCATGATGGCCTGGCTGCTGTTTGTCGAGGCACCGCTGGTGGCCCGGCGGCGCGCCATGCAGCTGGGCCTGGGCGCGGGCACGCTGACCAAGTTCTGCCACCGCAAATTGCGCATGAGCACCACCGCGATCGAGCTCAATCCGCAGGTGCTGCATGCCTGCCGGGGTTGGTTCAAGCTGCCGGCGGACGACGCCCGGCTGGAGGTGGTGATTGCCGACGCCGCCACCGAGATCGTCAAGGACAAGTGGCAGGGCACGGTTGATGCGCTGCAGGTGGACCTGTACGACCACGAGGCCGCCGCGCCGGTGATGGATGACGAAGCTTTTTATGCCGATTGCCGCCGCCTGCTCACCGAAGACGGCGTGATGACGGTCAACTTGTTCGGGCGCGCGTCCAGCTACGAGCGCAGTCTGGCGCGCATTGCTGCTGCCTTCGGCGAAGACGCGGTCTGGGCCTTCAAGCCCACGCGCGAAGGCAATACCGTGGTGCTGGCCCAGCGCAGCGCCAGCCGGCCAGGGCGGGAACTGCTTGCCCAGCGGGCCCAAACCATACAGACTCGGTGGGACCTGCCTGCGCCCAAATGGCTGCGGGTGTTCAAACCGGTGAAAAAACCATGAAAGTCGCAAGTCATCACGCCCGCCCGAAAACTCCCTCGCATGAAGGGCCGCTGGACTGGCGGCGCCTGGTGCAGTGGGCGGCGGCCGACGGCCTGATCACCGACGAGGAGGCCAGGCGCACGATCGACCGCTGCGCGCAGGCCGAGAGTGCCCAGCATCCGCTGATGCGGCTGGCCAGCGTGTCGATGCGCCGTGCCAGTGACGACAAGCCGCTCGACATCGAGACGCTGACGCAGTGGCTGGCCGGTCGCGCCGGTCTGGCCTATCTGCGCATCGATCCGCTGAAGGTGGATGTGGGCAAGGTCGCCGACACGATGAGCGCCGCCTACGCCGAGCGCCATGGCGTTTTGCCGGTACAGGTCACGCCCACCGAGGTGGTGGTGGCGACAGCCGAGCCGTTCATCACCGACTGGGTGGGCGAGGTCGAGCGTCAGTCGCGCCGATCGGTGCGGCGTGTGGTGTCCAGCCCTGGCGAGATCAAGCGTTTCACCGTCGAGTTCTTCTCGCTGGCCAAGTCGGTGCGAAATGCGCAGAAAGCCGGTGCAAGTGCCGGCAGCAGCAATTTCGAGCAGCTGGTGGAGCTGGGCAAGAGCAACAAGCAGATCGACGCCAACGACCAGGGCGTGGTGCAGGTGGTGGACTGGCTCTGGCAGTACGCCTTTGACCAGCGTGCCAGTGACATCCACCTGGAGCCGCGCCGCGAGCAGGGCGTGATCCGGTTCCGCATCGACGGCGTGCTGCATTCCGTCTACCAGATGCCCATCGGCGTGATGGTGGCGATGACGGCGCGCATCAAGCACCTGGGCCGCATGGACGTGGTCGAGAAGCGCCGCCCGCAGGACGGCCGCATCAAGACGCGCAACCCGCGCGGCGACGAGATCGAGATGCGCCTGTCCACCTTGCCCACCGCCTTCGGCGAGAAGATGGTGATGCGCATTTTCGACCCCGACAACACCGCCAAGGACCTGGACGCACTGGGCTTCAGCGCCCACGACGCCGAGCGCTGGCAGACGCTGGTCAAGCGCCCGCACGGCATCGTGCTGGTGACCGGGCCGACCGGTTCGGGCAAGACGACCACGCTGTACGCTACGCTGAAGACGCTGGCGACCGACGAGGTGAACGTCAGCACGGTGGAAGACCCGATCGAGATGATCGAGCCGTCTTTCAACCAGACGCAGGTGCAGCCGCAGCTGGACTTCGGCTTCATCGAGGGGCTGCGCGCGCTGATGCGGCAGGACCCGGACATCATCATGGTGGGCGAAATTCGCGATCTGAAGACCGCCGAAATGGCGGTACAGGCGGCGCTTACCGGGCATCTCGTGTTCAGCACGCTGCATACCAATGACGCACCCAGCGCCATCAGCCGCCTGATGGAGCTCGGCGTGCCACCCTACCTGATCAACGCAACCGTCCTGGGCGTGCTGGCGCAGCGGCTGGTGCGCTCGCTGTGCAAACAGTGCAAGGTGCCGGATGAAGACATGCGGCAGGAGATGTTGGACGAGGTCGTCAAACCCTGGAAGATCAGTGGCGGTTACCGGCCTTACAAGGCCGTGGGCTGCATGGATTGCCGCATGACCGGCTTCATGGGCCGGGTGGGCCTGTACGAACTGCTGACGGTGAACGAAGCGTTCAAGGACAAAGTCAGCAACCAGCCGAGCATCGACGCGCTGCGGCGCCAGGCGGTGGTCGACGGCATGCGGCCGCTGCGCCTGGGCGGCGCGCTGCGTGTGGCCGAAGGCGTGACGACGCTGGATGAAGTGCTGATTGCGACGCCGCCGATCGAATGAGTGCCCGCTTCAAGGGAAAACCCTTGGGTTAAGGCGCCCCATCGGCGCCGGATAGGTGAAAGCCACATCGGCGGGCCTGCGGTTCCGACCCACAATCGCGCCTTCAGGCCAATCCTGGAAGGAGCAATCTCGTGAATATCAAGAGTCAGAAGGACTTTTTTGCCGGGCTGATGTTCAGCGGCGTGGGCGTGGCGTTTGCTGTCGGGGCCACAACCTACACCGTCGGCACCGGCGCGCGCATGGGCCCCGGGTACTTTCCCCTGGTGCTGGGCATTCTGCTCGCCGTGCTCGGCGCCGTCATCATGATGAAGTCGCTGGTGGTCGAGACGGTTGACGGCGAGCGCATCGGCAAATGGGCCTGGCGTCCGCTGTTTTTTGTCATCGCTGCCAACCTGATCTTCGGGGTGCTGCTCGGCGGCTTGCCCAGCATCGGCCTGCCGGCGATGGGGATGATTCTCGCGATCTACGCGCTGACGATCGTCGCCAGCCTCGCCGACGGTCATTTCAAGCTGAAGGAAACGCTGATCCTCGGGACCATCCTGGCGGCCGGCAGCTATCTGGCGTTCGTGGTGCTGCTGAAACTGCAGTTCCCGGTCTGGCCCACTTTCATCACCGGCTGAGGACGGCACCATGGATCTGTTCAACAACCTCTCGCTGGGTTTCAGCGTCGCCTTTACCGTCCAGAACCTGATCTACTGCTTCGTCGGTTGCCTTCTGGGCACGCTGATCGGCGTGCTGCCCGGCATCGGCCCGGTGGCCACCATTGCGATGCTGCTGCCGGCCACTTACGCGCTGCCGCCGGTGGCCGCGCTGATCATGCTGGCGGGTATCTATTACGGCGCGCAGTACGGCGGCTCCACCACCGCCATTCTGGTGAACCTGCCGGGCGAGTCTTCGTCGGTGGTAACGGTGATTGACGGCTACCAGATGGCGCGCAAGGGCCGGGCGGGGCCGGCGCTGGCTGCTGCCGGTCTGGGCTCGTTCTTTGCGGGCTGCGTCGGCACCCTGATGCTGGCGGCGTTTGCCGTTCCGCTGACCGAAGTGGCGTTCAAGTTCGGACCGGCCGAATACTTCTCGCTGATGGTGCTCGGCCTGATCGGTGCGGTGGTGCTGGCGTCGGGCTCGCTGCTCAAGGCCATCGCGATGATCGTGCTGGGCCTGCTGATGGGTCTGGTGGGTACTGACGTGAATTCGGGTGTTGCGCGCTTCTCGTTCGACATTCCCGAACTGACCGACGGCATCGGCTTCGTGGTGATTGCCATGGGTGTTTTCGGCTACGGCGAGATCATCAGCAACCTGTCCACGCCCGAGAATGATCGCGAAATTTTCGTCGGCAAGGTGCAGGGTCTGTTTCCGACGAAGCAGGACTTCAAGGACATGATGCCTGCCGTGCTGCGCGGCACCGCCCTGGGTTGTGCGCTGGGCATTCTGCCCGGCGGCGGCGCGCTGCTGTCGGCGTTTGCCGCCTACACGATCGAGAAGAAGACCAAGCTGCGTGACGGTGAAGTGCCGTTCGGCCAGGGCAACATCCGCGGCGTGGCGGCGCCGGAATCGGCGAACAACGCAGGTGCCCAAGCCTCTTTTATCCCATTGCTGACGCTGGGCATTCCGCCCAATGCGGTGATGGCGCTGATGGTCGGCGCGATGACCATCCACAACATCCAGCCCGGCCCGCAGGTGATGTCGAGCAACCCGGAACTGTTCTGGGGCCTGATCGCCTCGATGTGGATCGGCAACGCCATGCTGGTGATTCTCAACCTGCCGCTGATCGGCATCTGGATCAAGCTGCTGACGGTGCCGTACCGCTGGCTGTTTCCGGCTATCGTGCTGTTCTGTGCGGTCGGGGTCTATTCGACCAACAACAACACGTTTGACGTCTGGATGGTCGGCATCTTCGGTGTGATCGGCTACCTGTTCCTGAAGCTGGGTGTTGAGCCGGCGCCCTTGCTGCTGGGTTTCATCCTGGGGCCGATGATGGAAGAAAACCTGCGCCGGGCGATGCTGCT
>JACSRS010000189.1 GCA_014879655.1 Burkholderiaceae bacterium
CGGTGCGCAATCACCAGCGTGGTCTTGTTGCGGGCGGCACTTTGCAGTTCGGCCTGGATGGCGCGCTCGTTGGCCGAATCCAGCGCCGAGGTGGCTTCGTCGAAGATCAGCACCGGCGGGTTCTTCAGCAGCGTGCGGGCGATCGCCACGCGTTGCTTTTCGCCGCCTGACAGTTTGAGCCCCCGCTCGCCGACCATGGTGTCGTAGCCCCTGGGCGTGGAGGTGATGAAGTTGTGGATGTGCGCGGCGCGGGCGGCGGCTTCCACCTCGGCGCGGCTGGCGCCGGGGCGGCCGTAGGCGATGTTGTATTCGACCGTGTCGTTGAACAGCACCGTGTCCTGCGGCACGATGCCGATCGCCTGACGCACGCTCGACTGCGTCACGGCCTTGATGTCCTGGCCCGCGATCCGGATGCAGCCGCCTTCATCGGGGTTGCTGACGTCGTAGAAGCGGAACAGCAGCCGCGCCAGCGTCGACTTGCCGGCGCCCGACGGCCCCACCACCGCCACCGTCTTTCCCGCCGGCACCTCGAAGCTGATGCCATGCAGGATGGGGCGGTCGCTCTCGTAGGCAAAGCGCACGTTTTCAAAACGCACCGAAACGCCCCCCGGTGCATCGGCCAGCGCCAGCGGCAGGGCACCCGGCGCATCGGCCACTTCGCGCTCTTTTTCCATCAGCGTGAACATCTTGTCCAGATCGGTCAGGCTCTGCTTGATCTCGCGGTAGATCACGCCCAGGAAGTTCAGCGGGATGTACAGCTGGATCATGAAGGCGTTGACCATCACCAGGTCACCCAGCGTCATCGTGCCGCTGACCACGCCCTGCGTGGCGCGCCAGAGCATGGCGACGAGGCTGGTGGCAATGATCAGCTGCTGGCCGGTGTTGAGCAGCGACAGCGTGGTCTGCGCCTTGAGCCGGGCGCGGCGCAGCTTGTCCAGGCTGACGTCGTAGCGCTGCGCCTCGAAGTCTTCGTTGTTGAAGTACTTGACCGTTTCGTAATTCAGCAGCGAATCGACCGCCCGCGTGTGCGCTGCCGAGTCGAATTCGTTGGCCTGCCGGCGAAACTGGGTGCGCCATTCGGTGACCGTGACCGTGAATGTGATGTAGAGCATCAGCGCCGCCAGCGTGATCCAGGCAAACCAGGCGTCGAACTTGACGCCCAGAATGGTCAGCACCATCACCACCTCGATCAGCGTCGGGACGATGGAGAACAGCGAGAACGAGATCAGCGACTCGATGGCGCGGGTGCCGCGCTCGATGTCGCGCGTCATGCCGCCGGTCTGGCGCTCCAGGTGAAAGCGCAGGCTGAGCGCGTGCAGATGGCGAAAAGTCTCCAGCGCAATCGTGCGCGCAGCGCCCTGCGTGGCCTTGGAAAACACCAGCTCGCGCAGTTCAGTGAACAGCGAGGTCGACAGGCGCAGCCCGCCATAGGCCAGCAGCAGGCCGACGGGCACCACCAGCAGCGCGACGGCCGCCGGGCTGGCGGAAGGGGTCAGCGAATCGACCAGGTTTTTCAGCAGCAGCGGGACGCCGACGTTGGCCAGCTTGGCGCCGACCATGAAGGCCAGCGCCGCCATCACGCGCCACTTGTAACGCCACAGGTAGGGAAACAGCCGTGCAAGCGTGGCCCAGTCCGAGCGCCGCGCGCCAGGGTCGGCCGCCTGCGGGGGCGGTGCATCAGGGTTGCCAAAACGGCGCATGGGGGACAATCCGGAAAAAAGGAAGGACGGCCCCGGGCTGCGATATGCCGGCCGGGCCGCCCCCCGTTGAAAGACGCTTTACAGATTGTGCCCATGTCCGACGCTTCAAGCCCCGCCGCCCGAACCGCCATCCCGTCCAACCCCGCGCCGGTGATCGCGCCGCGCGTGCCGCTGCCGACCGACAAGGAGCTGGTGCTGAAAGTGGTGCCGATGCCGGCCGACTGCAACGCCAACGGCGACATCTTCGGCGGCTGGGTGATGGCGCAGGTCGACATTGCCGGCTCCATCGTGCCGGCACGCCATGTGCGCGGGCGCATGGCGACCGTGGCGGTGAATCAGTTTGTCTTCAAGCAGCCGGTGCGGGTGGGCGACATCCTGTCGTTCTTCGGCGGCGTCACGCGCATCGGCAACACGTCGATCACGGTGCAGGTCGAGGTCTATGCCGAGCGCTATGACACCCAGGGCCACTACATCAAGGTGACCGAGGCCTCGCTGACCTATGTGGCGATCGACGAAAACGGCCGGCCGCGGCCAATCGAGCGGCCCGAGGCCTGAACCGGCCCGGCGCCAAAAACCGGGAAGACACGCTCGACGGAATCACCCGCTAGAACTTGCCGTGCCGCCCCTCCCCCGCGGCAAAACGCGCCGCGCCGGCGAGTGCGTCGTCCAGACAGGCCCGGCCGCCCGCCCATTCCTGCTGCAGCGCCGCCTCCAGCGGCAGACCCGCCTGCCGCAGCGCGCTGAGGCGGTCGGCATTCATCGTCGCCTGCGGAAACCCTGCCAGCTGCCGGGCCAGCGCCAGCGCCGCCTCGCGCGCACCACCGGGCGGCGCAATCCGGTTGCACAGGCCGATGCGCCGCGCCTCGTCGGCTTCTACCTTGCGGCCGGTGAGGATCAGGTCCATCGCGTGACCCAGGCCGATCAGGCGCGGCAGCCGCACCGTGCCACCATCGATCAGCGGCACCCCAAAGCGTCGGCAGTAGACGCCAAAGTAGGCATCCGGCTCCATCACGCGCAGATCACACCACAGCGCCAGCTCCATGCCGCCGGCCACTGCCGCACCGCTGACGGCGGCAATCACCGGCTTGGACAGCAGCAGCCGGCTCGGCCCCATCGGGCCCAGCGGCCGCGCGGCTCCGGCCGCCCATTCGAGGTGCGTGAGTGCGCTGCCTGCAACGCCCTGCGCGTGCAACTGCGCGCCGGCCTGCAGGTCCCAGCCGGCGCAGAAATGCCCATGCGCGCCATGAAAAACAGCCACAGGACTCGCTGGGTCATCGTCGAATTGCAAAAAAATTTCGTGCAACTCGCGGGCGGTTGCGGCATCCACCGCATTGCACACCTGCGGCCGGTTCAGCGTGACGACGGTGACGGTGTCGACGATTTCGACCTGGACATTCGGGTTCATGCCGGAATCTGACCTGAGCCTTACGCGACAGGCTATGGGGATCAACCCTGAATACAGTTCCGCCGCCTGCCGATATAACCGACGCTCAACGTTTCAGGAGACAAGGTGCAGATTCTTCAACTGCTGATCAGCGGCATCTCGCAAGGGTGCATCTACGGCCTGATCGCGCTGGGCTTTGTGCTGATCTACAAGGCGACCGAGACCGTCAGCTTTGCCCAGGGCGAGCTGATGATGCTGGGCGCTTTCGGCGGCCTGGTCGGCATGACGATGCTGGGCTTTCCGTTCTGGGCCGCGGTGCTCGCTGCCGTCGCAGGCATGGCGGCGTTCGGCGTGCTGCTGGAGCGTATCGTGATCCGGCCCATCCTGGGCCAGCCGGCGTTTTCCATCGTGATGCTGACCATCGGCATCGGCTACGTGGCGCGCGGCCTGATCACGATGATTCCGGACATCGGCACCGAAACCCACACGTTGCCCGTTCCCTACAAGGACCAGATCTGGAAGATCGGCACGCTGGTGGTGAACGTGGAACAGCTGGTGGTGATTGCCGCCACGGCCGTTCTGTGCGCCGGCCTGTTTGCGATGTTCCGCTACAGCAAGCTGGGCATTGCGATGCAGGCCTCGTCGCAGAACCAGCTGGCCGCCTATTACATGGGCATTCCGGTGAAGTCGCTCAACGGCCTGGTCTGGGGCCTCGCCGCTGCGGTTGCCGCAATAGCCGGCCTGCTGCTGGCGCCGATCACCTTTGTGCACGCCAATATGGGCTTCATCGGCCTGAAGGCCTTCCCGGCGGCGGTGGTGGGCGGCTTTGGCAGCCTGCCCGGCGCCATTGTCGGCGGACTGGTGATCGGCATTGTCGAATCGCTGTCGGGTTTCTATCTGCCCGAGGGCTTCAAGGACACCGCGCCCTACGTGGTCGTGCTGATCATGCTGATGGTCAAGCCCAATGGTCTGTTCGGCGAAAAACTGCGGAAAAAAGTCTGATGCGATTCCTCTTCAAGACCAGCTACGCGCAGGACATCAACCTCGCCAAACACGGCGGCCACCGCTTCTGGTACAGCGCACTGCTGCTGATGCTGCTGGCCGCACCGTGGCTGTTCCCTGAATACTGGCTGGCCCAGCTGACCTTTGTGATGATCTACGCCATCGTCGGTCTGGGTCTGATGCTGCTGGCCGGCTTCACCGGGCAGTTCTCGCTCGGTCACGCGGCCTTTCTGGGCGTGGGCGCCTACACGCAGGCGGTGCTGACCAACGCGGGCATGCCGTTCACGCTGGCGCTGGTCTGCTCGGCCGCGCTGTCGGCGGTGGTGGGCGTGGTGGTCGGCCTGCCGGCGCTGCGCGTCAAGGGCATCTACCTGGGCATGGCCACGCTGTCGTTCGGCTTCATCGTCGAGGAAGTCTTTGCGCGCTGGGAGTCGATGACCGGTGGCAATGCCGGCATGCACGTCAAGGTGCCCACGGTTTTCGGCTGGAAGGCCGATTCAAGCGAGAGCTTCTACTACCTGTGCCTTGTGATCACGGTGCTGGCCACGCTGGCCATCCTGAACCTGCTGCGCTCGTCGACCGGGCGTGCCTTCGTCGCCATCCGCGACTCGGAGATCTCCGCGCAGAGCATGGGCATCAACCTGGCGCGCTACAAGACGCTGTCGTTCGCGCTTTCGGCCGCGCTGGCGGGCGTGGGCGGCGCGCTGTACGCACACAAGCTGCGCTTTCTGTCGCCAGACCAGTTCAACATCCTGCAGTCGATCGACCTGCTGCTGATGGTGGTGATCGGCGGCCTGGGCTCGGTGCACGGCGCATTTCTGGGTGCGATCTTCCTGATCACGATGCCGCAGATCATCTCGCTGCTGAAAGACTACCTGCCGCCCATCATCGGTCAGGCGCCGGGGCTGCAGTCGGTGATCTACGGCACGCTGCTGGTGGCCTTCGTGATGTTCGAGCCGCTGGGCCTGTACGGGCGCTGGTTCAAGATCCGCACCTGGTTCCAGATGTTCCCGTTCTACCGCAAGGGCATGTTCAAACGGCAGAAGTCGTTCCAGAAGTCGGACCGCCTCAAATGATGAGCCCCCACGCTCCCGCACTTCGTGTCGTCGCTGTACGTGCCTCAGCCAGAGGCAACGGCTCTTCGTGTCGTCCGGATGTGCGCAGGCACATCCGGAGCCGCGACCCTCAGCCCCGAGGGGGCCCGCCTTGCCTGGGGCGGCCCGGCGCGGCGGCGCATGACTGCCCTCAGCAGGGCTTTTGAATATGAATGACATCCTTCTTTCAGCCCAGAACCTCAGCGTGCGCTTCGGCGGCGTGCTGGCGGTCAACAACGTCAGCTTCGACGTGCGGCCCGGCGAGGTCTTCACGCTGATCGGGCCCAACGGCGCGGGCAAGACCACGGTGTTCAACCTGATCAGCCGCATCTACACGCCAACCCAGGGCACCATTTCCTACCAGGGTCCGCAGGGGCCGATGAAACTGACCGATCAACCCCCGCATGCCATTGCGTCGCTGGGGATTGCGCGCACGTTCCAGAACATCGAGCTGTTCGAACACGCCACCGTGCTGCACAACCTGCTGATCGGCCGC
>JACSRS010000065.1 GCA_014879655.1 Burkholderiaceae bacterium
CACCCCAAGCCCTTCATCACGCTGCCTGATGGCCAGAGCCTGATCGAGAAGACCTATCGGCGCGCGCTCGCGCTGCCGCAGGTGGCCGAAGTGCTGACGGTGACCAATCGCGACTACTACTTCCGTTGCAAGGACGAATTCAAGCGCTGCGACCGATCGGGCGTCTTGCCCTCCGCCTTTCTGCTGGAGCCACAAGGCCGCAATACCGCGCCTGCGATCGCGCTGGCCGCTGCCCATGTGCGCCAGCAGCACGGGCCGGACGCGGTGATGCTGATCCTGCCGTCGGACCACCTGATCGCCGACCTGGCCGCTTTCGAGCGCGACGTGGCCAGTGCTGTGGCGCTTGCCGGCGCCGGCTGGCTCGCCACCTTCGGCATCCGCCCGGCCACGCCCGAAACCGGCTTTGGCTACCTGCAGGCGGGCGCGGCGATCACCGAAGTGCCGGCCGGCAACGGCTTGAAGTCCCTGCGTTTCGTTGAAAAGCCCGACCTGGAAACGGCGCAGACCTATGTGGCCGACGGCCACTACTACTGGAACGCCGGCATGTTCTGCTTCAACGCCCAGGCTTTCCTGGACGCATTGGGCGCCGCCGACCCTGCGCTGCTGCAGGGTGTGCTGGCCTGCTGGGAAGACGCTTGCAAGGCGGCAGATGCCGACTTGCGCATGGTCGAACTGCCGGCCGAATCCTTTGCGCAATTGCCGGCCATCTCGGTCGACTACGCGGTGATGGAAAAGGCCGAGCGCGTGGCCATCGTGCCCGCCAGCTTCGACTGGAACGACATCGGCTCCTGGAATTCGGTGGCCGAACTGACCGCACCGGACGCCAACGGCAACCGCATCGAAGGCGACGCCGTGACGCACAACGTCACCAACACCTACCTGCACAGCGAAACCCGCGTGATCGGTGCCATCGGCCTGCACGACATCATGGTGGTGGACACGCCCGACGCCGTGCTGGTGGCGCACCGCGACCAGGTGCAGGACGTGAAGATCCTGGTGAACCAGCTCAAGTCACGCGGCTTTGACGTGGCAACCGAACACCGCACCGTGGCCCGCCCCTGGGGCACCTACACCGTGCTGGAAGAAGGCCCGCGCTTCAAGATCAAGCGCATCGAGGTCAAGGCCGGCGCCGCACTCTCGCTGCAGATGCATCACCACCGCGCCGAACACTGGGTCGTGGTCGGCGGTACCGCCAAGGTCATCAACGGCGAGCAGCAACTGCTGCTGCGCTCGAACGAGTCCACCTTTATCCCGGCCGGGCACCGGCACCGGTTGGAAAACCCCGGCGTGGTGCCGCTGGTGCTGATCGAGGTGCAAAGCGGCGACTATCTGGGCGAAGACGACATCGTCCGCTTCGAAGACCGCTACCAGCGCGCACCCGGCCCCCAGGCCTGAAGCGGGGATCGAAGCCTCAAGCAGCGGACTGCCCCGAGCGCCTGGCCACCCAGAAAACCGCACCTTGATCGCCATAGCGTTCCGAATGCGGAACATGGCGGTCGAGTTCAAAGGTATCACCCGCTCGCAGATGGCGCGTCTCGCTGCCGACGGTGAGCCACATCTCGCCTTCAACCATCAAGGCGCGTGCATCAAAAGGATGGGTGTGTACGTCCAGCGTGGTGCCTGGCGCCCAGCGTCGCTCCAGGAGCAGATCGTAACCTTGCGCCACTGCTTCGGCCTCGAAGGCCTTCAAGTTCGTTGCGTTGATGTTCCATCCTTTCTGACAACCGCTGGCCAATCATCCGGGGCACATTTTCGGGGAGATTCGGTAAAAAGCGTCTGTGCTGCCTCGAACTGGCGGACTCCCACCCGTGCGCCCTTTTCGCGGCCTGGCCGGGTCAGAGCCACGTCGGGCTACCGCCCGCCCAGCCCCATCCCGCGCGAGATCACCTCCTTCATGATCTCGTTCGTGCCGCCGTAGATGCGCTGCACGCGCGCGTCGGCAAAGGCGCGGGTGATCGGGTATTCCCACATGTAGCCGTAGCCGCCAAAGAGCTGCACGCATTCATCCATCACCTTGCATTGCAGGTCGGAGCACCAGTACTTGGCCATGCTGGCGGTGGCGGTGTCGAGCTTGTCGTCGCAGACCAGTTCGCAGCATTTGTCCACAAACACGCGGGCCACCTGCACCTCGGTCTGCAACTCCGCCAGCTTGTAGCGTGTGTTCTGGAAAGAGGCCACGCTCTGGCCGAAAACCTTGCGCTCCTTCACATAGTCCACCGTCCAGTCGATGGCAGCCTGCGCGGCTGACACGGCGGTGATGGCAATCTGCAGCCGCTCCCACGGCAGTTGCTCCATCAGGCAGATGAAGCCCCGGTTCTCCTGCGCCTTGCCGCCCAGCAGGTTTTCTGCGGGCAGGCGCACGTTGTCGAAGAACAGTTCGGAGGTGTCCTGCGCCTTCAGGCCCAGCTTCTTCAGCCGCTTGCCGACCGCGAAACCTTCCATGCCGCGCTCGACCAGCATCAGGCTGGTGCCCTTCCCCCCTGCTGCCGGGTTGGTCTTGGCGACCACGATCACCAGGTCGGCGTGCCAGCCGTTGGTGATGAAGGTCTTGCTGCCATTGAGCAGGTAGCTGCCGTCCGCCTGCGCGATCGCCGTGCTCTTGATGCCCTGCAGATCGGAACCCGCCGCTGGCTCGCTCATGGCAATGGCGCCGATCATCTCGCCGGTGGCCAGCTTGGGCAGGTATTTGCGCTTCTGTTCCTCGGTGCCGCAATGCAGGATGTACGGCGCGACGATTTCGCTGTGCAGGCTGTAACCGATGCCGGTTACCCCGGCGCGCGAGAGTTCTTCGAACTGCAGCACCGAATACAGCTTGTCGGCGCCGGCGCCGCCATATTCTTCCGGCATGGTGGCGCAGAGAAAGCCGTTTTCACCGGCCTTGTTCCAGACGGCGCGGTCCACGTAGCCCTGCTCTTCCCAGGCTTCGTGAAACGGGGCGATTTCTTTCTCGATGAAGCGGCGAAAACTGTCACGAAAGGCTTCGTGGTCGGGGCTGAACAGGGTGCGGTCAATCATGGTGGCGTGCCTCAGGTGCGGAAAAATCTATTTTTACAGAGCAATTGCTTGGTGAAATGAATATACTTCAAGTCTGATCCCCATTACCCCCTGCTGTCGCACAGCGTGCGCCCTGCCCAGGCCGACAGCCTCACCACAGAAAGCACCACCATGAGTGAAGCATTTGTCTATGACGCCATCCGCACGCCGCGCGGCAAGGGCAAGAAAGACGGCAGCCTGTACGAGGTCAAGCCCGTCAACCTGCTGGCCGGCCTGCTGACCGAACTGCAGCGCCGCAATGACTTTGACACCGCGCAGGTCGACGACGTCGTGATGGGCATCGTCTCCCCCATCGGCGAGCAAGGCTCCGTGCTACCGAAGGTGGCCGCGCTGAAGGCGGGCTGGGATTTCCGCGCCTCGGGCGTGCAGATCAACCGCTTCTGCGCCTCGGGTCTGGAAGCCGTCAACATGGCGGCGCAGAAAGTGCGCTCCGGCTGGGAAGACCTGGTGGTCGCCGGCGGCGTGGAGAGCATGAGCCGCGTGCCGATCGGCTCCGACGGCGGCGCCTGGGCGCAAGACCCGGAAACCAACAGCGCGACTCTGTTCGTGCCGCAAGGCATCGGTGCCGACCTGATCGCCACGCTGGATGGGTTCACCCGTGCCGATGTCGACGCCTTTGCGCTTGAATCGCAAAAGCGTGCCACCGCAGCCCGCGCCGAGGGGCGTTTTGCGCAATCGGTGATCCCGGTGACCGACATGCTGGGCCAGACCGTGCTGGCGGAAGACGAATTCATCAAGCCGCACACCACGCTGGAAGGCCTGGCCTCGCTGCGCTCCGCATTCGAGCAGATGGGCGCGATGGGCTTCGACGCCGTTGCGCTGCAGCGCTACCCGCAGGTGGAGCGCATCCAGCATGTGCACCACGCCGGCAACTCGTCGGGCATTGTCGACGGTGCTGCCGCCGTGCTGATCGGCTCCGAGGCCGCCGGCAAGACGCACCAGCTGACGCCGCGCGCCCGCATCGTGGCGGTGGCGCTGTCGGGCGCTGACCCGACCATCATGCTCACCGGCCCGATGCCGGCCGCCCGCAAGGCGCTGGCCAAGGCCGGACTGAGCGCCGACCAGATCGACCTGTATGAGGTGAACGAGGCCTTTGCCGCCGTGCCGATGCGTTTCATGAAAGAAATGAACGTGCCGCATGAAAAGGTCAACGTCAACGGCGGCGCCATTGCCATGGGCCACCCGCTCGGCGCCACCGGCGCGATGATTCTGAACACCCTGATCGACGAGCTGCACCGCCGCAAGCTGCGCTACGGCCTGGCCACGCTGTGCGTGGGCGGCGGCATGGGCATTGCCACCATCGTTGAACGCATCTGAACACCGGGAACCCAGCGACATGAAGCTCAAGACCATCCAGTACGCCGTCCAGGACGGCATTGCCGTCGTCACCTTCGATGAAGAAGGCTCCCCCGTCAACACCATGTGCCTGCAGTGGCAGGACGACCTGGACGCCATCGCCGCCCAGTTGCTCAAGGACAAGGACGCCATTCGCGGCGTGATCCTGGCATCGGCCAAGTCCACTTTCTTTGCCGGCGCCGACCTCAAGGGCGTGATGCGCATGAAGCCCGAAGACGCCTCGCGCGTATTCGTCGAGATCGAGCGCATCAAGAAGAACTTCCGCACCATCGAAACCCTGGGCAAACCGGTGGTGAGCTGCCTGAACGGCACGGCGCTGGGCGGCGGCTGGGAAGTGGCGCTGGTGGGCCACCACCGCATTGCCGTGAACAACCCCAAGACCCAGTTCGGCATGCCCGAGGTCACGCTGGGCCTGATCCCCGGGGCGGGCGGCATCACCAAGATGACGCGCCAGCTCGGCCTGATGGCCGCCCAACCCTATTTGCTGGAGAGCAAGCTGTTCGGCCCTGCGGAGGCGCAAAAGCTCGGCTTCGTGCACGAACTGGTGGACAGCGACGCCGACCTGCAGCCGCACGCCCGCGCCTGGATCGACTCCGCGCAGGGCGACGCCAGCGCCTGCCAGCACCCGTGGGACCGCAAGGACTACAAGATGCCCGGTGGCACCCCGCACAACCCCAAGATCGCCGGCATGCTGGCCGTGGCGCCCGCCATGCTGAAGAAAACCACGCGCGGCAACTACCCGGCCCCCGAAGCCGCACTGTGCGCCATGGTGGAAGGCGCGATGGTCGACTTTGACACCGCCATGCGCATCGAAAGCCGCTACCTGGCCAGCCTGATGGTCAACCCCGTGGCGAAGAACATGATCAACACGTTCTTCTTCAACATGAACGCCATCAAGAGTGGCCAGAGCCGCCCCGGCAGCGCGCCGCGCTACAAGCCGCAGAAGGTGGGCATTCTGGGCGCCGGCATGATGGGCGCCGGCATTGCCTACGCGCAGGCCAGCCGGGGCATCACCACCGTGCTGAAAGACGTCAGCGCCGACAAGGCCGAGCACGGCAAGGCCTACAGCGCCAGGCTCACCCAGGCGCGCGTGGACAAGGGTCGCATGGGCCCGCACGACCAGGCCGAACTGCTGGCGCGCATCACCCCCACCGACAAGGCTGCCGACCTGCAAGGCTGCGACCTGATCATCGAAGCCGTGTTTGAAAACCGCGAGCTCAAGGCACAGGTCACGAAAGAGGCCGAGCCCATGCTCGCCCCCGGCGGCTTCTTTGCCAGCAACACCTCGACCCTGCCGATCAGCGGCCTGGCCACCGCCAGCGCCAATCCCGACAAATTTGTCGGCATCCACTTCTTCAGCCCGGTGGACAAGATGAAGCTGGTGGAGATCATCCGCGGCCAGCAGACCGATGATGAAACCGTGGCGCGCGCCTTCGACTACGTGCAGTCGCTCGGCAAGATCCCCATCGTCGTCAACGATTCACGCGGCTTTTACACCAGCCGTACCTTCGGCACCTTCGTGATGGAAGGCGCAGCCATGCTGGGCGAAGGCATCCCCGCGCCGGTGATCGAAAACGCAGCCATGCAGGCCGGCATGCCCGTCGGCCCGCTCGCCGTGCTGGACGAAACCGCGCTCAGCCTGTCGGTGCACGTGCTGGACCAGACCCGCGCCGACCTCGCCGCCGAAGGCAAGACCTACGAAGCCACGCCCGGCGAACTGCTGGTCGAACGCATGGTGAAAGAGCTGAAACGCCCCGGCCGCGCCGCAGGCGGCGGCTTTTACGACTACCCCGCCGGCCAGAAGAAAACGCTGTGGCCCGAGCTGGCCACGCTTTTCGGCAAGGAAGGCGCGACCTGGGACCTGCAGGAGGTGAAAGACCGCCTGCTGTATCGCCAGGCGGTAGAAACCGCGCGCTGCCTGCAAGAAAACGTGCTGACCACCGTGCATGACGGCAACATCGGCTCCATCTTCGGCATCGGCTTCCCGGCCTGGACCGGCGGCGCGCTGCAGTTCATCTACAGCATGGGCGTGGACGCCTTTGCCACGCGATGTGAATCGCTGGCAGCGGCGCACGGCAAGGGCTTTGCGCTGACGCCGGAAGTGATAGCGACGCTGCGAAAACACCAGCCGGTGTATTGACCGGCCGCCCGCCAGTTTCCGGGAGAGGACCCCCCGGTGCCCTGGCGGGCCATTTATTGGTAAAAAACGACCTATCCCAGCGTGGAATGGTCCTTATCTGCTATCTATTTGGGATCACAAAAGGCACGTGCAATAACGCAAACTTCAGCGTTGCGCAGCACGTACACGCGTCCGCCGGGCCGGCAAGTTGGAAGCCGTAGCCTCCAGACGCTCGGCCAGCCAGACCTTGATCACAGACTGCCTCGTCACCCCCAGCTTGCTGGCTTCGCGATCCAGCGAGTCAACCATCCACGCCGGGAAATCGACATTCACCCGCTTTGGCGCTTGCAGCACGCGCATGGCTTCGGGCAAGTCCAAAGAAGCCGTCAGGTCAACGCCTTCGTTCAGTTCTTGCTCATGACCCCGCCATTGCCAGACCAGCGTATGAATGACCGTACCCAATACCCATAGACCTGCTCGGTGCCGAGGCTATAGTGCATGTACCAAATACGCTCGCGCAGCCGGTCCAACACACGGGTGGTCTGCAGCGCAGGGGCGCCTGGTTTCACGAAGTTTTATAACTGGGCATACATCCAGTGTATTTGGCGAACAGCCGGGCTGCAAGCCACCTCCAAGAGGGATACATGACCAACTTACGGAGCAGCGTCCAAGTTATAAAGCAGGTTTTGCTCTGGACATTACGTTAAGCAGCATGGAACTTGTTGTCGTACTTATCAGCATCGGAATAACGTCAGTGGTCTGCTTTGCTTTAGGCTGGCTCTTTCGTGGGAAGGGTTGCTTCGTTTTTGTTCCCATAGCATTGGGTTTTACCGTGGTTTCGATTTTCTTGAGCGGTGCTATTGGCGAATTGGCGAGATACTTTGGCTGGATGCATCAAGGAGGGGATGGGTGGGCCTTGATGAATTGGTTCTACCTAGGTCTAGTCGTATTTCCCCTAGCTTATGCCTTCGGCAGCAACGCAGCGGCCACCAATGATGCTTAACAATTTGCTCGGCGCGGACACGCAGCCGCACAATGCCGCTTCGCGGCGTTGGCTGCGTGCCGGGCAGCGCCGACGTTAAACCTCATGGGTTCCAGCGCCGTCATCATCTTCGTATTGGTTTCTGGGTTTCTGTGTGGAATACTTAAAAACCCGCAACCAGCAGGAAAGAAGTCGAACTCAGGCTGGGTTGGACTCTTTGTTATTTGCGTGCTGCTTGGTGGACTTTTTTTTGCAAGCAAGACAGGAAATGACAGTTACGGGTGGTTCTTTGGCATCGCATTGTGGGCGGCGATACCCGCAATGTTTTTGTTTGCTGTTGGTATGGCTGCCGGTCGCAGATTCAAAGGTGGGAGAGATGAAAAGCTGTAACCAGCGCATGTGGTTTAACTGGTCGCCCAAGGCGGATGCCTGCGGCTCCGCTTGGCTTCGACGTTAAACAGGAAAAATACATGCGAGCCATTGCTTACTTTTCTTGCGCTATTTTGGTTGCGCTCCCCGTACTGTACGGTCTAGCGATTACTGGGCTTTCTTTAGTAAAGGTTCAAGTTCGATCTATCCCGTTCGTTGACTTGCTCTTTTCGTTCGGATCATTGATACCTGTGATATTTGTGGTCGCTTTTCCGAAACCACTGGTTATGGTGCTTGCATACTTAATGGTATTTCTCGTTTTGCGAAGGTGCTGGCTGTTCATAGCAAAGAAGCAAAGAACGCCCGCTTCTTTTGTAGGGTTTCAGAAAGTCCTTGGATATGTTGGATTCTGGTCCTTTCTGTTGAGCGTTCTAGCGTTTCCCATTGCCTATACGGTGGGCTTGCCTATTTCGCCGGCACATCTAATGCTGGTGCCGATGGTTTGTGTGCCCTGGGCCTTTTTCATCACAGAAATTGCGAGCTTCTGGCAGAAGACTGCGACTGCTGTGCCTGTTTAACTGGTTGCCCAAGACGGACGCCTGCGGCCCCGCTTGGCTTTGACGTTAGAAGGCGAAATCGGCGGCCACTTGTGCTCCAACATCTCAATGTGTAGACTGCTACACAAGGAGTGCAACATGGCAACAAATCTTGCTTTAGATCCGTCCCTGCTTGACCGCGTCGTCGCCGTTAGTGGGGAGTCCACGAAGAGGGCGGCGGTAACGCTTGCTCTGAGGGAGTTCATCGCCAGGCGCGAGCAACGGCGTGTCTCCGAGCTGTTCGGAAAGCTGGAATGGGACTCCACCTACGATTACAAGGCTGAGCGTTCAAGATCATGACGCTTCTCGTCGACACCAGCGTCTGGTCTTTGGCTTTGCGGCGCGACAGTCCCGTTGACGCCAGGGAAGTGATTGCCCTTCGCGAAGCACTGGACGGTGCCGACTCTGTCGTCACCACAGGACTGGTTCTCCAGGAACTGTTGCAGGGATTCAGTGGCCCGAAGGCGAAGGAAGCAATCATCGAGCGATTTGGCGCACTACCATTGATTCAACCCGACCGCCAGGATCATGTCGCGGCCGCTGAGGTTCGAAACGCTTGTCGAAGAGGCGGTGTGCAAATTGGCACTATTGACGCGCTGCTGGTTCAGCTATGCGGTCGTTACGAGATGACGCTGCTATCTTCAGACAAAGACTTTGTAAGTGCAGCGCGACATGTTCCCTTCAGGCTATGGGGAAGTGTGTGAAATCGTTGCCTAACGGGTCATATATGGACTCCCCCACAACGGCAAGAAACTGACCGATTGTTTTGCATTTGGGGATGCGCCTGCAGTCACCTGGGGCGATTCACTGTTACCAAAATACAATAGCAAGCAATAGCCATTTGACAATGGCTTGTACCGTTTTTTGCTGGTTTTTTCCTGAAAAACATGCAGAGGGGTCGCCCAACTGAAACAAGCCCGCCCTCGCCTTCGGGCTCCTGTCGAAATCCGCGCTCATCGTTCCCGGACTTGATGGCGCCTTTGAAACGCATGGAGATGGAGAAGCAACCAACGAAAACTAAGGTGCCGACCCGTGACCTGGACGGGACGTGTCCAGGACAACAGATTCCGGCAACTCGGCATGCAGGAAAAGCCGGTATCGACCGATGCGGCCGTCGACAAGATCGAAAAGGCTGAACACGGAACCCCGGATAGGCTTGCCAGTGGGCGGCCGGCCCAGCCAGGGCCCGGTGTGCAGGCCTGTAAAGGACCACCATGCCATCACGGCGTCGTCACCCGCCACGATGCGGTCGACGGTGACCTGCAGGCTGCCAATGTTGCGACGAAAGCCCTTTACATGGGCGACCAGACCGGCCCGACCCGCCGGACCGCCGAACGCCTGGTTGGCCTCGTCCACCATGTCCGCGTTGGCCAGTTCCTCGATCAGCTCCAGTCGCCCCCGGGCGACGACCTCGTCCAGATACGTCCGCATCAACCGTTCGGGCGTCATCTCAGGCGGCCGCATGGAACTTGTCATGGATATTCCCTTCTTTGAATCGCCCGCCAGCGCGGTGATTGCATGTTTTTCGCCTCAACCACTTAAGGGATGCCCTGCATAAGCCCGTTCAAAGCGCGATTGGATTCATCGCTGTGCGCCTTGCATGACCGCCTGAAGAATGGTGGCCTGGACGGTTTTGGGGCATGTGAAGTCTTGCAGGTTCAACACGGGCAGGCCTCGAAAGTTGTCTCGCTCGCGGGTGACGCCGACGAACGCAACGCCCGCCTGATTGGCGGCCTCCCAGTCACCGACCGAATCACCAAAGAAGACGATCGGTTGCCCCGGGTGCGTGGCGGCGATGGCGCGCAGCGCGGCGGATTTGGGCGTATCACTCCCGTACACGGCGGCAAAGTGGTGAGAGAGCGAACGGCGGGTGATTTGCTCGTGAACCTCGGCCTCGGGTGCTGACGAGCAGACGTATCGGGCCGCCGGATAGCGGGCAATGAAGGATTCGACGCCCGGCACCATCGGCGCTGTTGCGAGCTGTTGCTCCAGTTCGGCGGCATACCGCTGCAGATAGCCGGACAGAAGTGCATCTGTGGGTTCGGTGCGAACGTGGTTCTTGAGCAGATGGGCCAACTTGGTCCGGCGAGGAACGCCTCCGTTTGCCAGGATGTACTGGGCAATGGCATCTTGCTGATCGGCATGATCGCCAAAAAGTGACAGCATCGCCTTGTACTTGACCAAATGGGTCTCGACGATCACGCCGTCAAGATCGAAGACGATGGGACTGGCGCACATGGTTTGGGTGAAGACGACCAGACGGAGTCCGGCGCATAGGCCTGTCGGTCGAGGATACCCGACCGGATCAATGTGCCAGGCAATCGGATTCGGCATTTCGCCCCGGCCCGCCGCGCACCGCGCACCGCGATTCGGATACCGGAACTCACCGACCCCTCCCGGTCATTTTGATGAAATATTGAGTCAAATCGGCATCATCCCATCGTCAGATCGTTGTTCTTTGCTACGAGTCTGATAGTACGCGTCGGGACTGCAGGAGCAGCGCCAAGGCGCCCACTGGCGCCGGATGGTCGGTCGTGCTACATTCATCAGTAATTGAGCAATTACAAACAAGAACGCCATGCCTGTTGCCGATTCCGCTCCAGTTCGACTGGCCACCGCCGAACGTCAGCCGCTGATCGTCGCCGCTGCGGTGGCGCTGGCGGGGCGGGTCAGCCCGGGCGCGGTGACCACGGCTGACATTGCCCGTGAAGTCGGTGTCACGCAGGGCGCGCTGTTCCGGCACTTCGCCAGCCGCGAGGCGATCTGGCTGGCGGTGATGGACTGGGTCACGCAGCACTTGCTGGTGCGGCTGGAAAGCGCGGCTACACGCCCGGCCGAAAGTGAATCAGCCACTCCCGCCCTCGACGCCCTCGCGCGGGTCTTCACGGCGCATGTGGATTTCATTGTTGAATGCCCCGGCGTGCCGCGCCTGATCTTTCATGATCTGCAGCAACCGACCGATTCGCCGCTCAAACACCAGCTCGGCCTGCTGCTGCAGCGCTACCGCCTGTTGTTGTCGCGCCTGCTGCAAGACGCGGTGCGCGCCGGGGAGGCACCTGCCGACCTGGACGTGGCCGCCAGCACGACCATGTTCATCGGCATCGCCCAGGGCCTGGCTATGCAATCCATCCTGAACGGACCGGGCAGCGATCTTCGCGCAGAAGCGGCCCGCGTGCTCCCCCTTTACCTGCGCAGCATCCGCCAGACGCCATGAAACTCAAACGCCCCACTACACGCCAGCTTTCCATTGCGGGCGCCGGGATCGCCCTGCTGGCGGCCATAGCCTTTATCGCGGTCCGCTCCGGCCCGCTGGCGGCCACCCGCGTGACCGTGGTCAGGACGGCTGATGCGTCTTTGTCGCCGGCTCTTTTTGGCACCGGCACGGTCGAGGCGCGTCGCGCCTGGCTGATCGGACCGACGGCGGCCGGGCGGGTGCTGCGTGTGATGGTGGATGTGGGTGACAGCGTCAAGACCGGCCAATTGCTGGCCGAAATGGACCCGGTGGACCTGCAGGAGCGCATGGCCGCCCTCAACGCCACCCAGGCCCGGGCGGCCAGCGCCATCACGGCCGCCGAAGCGCAAGTCAGGGATGCGACCGCTCGCCGTGAAATCGCCGTCGCCAACGAGCGCCGCTACGCCGAACTGCGCCAGAAGGATTTCATCAGTCCCGTAGCTGCCGAAGCCAAGAAGCAGGAACTGACGTCCGCAGATGCGGCACTGAGTGCCGCACAGGCCAGCCTGGCCGGCGCGCGCCAGGAGCTCACCCGCACCAAGGCGGACGCCGCCGCGCTGGGACAGCAGCGGGACAACGTGCGCCTGCTGGCGCCGGCTGACGGCGTCGTCATCTCGCGCGACGCCGAGGCCGGCTCCACCGTGGTGGCCGGCCAGCCGGTGCTCAAGCTCGCCGACCCGGCCAGCCTGTGGGTCAAGCTGCGGCTGGACCAGGGGCGCTCCGGCGGCCTGGCGGTGGGTCTGCCGGCCAGCATTGCGCTGCGCTCGCGCCCTGCCCGCCCGCTGGCCGGCAAGGTGGCGCGCGTGGAGCTGCAAAGCGACAGCGTGACCGAGGAGCGCATCGCGCAGATCAGCTTTGACGCGGTGCCGACGGGCTTGTCGATGGGCGAACTGGCTGAAGTCACGGTCGCGCTGCCGGCCACGGCCAGCGGGCCGGTGCTGCCCAATGCCGCCATTCAGCGCCAGGGCAGCAAGCTGGGCGTCTGGCAGCTGGAAGGCGGCAAGCCCGTTTTTACACCGGTGCGCCTGGGCCAGAGCAGCCTGGATGGGCAGGTGCAGATTGCGGAAGGGCTGAAGGCGGGGGACGAGGTGATCGTCTACAGCGAGAAGGAACTGACCGCCGGCACGCGCATAAAGGTAGTTGAATCCCTGACGGGCCGCCAGCCATGATCAGTCTGGCCGGCCGCGACATCCTGCATTCGTGGTCCAAGTTTGTGCTGACGAGCTTCGGCCTGGGTCTGCTGATCGGTGTGACGCTGTCGATGGCGGGCATCTACCGGGGCATGGTGGACGACGCGCGCGTGCTGCTGAACAACAGCGGCGCCGACCTGTGGGTGGTGCAGAAGGACACGCAGGGGCCGTACGCCGAATCGTCCAGCCTGCGCGACGACACCTACCGCACTGTGCGCGGCATGGACGGCGTGGCGCGGGCCGCCAACGTGACCTACTTCACCATGCAGGTGCAGCGCGGCAACTCCGAGGTCCGCGCCATGGTGGTCGGTTTTGAGCCCGGCCAGCCCGGTGAGCCGGGTTATCTGGTAGCTGGCCGCCACATCACGCGCAACCACTACGAGGCGGTGGCCGATGTCAGAACCGGGTTTCAGCTGGGCGACACCATTCGCATCCGCCGCCACGACTACACCGTGGTCGGCCTGACGCGGCGCATGGTCTCATCGGGCGGCGACCCGATGGTGTTCATCCCGCTGAAAGACGCGCAGGAGGCGCAATTCCTGAAAGACAACGACGCCATCGTCAACGAACGCGCCCGCACCGCCGCCAATCCGTCGCTGAACCGCCCCGGCGTGCCGGGTCTGCTGGAGGCGGTGCAGGCATCGCAGGCCAGCAACCGCAACGTGAACGCGGTGCTGGTGCAACTGCGCGAAGGCGCCGACCCGGAAACGGTGGCCGAACCGATCCGCCGCTGGAAGCACCTGCAGGTGTTCACCCGCGCGCAGATGGAAGACATCCTGGTGGCCAAGCTGATCGCCACGTCGGCCAAACAGATCGGCATGTTCCTGGTGATCCTGTCGATCGTCAGCGCGGCCATCGTCGCCTTCATCATCTACACCATGACGCTGGGCAAACTGCGCGAGATTGCGGTCTTGAAGCTGATCGGCACACGCAACCGGACCATCGCCGGCATGATCCTGCAGCAGTCGCTGGGGCTGGGCGTGATCGGCTTCGTCGTCGGCAAGACGGCTGCAACGCTGTGGGCGCCGGCGTTCCCCAAGTACGTGCTGCTGCTGACCGGCGACGCCGTCACCGGCTTCCTGGCCGTGATGCTGATCTGTGCGCTGGCCAGCACGCTGGCGATCCGGGTGGCGCTGAAGGTGGACCCGGCGGAGGCCATCGGATGACCGGCCCGGATTCCCCGATGAGCCACAACGGCATCCGCATCGAAGGCCTGCGCAAACGCTACGGCACGGGCGATACCGCCGTGGATGCGCTGAAAAGCGTCAGCATGACCGTGTCTCCCGGCGAGGTGGTGGGACTGATCGGCCCCTCGGGCTCGGGCAAGAGCACGCTGCTCAAATGCCTGGGTGCCATCATCGAGCCCACCGCCGGCCGCATGACGCTGGGCCAGGACGTGATCTACGACGACGGCTGGAAGACGCCCGACCTGCGCGCGCTGCGGCGCGACCGCATCGGCTTCGTGTTCCAGGCGCCCTACCTGATTCCGTTTCTGGACGTCACCGACAACGTCGCCCTGCTGCCCATGCTGGCCGGGGTGCCCAATGCCGAGGCGCGCAGCCGGGCACGCGACCTGCTGGAGGCGCTGGACGTGGGCCACCGCGCAAAGGCCGAGCCCTCGCAGCTCTCGGGCGGTGAGCAGCAGCGCGTGGCCATCGCACGGGCGCTGGTCAACCGTCCGCCGGTGATCCTGGCCGACGAACCCACGGCGCCGCTGGACAGCGAGCGCGCGCTGGGTGTGATCCGCATCCTCAACCAGATGGCGCAGCAGTACCAGACGGCGATCATCGTGGTGACGCACGACGAAAAGATCATCCCGACCTTCAGGCGGATCTACCACATCCGCGACGGCCAGACCTTTGAAGAGGCTGGCGAAGGGCGCAGCCTGTAGACACCAGCCGCGGCACACGCTTGACCAAGGTCAAGTGGCAACCGGGTAGCGACCGCTAAACTCGGCCGGCCGGCGGCCTTTGGCCTTGTCGGCCGTTTTTTTGCCCGCTTACACCCGAACACCCCATGAAAAGACTCGACAACAAGGTTTCCATCATCACCGGCGCCGCGCAAGGCATCGGCCTGGCCACGGCCCTGAAGTTCGCGCGCGAAGGAGCGATCGTGATCGTCTGCGACGTGAAGCAGGCCGCCGTCGACGCCGCCGTGGCGCAATGCACCGAACTGGGCGCAACGGCCGTGGGCTATGTGATGGACGTGACCCAGCGCGAGATGGTCGATGCCGTGGTGGCGCGGGTGAAAGAACAATTCGGCCGCATCGACGTGCTGGTGAACAACGCCGGCATCACCCAGGATGCCCGGCTGGTGAAGATGACGCTGGAGCAGTTTGACCGCGTGATCGACGTCAACCTGCGCGGCGTTTTCCACTGCGCGCAGGCGGTGGCCGACACCATGAGCGCCCAGGGCGGCGGCGTGATCCTGAACGCCAGCTCGGTCGTGGGCATCTACGGCAACTTCGGCCAGACCAACTACGCCGCCAGCAAGTTCGGCGTGATCGGCTTCACCAAGACCTGGAGCCGCGAACTCGGCCCCAAGGGCGTGCGCGTGAACGCGGTGGCGCCGGGCTTCATCTCCACCCCCATCCTGTCGACCATTCCGGACAAGGTCATCACCGAGATGGAGCACCGCGTGCCGCTGCGCCGCCTGGGCCAGCCGGAGGAAATTGCCAACGTCTACGCCTTCCTGGCCAGCGACGAGGCCAGCTACATCAACGGCGCGGTGATCGAGGTGTCGGGCGGCATGTCGGTCTGACGCCGCGCCGCCCCGCGAAAACCGCAGGTTGATCGACCTGGCCGGTGTGCCGGCGCGCGGCGAGCTTCCCCTGAATAGCGACGGGACCCCCCGGGGTCATTCGGAGCCGCTTCTTGACAAAAATGGCATCAACCCAGCGTCAAATGGAATGTTTCAGCTATCTTTTCAGGATTTTTTCGTGATCCTGAAAAGCGGCGCTTCGCCCCACATGAGGCGGGCAAATGGCGGGTATACCGGCGCCCAGACCGGTTTGGCGCCCGCCAAACGGTTTTCGCCGGCAATCGGATAATCCCGCCATGCCCGCCGAACCCTCATCACACCGCCCCTCGCTCCCTGCCGCGCCGATTCCGGCACTCGCCGAATCCGAACTGAATCAACCCGCCTCTCGAACCGACCTTTTCATCTCGTTCACCTTGCTGGCCCTGCAGGGCTTTGGCGGCGTGCTGGCCATCGTGCAGCGGGAACTGGTCGAGAAGAAGCGCTGGATGACGCGCGAGCAGTTCGTCGAAGAGTGGGCCGTGGCGCAGATCATGCCGGGGCCCAATGTGGTGAACCTGTCAATGATGATCGGCGGGCGCTACTTTGGCCTGGGCGGCGCGCTGGCGGCGCTGGCCGGCATGCTGGCGGTGCCGACCGTGATCGTGCTGCTGGTGGCCGTGGCCTTCAACAGCGTCGCTGAAACCGAGACGGCCCGTGGCGCGTTGCGCGGCATGGGCGCGGTGGCAGCCGGCCTGATCACCGCCACCGGTCTCAAACTGATGGCGGCGCTGGGGCGCAACGCCATGGGCCTGCCAGTCTGCGTTGCGCTGGCGACTTTCACCTTTCTGGCCATTGCGGTGCTGCGCTGGCCGCTGGGCTGGGTGCTGTTGGGCGTGGGCGGCAGCGCCTGCATTTACGCCTGGGTGCGGCTGGGCGCGCAGTCCGGCCCGGGCGGCACGCTGCCCCGGGGGGGCGCAGTGTGAACATCTCGATGTCGTCGGCCGACTGGGTCAGCCTGTTCAATCACTTCACGGCGCTGTCACTGATGGGGGTGGGCGGCGCCATCACCACCGCGCCGGACATGCAGCGCTACCTGGTGGTGGACCAGCAATGGCTGACCGACCGCCAGTTCATCTCCAGCATCGCGCTGGCGCAGGCCGCGCCCGGCCCCAACGTGCTGTTCGTCGCGCTGATGGGCTGGAACGTGGGCCTGAACGCCGGCGGCGGCCTGGCAGGCGGCCCGCATGCCTGGGCGCTGGCGCTGCTGGGTGTGCTGGTGACGATGGCGGGCATCATGCTGCCCTCTTCCGTGCTGACCTACACCGCCACGCGCTGGGCGCACCGCAACCGCGAGCGGCGCACGGTGCGCGCCTTCAAGACCGGCATGGCCCCCATCGTGATTGCGCTGCTGATCTCCACCGGCTGGCTGCTGACCGTGGTGCGCAACGACCCGGCGCGCGACTGGCCGCTGTGGCTCCTGACACTGGTGGCCACGCTGCTGGTCTGGCGCACCAAGATCCACCTGCTGTGGATGATCGGCGCGGGCGCGATTCTGGGTGCGCTGGGGCTGGTCTGAACCCGCCGCGCCGTCCCGCGCTGCGCGCCGCTTTTTCTGAATCTACTTCTCGCGCTTCAGGCCGCCCAGGGCGGCGAGGTCCAGTTTCGCAACCGCGGACTTGAGGGCGTCGATGCTCACGCCATTGGCCGTGGCGTCCACCATCAAGCCGTTCGCCAGCATCATGCTGAGTTCGGCGCGACTGCCGTCCTTGCGGTACTCCTCTTTATAGGCCACGCCGTCTTTCTTGTAGACGCGCTCGACCTCGTCCTGTGTTTCGCGATTGACAGTGGACGACGCCCACGCGGCCATGCCCATGGCCAGCACCTTCACTGCGCCGATGTCCTGCAACTTCACGTCGATCGATTTGCCGTCGTTCGAATACAAGGCTTCGACGCTGGAAAAACTCAAGCCCATGGCGGTGTCGGTGCGCGCTTCGATCGACGTGCGCTTCATGTCACCGAGTTGCTCGGGAACGAAGGATTGCAGCTTTTCAGGCGGAAACGGCTTGGCGTTCTCACCGCCCACGGCGGCGCCCATCATCGCACCCATGGCCTTGCTGGCGGCTTCCTGGTCACCGCTGGCCTGGGCGGCTTCCATCTGTTTGCTGGCTTCCTTCATTTTGGCGGTGTCAATCGTGATCTCGGTGCCGGGCACCCTGATCGTCACTTCCTCCCCTTTGCCGCTTCCGGCACTGCCCAGCATGTGGCCGGAGCTGGCGCCCGAAAACATCGCGCTGACGGCGCCCAGGATCAGGCCGGCGACCATGCCGCAAACGATCAGCACGGCGGTGTAGCCGATCGCCTTTTCCTGCGGCGCTTTCATCAGCACCGGGATGCCGGTGTAGATCAGGTAGATGGAATAGAGCGCCGCCAGCAGGCCCAGCATCGAGAGCGAGGGGAAAATATTGAAGACGCCGCCCACCATGCCGGCGGTGGCACCGTAGGCCACCAGTTTGAAGGCGTTGAGCAGGTTCTTCTCGCCCTTGAAGGTCGGCGCAAGTGCATCGGCGATCAACGCCAGCACGTAGACCATCACCAGCGACAGCACAAAGCCGACCACCAGATTCGCCAGACCGCTCAGGATGGGCACGCGGATGGTCGCGCCAAACATGCCCATGCCAAAGATGCTGAAGCCGATGAAGGTGGCAACGGCCGGAATCGCGGCCAGGAAAACCAGATACCGGGTGTAGATGGTTTTGACGTCGGTCGCCTCACCCTCGATCACCAGCCAGGTTTCCCTGGGCTTGAGCAAGATGTCCTGCACGCGTTGAACCAGATTCATGTTTCCACTCCTGTATACAAAATGAGGTCAGCGTGCATTATGGGAGCGAAACCGCTTGCCGCGGCACCTGACTTTTGTGACGGCCGGCATCCAGAAGCCATTGCTCAGTGCGGGTTTTCGAAGAACACCGCGTTCGTGTAGTCGCTGATCTCGAAGTAGACCTTCTTTTCACCGGGATCGACCTGCATGTTCAGGTTTTCATCGAGCACGCCGTAGCCGTAGCGGTACGCACGGGGCTTGCCATCGTCGGTGCCGAGCGCGGTGCTGATCTTGTCGACCTTCAGAAAGCGCCGCATGACCTTGTCTCCGGCGTAGATCTCCAGCACACCGTTGGTGCCGGTCCAGTTCTGGATGCCGCGGCCGATCTGGTTCTGTTGCTCCTGCGTGCAGGCGGTCAGCAGCAAGCCGACAAGCGCGAGGGCGGGCAGCGCGAAAAGGGTTCGGGATTTCATGGTTTCCTCCATTTCGAGTGAATCAGCCGGGCGACATTGCCGCGGCTCGGGGATTGAAAGGCCGGCTCGCCGGGTCAGAGGCCGTCCAGCAGTGCTGGCAGGCCGGTGGCGGCGGTTGCGCGCAGCAGCAGGTGGGCAATCTCGTCCAGATCGCTGGCCGCAGGGTTCAGCACCAGCACCCGGGCACCGGCCTCGCGAGCCTGGTGGGCCAGTCCGGCGGCCGGATAGACCACGCCGGAGGTGCCGACCACCAGCATCACGTCGCAGTGGTCTGCCGCCTGCTGCGCTGCCTCCAGTTCGGCAATTGGCAACATCTCGCCAAACCAGACCACCGACGGGCGCAGCAGGTTGCCGCAGGTTTCGCACCGGGGCGGGCGGCCAGGGCTGGCTGCGCTGACGTCACAGACTTCGTCCGCTTGGTTGGCACGGCTGCAGCCGCCGGGAAACCCGTCAAGCCAGCGCGTGGCGTGAATATCACCGTGCAGGGCCAGCACGCCCGGGCTGCCGGCCTTCTGGTGCAGTCCATCGACATTCTGCGTGATCAGCGTCAGCCGGCCCGGATGGCGCTGCTGGAACTGCGCCAGCGCATGGTGCCCGGCATTGGGCTGCACGGCTTTCAGTTCGTCGCGGCGGCTGGCGTACCAGTCCCACACGCGCTGGGGCTGGGCGCGAAAGCCCGCTTCGCTGGCCAGTTCTTCGGGCCGGAAGTTGGCCCAGTGGCCGGTCAGGGCATCACGAAAGGTCGGCACGCCCGATTCGGCGCTGACGCCGGCGCCGGTCAGCACGGCGATGGACTGCGCCGCCGCCAGCCACTGCCGGGCTTGTCCGATGGCTTCAGCCTGGCTCACCCGGCTACGGCTCCTGTGCGCTGGCGCAGCGCCTCGTACAGGCAGACGCCGCTGGCAACCGAGACGTTCAGGCTCTCCACCGCGCCGAGCATGGGAATGCTGATCAGGTCGTCGCAGGTCTTGCGAGTGAGTTGGCGCATGCCCGCACCCTCTGCCCCCAGCACCAGTGCGGTCGGCCCTTTCAGGTCAGCCTGATACAGCGTGCGGGGGGCGTCGTCGCTGGTGCCGGTGATCCAGATACTGCGCTCCTTCAACTCATTGAGCGTGCGCGCGAGGTTGGTGACCATGAAGTACGGCATGGTTTCGGCCGCGCCGCTGGCCACCTTGGCCACTGTGGCGTTGATGCCGGCTGCATGGTCCTTGGGCGCGATGACGGCATGGGCGCCGGCACCGTCGGCCACGCGCAGGCACGCGCCCAGGTTGTGCGGGTCGGTGATGCCGTCGAGCACCAGCAACAGGGGCGGTCCGCTGACGCTGTCGAGCAGGTCGTCGAGCGAATGCACCTGTGCCAGCGGCTCCACCCGCGCAGCCACGCCCTGGTGACCGTGGCTGCCGCACAGCTTGGCGATGCGCAGCGCGTCGGCTTCGATAACGCGCACCCCCGCCTCGGTGGCGCGCTCCAGAAACTGGCGCATGCGGGCGTCGCGGCGCGTCGCCTCGACATACACCTCGATGACGGATCGGGGCGCCGTTTTCAGGCGCACGCCGACGGCGTGGAAGCCGAAAAGCACTTTGGGAGCAGACATGGCCCCATTATCGGCGTTTGGGGCGGCCCCGCCATCGATCGTCCGGCATGAGGCTGTCCGAGGATCGATCTGCTATTGATAGCAATCGAAGACCGTTTGACGCTGGAATGCGCCGAAAAAAATCAGGATTCGATGATTTTTCCGGCGTCGATGGTGATGCGGTGCTCGCAGCGGGCCGCGATGGCGCGATCGTGCGTCACCAGCACCAGGGTGGTGCCCAGTTCGCGGTTCAGGTCGAACATCAGCTCCATCACTTTTTCGCCGGTCGCAAAGTCCAGGCTGCCGGTGGGCTCGTCAGCCAGCAGCACCGCCGGCTGCACGACGAAGGCGCGGGCCAGCGCCACGCGCTGCTGCTCGCCGCCCGACAGCACCTTGGGGTAGTGGCCCAGCCGCTCACTCAGCCCCACGCGGGCCAGCATCTCGGCCGCCGCCTTGCGGGCGTCCTTGCGACCGGCGAGCTCCAGCGGCAGCATCACGTTTTCCAGCGCGGTCAGGTTGCCCAGCAACTGAAAGCTCTGGAAGACGAAGCCGACCTTCTGCGCCCGCAGCGCCGCGCGGTCGTCCTCGCTCATGGCAAACAGGTCCTGGCCGGCCAGCCGCACCGAGCCGCGCGTGGGCGTGTCCAGCCCGGCAATGATCGACAGCAGCGTGCTCTTGCCCGATCCGGAGGCGCCGACGATGGCCGCTGTCTGCCGTGGGGCGAGGCGGAAATCAATATCAAGCAAAATGTCCAGTGTGCCGGTGGAATCGGTGACGGACTTGAAGACGTGATCCACCGAGATGATGGCGTCGCTGGGCGTTTGTGACATGAGAGGTTTCTGGTTTTGAATCGAAGACACTTTATCGCGGCAGCGGTGCTGGCCGGCTGTGTGGGGGTATCCGGCGCGCAGACGCCGGCCGGTGGACGCAAGCCAGCGACGCTGCTCGTCGTGGGCGACTCGCTCAGCGCCGAGTATGGACTGCCGCGCGGCACAGGCTGGGTCGCCCTGCTCGAAAAGCGCCTCGCCGCCGACAAACTGCCGGTGACGGTGGTCAACGCCAGCATCAGCGGCGACACCACCTCGGGCGGGCGCTCGCGCCTGCCGGCGCTGCTGGCGCAGCACCAGCCGGCGGTGGTGATCATCGAGCTCGGCGGCAACGACGCCCTGCGCGGCCTGCCCCTGAACATGACAAAGGCGAACCTGAACGCGATGACCGAAGCGGCCCAGCAGGCCGGTGCCCGGGTGCTGCTGGTCGGCATGCAGGTGCCGCCGAATTACGGGGCCGACTACGGCCGGCGGTTTGCCGGTCTGTTCGAATCGGTCGCCAAAGCCCACAAGGCGGCGCTGGTGCCCTTTCTGCTGAAAGGCGTGAGCGATGGCAAGGACCCGCTGAAGCTTTTCCAGCCGGACCGCATCCACCCGACCGCACAGGCGCAGCCCCTGATGCTGGACAACGTCTGGCCGGCATTGCGCAAGCTGCTCCCATGAGCGTGCATCCGGTCAGCGCGACCGAGGCCATGGCCCGCCTCGGCGAATACAGCCAGATCATCGACGCCCGCAGTGAAGGGGAGTTTGCCGAGGATCGCCTGCCGGGCGCGGTCAACTGGCCGTCGCTGAACAACGAAGAGCGTATCCGGGTCGGCACGCTCTACAAGCAGCAGGGTGCGTTTGAGGCGCAGAAGATCGGCGCTGCGCTGGTGGCGCGCAATGTCTCGCGCCACATCGAGCGTGACGTTCTCGACCAGACCAAGACCTGGCAGCCGCTCATCTACTGCTGGCGCGGGGGCAAGCGCAGCAATTCGCTGGCACTGATCCTGGGGCAGATCGGGTTTCGGGTGCACCTGCTCGAAGGCGGCTACAAGGCTTTTCGCACCGCCCTGCGCGCCGATCTGCCCGCGCAGGCAACACGACTGAGCTACCGCGTGATCTGCGGGCCCACCGGCTCGGGCAAGACGCGGCTGCTGCACGCGCTGCAGGCAACCGGGGCGCAGGTGCTCGATCTGGAGGCGCTGGCCAGTCACCGCAGCTCGGTGCTAGGGGTGATTCCCGGCCAGCCGCAGCCGACGCAGAAGGCCTTCGACACGCGGGTGTGGAATACGTTGCGGGGTTTTGATGCCTCCCGGCCGGTCTATGTGGAGGCAGAGAGCAAGAAGGTGGGCAACCTGGCGATTCCCGATGCACTCATCGGCGCGATGCGCGCCAGCCCCTGCGTGCTGCTGCAACTGTCCGATGACGAGCGGGTCGAACTGCTGCTGGAAGACTATGCGTTTTTTGCCACCGACACCGACTTTTTCTGCCGCCGGCTTGAAGCGCTCACCGCGCTGCGCGGCCGGGCGGTGGTCGAAAGCTGGGTGGCGCAGGTACGGTCGGGGCAGATCCGGGCGGTGGTGCGGGAACTGCTGCTGCACCACTACGACCCGGGCTACGCCACCTCGACACGTCGCAATTTCGTGCAATTCGATGCGGCCCTGCCGCTGCTGGCGCGTGACCGGTCGATGGCTGCGATGGGCGAACTGGCGGCGACGCTGGTGCACGAACCCGCACGCTGAAAGTGCGGCGGCACGGGTCGCCTGTTTTCAGGCCTGGGGTGCGGCCGTGTCGGGGTTGCCGGGTTCCGGCTGGTCGGCATCCGGCTGGTACGGGTTGCCGTCAGAACCCTCGCCGCCGACCTTGCGCTCGGCCTTGGCCTTGAGCTTGTCTTCTTTCTTGCGCTTCTTGGCCAGCTCTTTCTGGCGCTTTTCGTATCCGTAGTTGGGTGTTGCCAAAATCGGGGGTCTCTTTCTGATGGATGGATGGACCCACTGTAACCGAGAAAACGCCCCGCCCCGTCAGGCCACTCCCTCGGTCGCTTGCTCGGCCGCTTCCTGCCACGCGACCGAACCGCGGTAGGCGTGCCAGCTCGCATGACCCAGCAGCGGTCCGACCACGATCAGCCCCAGGCCCCAGGGCAGCAACGCTGCCAGCACCAGCACCGACAGCAGCACACCCCAGATCAGCATCACGCCAGGGTTTTCGAATACCACGCGAATGCTGGTGATGGCGGCCGAGATGGCGTCGGTGTCGCGGTCCAGAATCATCGGAATCGACACCACGGCAGTGGAATAGACGAGCGCCGCAAACACCGAGCCGACGGCCAGGTACACCAGCACGAATTCGAGGTTTTCCGGGTTGAAGATCGCCTGGATCACTCCGGTGGTCGAGGGCATGCCGGTGTTGAAGAACACCGCAAAAACCACCAGCGATGCGCGCCCCCACAGCAGTTCGAGCACGATCAGCACCAGCACCAGCATACCCATGCTGCGGATGTGCGAGTCCCAGCAGGTGATGGAACTGCCCAGATCGGGCTGAAGTCCGGCCTCGCGCCGCCGGCTCACCTCGTACAGGCCCATTGCCAGAAACGGTCCCACCAGCAGGCAGCCCGATGCGATCGACAGCGTGTATTCAGGGCTGGAACGGAACACCAGCGCCAGCACCACCGCCATCAGCCAGAAGCAGATGCCGTAGAACAGCCCGATGCCGGGGCTGCCCCGCAAGTCGCGCAGCCCGGCAGCGAGCCAGCCGAAAGGTGCCGAAGCGCTCAGCGGCTTCATCAGCGCGCGGGGCCCGACCGGCGGGGGTGGAAAGTAAGGTGCGGGGGCGTCGCTGGACGCCGGCGGCCGGCTGGATGGTTCGGTCATGAAAGATGCTGCGGGCGGATCGAAAGGTCGACCCTTAGCCTAGCCTTGCCCCCGATGACTGACCAGTGCGGAAAACACTGATCAAAATCAATCATCAGACAAGTGCTCGTGCCAGCGCCTGCGCCAGATCGGCCTGCAGATCGGCGACCGACTCCAGACCGACTGAAAACCGCACCAGCGTGCCGTGTTGAACTGCTGCCGGCCATCCCGGTCGCATGGCCGCCAGGTCATACGGCACGACCAGGCTGATCGGCCCGCCCCAGCTGTAGCCGAGTTTGAACAGTCGCAGCGCATCGCAGAAGGCGTCCACCTGCTCGCTGCTGTAGCGCTTGTCGATGATGATGCTGAACAGGCCGGCTGCGGCCCCGGACAAGGTATCGGGGTTGTCGGCTGTCGCGCCGCCCGTGTCGCGCCCACAGGTTCGCTGCCAGTGTGCATGCCCGGGCGAACCTGCCAGCGCCGGGTGCAGCACCTGGCTGATGGCCGGCTGCCGCTGGCACCAGAGCGCCAGCGCACGCGCGGCCCAGTCATGGGCCCGATAGCGCAGCGCAATACTGGGCAGCGAGCGCAGAATGGTTTCACAGTCGTTCGCGCCCACGCCCAGGCCGAGTCGCATGTGGGTCAGCTTGATCTTCAGGTGCAGCGATTCGTCGCGGGTGATCACGCTGCCCATCAGCACGTCGCCACCACCGCTGGGGTACTTGGTCAGCGCCTGCACAGACAGATCCACACCGACTCGCCGTGAGCCATCCCCGTCCAGATCGAACGGATCGAACGCCAGCCCGGCGCCCCAGGTGTTGTCGAGCGCACAGGTCACGCGCCGTTGCCGGCAGATGTC
>JACSRS010000192.1 GCA_014879655.1 Burkholderiaceae bacterium
CACCGGCAAGTTCACCAACTACGACCTGCCGTTTCGCAGCTTCATGGAAAAGGTCACCGTCAAGCTCACCCCCTTCATCTTCAAGCTGATCGGCTGGGGAGTGCCGGTGACGAACTGGGTCAAGATCGACAACGTGTCCACCGGTGTGCCGCTGCCCTATGGCATCGACATCACGCCCGACGGCAAGGTGTGGATCGCGCGGCTGCACACCGATGAAATCGCGTCGCTGGAACCGACCACCGGCGCGCTGACGATGATCCCGACCCCGCTGACCGGCCCGCGCCGGCTGCGCAGCGATCGTGACGGCAACCTGTGGATCGTGATGTTCAACTCGTCGGCGGTGCTGCGCTACGAGCCCGCCAAGGGCAAGTTCACCACCTTCGACCTTCCGGTGATCCCCAAGGGCAGCGAGACGCCCTATTCGCTGAACGTGGACCGCAAGAACCACCAGGTCTGGGTGACCGGCACCAACTCCGACTCGGCGCAGCGGCTGGACATTGCCACCGGGCAATGGCGCTTCATCCCGCTGCCGCGCAAGGCCACCTTCACGCGTGATGTCGAGTTCGGCGCCGACGGCCGGGTGTACCTGTCCAGCGCGAGTTTCCCGTCGTGGCACATCGAAGACGCGCAGCCGACGCTGATCGCCATCACGCCGGACATCGGCCGGTCGCCATGATCCGGCGCCACGGGCTGTTCTTTCTGTCGTGCCTGCTGGCGTTCACCGCTGGCCACATGTTCAACTACACCGTCATCCTGTACCTGCAGGAGACGGTGGGCTCGGACCTGCTGTCCGGCCTGGGCTTCGGGCTGGCCTTTGGCAGTTCCATCCTGTTCGGCTGGTTCGCCGGCGTGCTGTGCGACCGGCTCGCGCCGGTGCGGGTGATTCACGGCGCGCAGGCGCTGTTCCTGCTGGGGCTGGCCTGCCTGTGGTGGGCCGACGGCGGCGGCGCGGCGTACCGCGTGGCCTGGACGCTGACCGGCGCCTTCTGCGGCGGTCTGGCCTGGTCGTTCGTCGGCCCGGCGCGGCTGACCACGCTGGGGCAGATCGCCTCGCCGGCCGAACTGCGGCCGGCCACCATCGTCTTCAACCTGCAGGTGCTGGTGGGCTTTGGCCTGGCACCGCTGCTGATTGGCATCACCCGCTCGCACGCGGGCTGGGGCACGGTGCTGCTGATCGCCGCCGGCGGCTTCGTGCTGGCTTCGCTGCTGATTCTGGGCGTGCAGTCGCGCCCGCACGCCCAGCCGTCGGTGCAATCGGTACGGGCCGACATCGTCGAAGGCTTCGCTGCCGTCGCCTCGCGCCCGCTGCTCAAGCAGCTGATGCTGGCGGCCGTGATCGGTTATGCGCTGACCGGGCCGCTGCAGATCCTGCTGCCCAAGCTGGCCCGCCAGGAGCTGGGGCTGTCCGAAGCGCAGCGCGGTGCCTATCTGGGCCTGCTGGCGATCTCGCTGATCGTCGGTGGCGTGCTGGCGCTGGCCTTGTCGAAGCGGGTCCACCACGGGCGCTTCATCTTCGGCGGCGTGGTGGCCGGCAGCGCGCTGTTCGCGCTGCTGTCGCAGGTGCGCGACCCGGTGCTGTCGGCCGTGATGCTCGGCGGCGTCGGCGTGCTCGGCGGCATGGTCATCAGCCTGGTGGTTTCGGGGATCCAGGCCCATGCGCCCGAACAGCTGCGAGGGCGTGTGATGGCGATGTATTCGATCACCTCGCAGGTGCTACCGGCGTTTTCGGGCGTGATGGCCGGCGTGCTGGTCAATCACCTGGGCGTAACCAGCGCCATCGCCACGGCCGGCCTCTTGCTGGGCACCATCGCGGCGGCAGCTGCGGTGGCGATGCCGGTCCTGCGCCGCAACACCGGTCATTGAGGTCGCCAGGGTGCGCGGGGAGGCTACGGCACGTGGCAATCCCCTAAAATTGAAGGTTCTGCGTCACAGGCCGCCCAGCGCGGCTTTCGGCACCCGGCCGGGTGCCGCCGGCGCCCATCTGTTTTCCGTTCTGGGTCCCCCATGTCCGATACCGTCCAGCAGCCCGGTCTGCAATCCCTGTCCAAGTCGTTCGAACCCGCCGCGCTGGAGGCGCACTGGGGCCCGGTGTGGGAGCAGCGCGGCTATGGCATTGCCGGCTACCGCGGCAGCCAGTCGCCGAAGGCCGATGCGCCGGCCTTTGCCATCCAGCTGCCGCCGCCCAACGTGACCGGGACGCTGCACATGGGCCATGCCTTCAACCAGACCATCATGGACAGCCTGACGCGCTACCACCGCATGATGGGCTTCAACACCGCCTGGATACCAGGCACCGACCACGCCGGCATTGCCACACAGATCGTGGTGGAGCGCCAGCTGCAGGCCCAGGGCATCAGCCGCCACGACATGGGAACGTCGCCGGCCGAAGCACGCAGGAACTTTGTTGCCAAGGTCTGGGAGTGGAAAGAGAAGAGCGGCAACACCATCACCACGCAGATGCGCCGCATGGGCGACAGCGTGGACTGGAGCCGCGAATATTTCACGATGGACGATCGCCTGTCCAGGACCGTGACCGAAACTTTCGTGCGCCTGTACGAACAGGGCCTGATCTACCGCGGCAAGCGCCTGGTGAACTGGGACCCGGTGCTGATGAGCGCGGTGAGCGACCTGGAAGTCGAAAGCGAAGAGGAAGACGGCTCGCTCTGGCACATCCGCTACCCGTTTGCCAACGGTCCACAAACCGTGGACGGCGAGACGGTCGAAGGCCTCGTCGTCGCCACCACCCGCCCCGAAACCATGCTGGGTGACGTCGCGGTGATGGTGCACCCGGCGGACGAGCGCTACGCGCACCTGATCGGCAAGGCGGTGAAGCTGCCGCTGTGCGACCGCGAGATTCCGGTCATCGCTGACGACTATGTGGACAAGACATTCGGCACCGGTGTGGTCAAGGTCACGCCGGCACACGACCAGAATGACTATGCGGTGGGCCAGCGCCACCAGTTGCCGATGATCGGCGTGCTGACGCTGGACGCGAAGATCAACACCGATGCCCCCGCCGCCTATCAGGGGCTGGACCGCTTCGTCGCGCGCAAGAAGGTCGTCGCCGACCTGGAGGCGCTGGGTGCGCTGGTCGAGGTGAAGAAGCACAAGCTGATGGTGCCGCGCTGCGCCCGCACCGGCCAGGTGATCGAGCCGATGCTGACCGACCAGTGGTTCGTGGCGATGACCAAAGTCAGCGACGCTGACCCGACAGGCAAGAGCATCACGCAAAAAGCCATTGACGCCGTGAAGTCCGGCGAAGTGACCTTTGTGCCTGAAAACTGGGTGAACACCTACGACCAGTGGATGAACAACATCCAGGACTGGTGCATCAGCCGGCAGCTGTGGTGGGGCCACCAGATTCCGGCCTGGTACGACGAAGACGGCAAGGTCTACGTGGCGCGGTCGGAGGCCGACGCGCAGGCGCAGGCGCCCGGCAAGACGCTCAAACGCGACGAGGACGTGCTGGACACCTGGTATTCCTCGGCGCTGGTACCGTTCAGCACCATGGGTTGGCCCGAGGCGGCAAACCCGGTGGCAGAGCAGGGACGAGACGGGGATGCACGCGGCGATCTGGCGAGCGCAGCGAGTATGAGCAAGGGCGTTCCCGCCTCGGCCCGAAGCGAAGCCCCGGGCGCGCTGCACGACTACGACCTCTACCTGCCGAGCAGCGTGCTGGTCACCGGCTACGACATCATCTTCTTCTGGGTTGCCCGGATGATCATGATGACCACGCACTTCACCGGCAGGGTGCCGTTCCGGCACGTGTACATCCACGGCCTGGTGAAAGACGCCCAGGGTCACAAGATGAGCAAGAGCGAGGGCAACGTGCTCGACCCGGTCGACCTGATCGACGGCATCGAGCTCGCACCGCTGCTGGCCAAGCGCGCCGAAGGCCTGCGCAAGCCCGAGACCGCGCCGCAGGTGCGCAAGAACACCGAGAAGGAGTTCCCCGACGGCATCCCGGCCTATGGCGCCGATGCACTGCGCTTCACCTTTGCGGCACTGGCCTCGCTGGGCCGCAGCATCAACTTTGACAGCAAGCGCTGCGAGGGCTACCGCAACTTCTGCAACAAGCTGTGGAACGCCACGCGCTTCGTGCTGATGAACTGCGAGGGTCAGGACTGCGGGCTGAGCGATCACGGCGCCGACGCCTGCACGCCCGGCGGCTACCTCGACTTCAGCGCGCCCGACCGCTGGATCGTCTCGCGCCTGCAGCGGGTGGAGGCGGAGGTGGCCAAAGGTTTTGCCGATTACCGGCTCGACAACGTCGCCAACACGATCTACGAGTTCGTCTGGAACGAGTTCTGCGATTGGTACCTGGAAATCGCCAAGGTGCAGATCAACACCGGTGACGACGCACAAAAGCGCAGCACCCGCCGCACGCTGATCCGCACGCTGGAGACCATCCTGCGGCTGGCGCACCCGGTCATCCCGTTCATCACCGAGGAACTGTGGCAGAAGGTCGCGCCGGTGGCAGGCCGCTCCGGTGAATCGGTCAGCATTGCCGCCTATCCGGTGAGCCAGCCCGAGCGCATCGATACCGCGTCCGAAGACCACGTGGCCAAGCTCAAGGCGCTGGTCGATGCCTGCCGCAATCTGCGCGGCGAAATGAACGTCTCACCCGCCACCCGGCTGCCACTGTACGTGACCGGCGACACCGCGTTCATGACCAGCGCCGCGCCCGTGCTGCAGGCACTGGCCAAGCTCAGCGAGGTCAAGGTGTTCGGTGACGAGGCATCCTGGGCCGCTGCCGCGCAGGCGGCGCCGGTGGCCGTGGTCGGCGAGGCACGCATCTGCCTGTTCATGGAAGTGGACGTGGCCGCCGAGAAGCTGCGCCTGGCCAAGGAAGTGGTGCGGCTGGAGGAACAGATTGCCAAGGCCAGCGCGAAGCTGGGCAACGAGGCTTTTGTGGCCAAGGCCCCGGCAGCGGTGCTGGAGCAGGAGCGCAAGCGCGTCGCCGACTTCGCCGCCACGCTGGCCAAGGTGCGCGAGCAGCTGGCACGGCTCGGTTGAGGCCCCGGCGCCGAGGCACCCCCTGGCGCCTTTTTCTGCCATTTCTCGGTCAAAATGGCACTCATCCAGCGTCAAATGGTACTTTTCTGCTATGAATAGTTGAGTATCCTGAACAGACCCCTCATGCCAGCAAAAAGGGCGCCCACGGGCGCCCTTTTCTCTTCTAGCCGGAGCCGCGATGGTTCAGGCAACTGTCGGCGCACCCAGGTTGCGCAGCCGGATGTGCAGCTCGCGCAACTGCTTTTCGTCGACCGCGGACGGCGCCTGCGTCAGCAGACACTGGGCGCGCTGGGTCTTCGGGAAGGCGATCACGTCGCGGATCGACTCGGCGCCGGTCATCAGCGTGACGATGCGGTCCAGACCGAACGCCAGCCCACCGTGCGGCGGCGCGCCATACTGCAGGGCGTCGAGCAGGAAGCCGAACTTCAGCTGCGCCTCTTCCGGCGTGATCTTCAGCGCGTCGAACACCTTCTGCTGCACGTCGGCGCGGTGGATACGGACCGAGCCGCCGCCGATTTCCCAGCCGTTGAGCACCATGTCGTAGCCCTTGGCCAGGCACTTTTCGGGGGCGGTGACCATC
>JACSRS010000108.1 GCA_014879655.1 Burkholderiaceae bacterium
GTGGCGTTTGCGCTGACCGCCGCCGCCACCTTTGGCGTGGCGCTGGTGCTGACCCAGCACGAGGCGGGTGATCTGGACGGGCGGGTGCGCACGCTGTCGACCCTGAGTCTGGTCGGCATGCTGGCGCTGGCCGGCGTGGCCACCCAGGGCGGTTTTCACCTGCCCAACGCAGCGCCCGGCTGGTGGGGCCTGGCCGCGCTGACGTTTCTGTACGGCACCGCCTTCACCGTGATGTTCACCGTGCTGCCCAGGCTGGGCGTGGTCGGCAACTCGGCCATCATGAACGTGGAACCCGTCTTTGCACTGGTGCTGGCCTGGCTGATCCTGGGCCAGACCATCGCGCCGGTGCAGGTGGCTGGCGCGCTGCTGGTGGTCGGGACGGTGATATGGCTGGGGTTGCGGCGGCGGTGAGGGGTCGGCTGGCCGTCGCTGCCGCTTCACGAGATTCTGGAACTGTCGCTCAGCAGGCCAAACGGGCGGGCAGCTAAAGGCTGGGTGCAGTCATACGACCTTTCGATCTGCCTGCTCCAGAGCAGTCGTTGAAGGCACGGTGTGTCGGTCAGCAATTTGGCGATGAATTTTTGGGTCGCAGCACCCGCATCCGACCCTATGCAGTCGTTGAGCTAGAAATGCCAGAGGACTGCTATGTTGTGTACACATGGCGCCAATCGATTCCGAGTCGACCACCCCTTCGACGGCGCTGCTTCCTTGTTGCCCGGAGGACATTTGCCGTCGAGCCCTGCATCGCTACTTAGAAAAGCCTATCCACTTGGCAGCTGTCACTCGTTTTCCGAAAGAGGTGATAGTCCTCGGAAGCACAACTCACTTTTCGTTGCTGTAGGGATCCGAATGGCGGTCCAATAGGTTCAATGACGATCGGCCTTTGAGTTAGGCGGGGTTACAACTTTCCGGCTCAGTGATTGCTGTCGTCGCAGCGATCGCTACATCCGGGAGAAGAGATGTCGACAATTTCGCCGAAGCTAATGTGCTGACTTATGCTTTCCTGATGGCGACGAAACTACGCTGCCTTATATGCAAAGTCCGCTGAACTCCTTCGTCTCGAACTGGCGCAGCCCTTGGCCCTGGCTCACCTGGTTGGCTGGCTGGGCACTGATGTTGACACTCAACGGCCGATTTGACTTGGCCAATCTGGCCATGGTGCTGATGCTGACGTCAGCGTTGGCAACGCTTTGGTTGCCCGGTGGTGTCAGCGCAGCAGCCACCGCTGTAGCTGTCGTTGCATTCAACTGGACGTTTGTCCCTCCGCGATTCACGTTCACTGTGGATCTGTATCAGCACGCATTGCTATTGACGGCCATGCTGGTGGTGAACTGGATCATCGCGGGCCTGGTGATACGCCTGCGCAGAATGGCCGACAGCGCGCGAATGGTGGCAGAACGGGAGATGCGCTTGCGCACCTGGGGCGACACGTTGCGCGACGCGGTCGATCCCGCCGCGCATGCCAGTGTCTTGCATGCTGCGTTGGTCGAAGCCACACAGGCGCCGGTGGCTTTGGCGGTGCTTCAAGGGATGAACACGCAACCCGAAGACGCTTCAACCCTTCACGTAGGCAACACGAACGACGAGCAGCGCGCAGGCTTGGCGCTCTGCATCCGCGATGGACGATCCATGGGCGCGGGCACCGGACGCTACGACGAACTTCGCGATGTGTACCTGCCACTGCGAGGACGCGGCGTGACGTTGGGTTCGGCTATGGTGGAAAACCTTGCCTCTCGGCGCGACAGCGCGGACATAAGGCCCCACCTGCAAGCCCTGTGTGACCAGATGGGCAGCGCGCTGCACCGGTCTCTGATTGCTGCGCGAGAGCAGCAGTCGCGCGAACAGGCACAGCTTCAGGCCACGCGCAACGCGCTGCTGGCGGCCATTTCGCACGACTACCGCACACCACTGGCCACTATCATGGGAGCTGCCTCGGCCCTGCACGACCAGGCCGACAAGCTCGATGTTGACCAACGCCGCCGGATGGCCCGTGGCATCGTAGAAGAAGCGGAGCGCTTGAGCCGACTGACCGACAACACGCTGCAGCTGGCGCGGCTGGACGCGCCCTCGGTGCAGTTGCGTTGCGACTGGGAATCGGCTGAAGAGATCGTGGGTGCCGTGCTACGTCGCGCACGCCGCCGTCCCGAGGGCATACGGTTGAAAGGTTGGGTCGAACCCGAGATGCCACTGCTGTGGTGCGATGCGATGCTGGTTTCGCAGCTGCTCGACAACCTGCTGGATAACGCGCTCAAGTACAGTCCGCCGGCGTCGGCTGTGGAGCTGCAGGTGAGCCGAAACGGTGACGGGGCGTTTTTCGCCGTCTGCGATCACGGACCGGGAATCGCGCCCGCGTGGCGAGACCGGGTGTTCGAGGTTTTCCAGCGCGGCGACCAGGCCAGTCGCGCTGCACCGGCGCAAGCCAGCCGGCAGGGAGCTGGCGTGGGTCTGGCAGTGTGTCGCGCCATCGCCCGTGCCCATGGCGGCGAGCTTCGCATGGTGACCAGGGCGCACGGAGGCTGCTGCTTTGAATGTGCGCTGCCGCTGCGCGAAATGCAGGATGCCCCGCCGCAAGAGAGCCCACCATGAGCCAGCGCATCCTGCTGATCGAAGACGACCGGGAGTTGCGTGCGACGCTGAAAGAATCGCTGTCGGTCGAGGGTTATGCGGTGCTGACTTCGGCTAGCTTGGCCGACGCGCGTGCCCTGCTGCAGCATGCTGAGCGCCACACAGCGCCCGAACTCGTGTTGCTCGACCTGGGCCTGCCCGACGGCGACGGCGAGGAGTTTCTGGCTGAGCTGCGTCGACTGAGTGGCACGCCGGTGATCGTGATCTCAGCGCGAGAGGCCGAAGGACAGAAAATCCGCCTGCTCGACCAGGGCGCCGACGATTACCTGGTGAAACCGTTTGGCATTGGTGAACTGTTGGCACGCATGCGCGTGGCGCTGCGCCATCGTGGTCAGCACAATCGGCCTGCCGTGCTGCGGTATCAACGCGGCGCGCTGGACATCGACCTCGCCGTGCGCCGCGTGCGGCGCCACGGGCAGGAGGTGCACCTAACACCCACTGAATTCAATTTGCTGGCCCGGCTGGTGCGCCAAACCGGTCAAGTGGTCACGCACCGGCAGTTGCTGACCGATGTTTGGGGCGCCGAACACACCGAGCAGACGCACTACCTGCGTCTGTACATGGGCCAACTGAGGGCCAAGCTGGAAGACGACAGCGCCGAGCCGAGATACCTGCTGACCGAACCAGGCGTGGGTTACCGCATCGCCGATACGGAGAACTGAAGGCAGCCCCGTTCCTTATGCGTTCCTGATGTGCGTGGTGCCATCGTGCAGCCTTCGGAAACACCGGAGTCTTTATGACCTTGCCCACCCCCATTGCGACCGCCGTGAAATCCGTTGACAGCGGCGACCCCAACACGCCCGCCCGGACTGGCCTTGCCACGCTCACTTTGGGCGCCATCGGCGTGGTGTATGGCGACATTGGCACCAGTCCGCTCTACACCATCAAGGAAATATTCGCACCACACACCGGCGTGCCTCTGGACACCCCGCATCTCGTGGGCGCCATTTCAGTGGTGTTCTGGGCGTTGATGCTGGTGGTCACGCTCAAGTACGTGATCTTGATTCTGCGGGCCGACAACCACGGAGAAGGCGGTGGTCTGGCGCTGACGGCACTGGCGGCCAAGGCCGTGCAAAGCCGTCCCGCGCTGCGCGGCAGCCTGCTGTTGTTGGGCATGTTCGGTGCCACGCTGTTCTATGGCGACAGTGTCATCACCCCGGCCATCTCGGTGCTCGGTGCCATGGAAGGCCTTGAGTTGGTCACGCCCGCCCTCAAGCCCTATGTGGTGCCCATTGCTTTGGCAATCCTGGTGGGCTTGTTCGTGATCCAACGCCGGGGCACCGCCTTCGTCGGCCGGTACTTCGGCACCATCATCGTGGTGTGGTTCGCGGTCCTGGGCATCACTGGGGCACTGCACATCGCGCAGCAGCCCGCCATATTGGCTGCGCTCAACCCGGTTCACGCCTGGGATTTTCTGGTCGGGCGAGGCTGGTATGTATTCGCCGCGGTGGGCGCCATCGTGCTGGCGATCACCGGCGCCGAGGCGCTGTACGCCGACATGGGCCACTTTGGTCGGCGCCCGATCCAGGTGGCCTGGACCGTCGTCGTGCTGCCCGGCCTGATGCTGAACTACCTGGGCCAAGGCGCGTTGCTCATGGGCAACCCCGGCGCAATCGAGAACCCCTTCTACCGCATGTTCCCGCAAGCCTGGGTATTGCCAGCACTGGTGCTGGCCACGCTGGCAGCCATCATTGCCTCGCAGGCCGTGATCTCGGGCGCCTATTCGATGACCAAACAGGCAATCCAGCTCGGCTTCCTGCCGCGCATGACGGTTCGATACACCTCGGCGCGGGAAGTCGGCCAGATCTACATGCCCGCGGTCAACTGGATGTTGCTGGCCGGTGTGGTAGGGGTGGTGCTGTTCTTCGGGAGTTCATCGGCACTGGCCAGCGCCTACGGCATTGCGGTCACCTTGACCATGATGATCACCACCGTGCTGACCTTTTTTGTGGTGCGCGATGGCTGGCGTCTGCCCGCGCCGCTGGCCATCGGCGCCACCGCATTCTTTCTGTCGGTTGACGCACTGCTGGTGGCGAGCTGCGCCGTCAAGTTCCTGGACGGGGGCTGGTTTCCACTCGCGCTGGGTCTGTTGATCTTTCTGCTCATGAGCACATGGCAACGTGGTCGGGCTATGCTCATGCAGAGCCTGAAGAGCGACGGCTTGGAACTGCGCCCGTTTATCGAAGATCTGAACCCCCGCCAGCTCAACCGGGCCGAGCGCACCGCGATATACCCAGTGGCGGATCCCACGATGGTGCCGTTGGCTTTGTTGCACAACCTCAAACACAATCAGGTGCTGCACCAGCGCAATGTCATCCTGACCGTGGTGTTCCACGACGTGCCGTGGATTCCAATGGAAAAGCGACTTGAAATGGTGTCCCTGGGACATGGCTTTTGGCGCCTCACAGTGAACTTCGGTTTCATGAACTCACCCGATGTGCCAAAGGCGCTGGAGCTGGCACAAGCGCAGGGCTTGCCGATCCCGCTGTTTGAGACCACCTACTTCCTCAGCCGGGAGACAGTGGTACCCAACCCGGGCGGCGGCATCGCTCACTGGCGCGACCGTCTGTTCACAGCCATGTGCCACAACGCCAGTGGCGTGGTTGAATTCTTCAGACTACCGGGCAACGCGGTGGTCGAGCTGGGTACACGGGTTCAGCTTTGAGATCTGGCGTTCCATTGCGCGTGGCTGAACCTTTGCTTCGAACCGTTTCCTGGCTCGCACCGCTTTTCGAGGAGGCCAATGGGCCTAAGTCCGGTCTCTGCGGATGCCGGATGATACAAAGTGCGCAAATAGATCGCCGGAAATCTCGAGGATCTGACGCCGTCGCCATGACAGTTGTCGGCCGGGAGCAGGATCCTTCATTGAGGTTTGCAAGACACCTATCTGCGGACAGCGGTCACACGAGCAACAGTGCAGTATGACCGCTGCTGGCCGGGACCGGCCCGCCA
>JACSRS010000060.1 GCA_014879655.1 Burkholderiaceae bacterium
CGGGCCGTCTTCGCCCAGACCGATGGAGTCGTGCGTGAAGACGTGGATCACGCGCAGCTTCATCAGCGCCGCCATGCGGATGGCATTGCGGCTGTAGTCGCTGAAGGTCAGGAAGGTGCCGCCGTAGGGGATGTAGCCGCCATGCAGCGCAATGCCGTTCATGATCGCGGCCATGCCGAACTCGCGCACGCCGTAGCTCAGGTGATTGCCCCACTGGTCTCTGCCCGCCTTCACGCAGCCCTTGAAATTGGTCAGGTTGGAGCCAGTCAGGTCGGCGCTGCCGCCAAAGAACTCGGGCAGCAACGGCGCCAGCAGATCGAGCGCGTTCTGGCTGGCCTTGCGGGTGGCCACTGCCTCGGGCCGTGCCGCGATAGCGGCGAACACGGCGGGCAGGCGCTCACTGAAATCCGGCGCCAGTTCGCCGGCCATGCGGCGTTCGAACGCCGCTGCGTCCTGCGGGAACCGGGCGCGGTAGGCGCCGAACCGATCCTGCCAGTCGCGCTCGGCCTGCACACCCCGGGTGGTGGCGTTCCAGGCCTGCGCAATGTCGGCCGGAATCTCGAAGGGTGCTGCCGTCCAGCCCAGTGCCTCGCGCGTGGCTGCGACTTCTGCCGCGCCCAGCGCCGCGCCGTGCACGTCGTGCGTGCCGGCCTTGTTGGGCGATCCCATGCCGATCACTGTCTTGCAGCAGATCAACGTGGGCTTGCCGTCGACTTGGCTGGCCTGTGCGCGGGCGCTGTGGATGGCCGCGTCGATGGCCGCCGGGTCATGGCCGTCCACGCCCGCGATCACGTTCCAGCCATAGGCGGCAAAACGGGCAGGCGTGTCGTCGGTGAACCAGCCCTCGACATGGCCGTCGATCGAGATGCCGTTGTCGTCGTAGAACGCGATCAGTTTCGAAAGACGCAGCGTGCCGGCCAGCGAGCAGGCTTCGTGGCTGATGCCTTCCATCATGCAGCCGTCGCCCAGGAAGGCGTAGGTGAAATGGTCGACGATGTCGTAGCACGTGCCACCTTCCTCACGATTGAATTCGGCTGCCAGCAGCTTCTCGGCCAGCGCCATGCCCACGGCGTTGCTGATGCCCTGGCCCAGCGGGCCGGTGGTGGTTTCCACCCCGGGCGTGATGCCGAACTCGGGATGGCCGGCGGTCTTGCTGTGCAGCTGGCGGAAGTTCTTCAGTTCCTGCATGGGCAGGTCGTAGCCGGTCAGGTGCAGCAGCGCATAGATCAGCATCGAGCCGTGACCATTGCTCAGCACGAAGCGGTCGCGGTCCGCCCAGTGCGGATTGGCGGGGTTGTGTCTGAGGTGCCGGTTCCACAGCACTTCGGCGATGTCGGCCATGCCCATGGGCGCGCCCGGGTGGCCGGATTTGGCCTTTTCGACCGCGTCGACGGCGAGCATGCGGATGGCGTTGGCCATCTGGCGGGCGAAAGCGGGGGTTGGTGTGTTCATGGTCGTTCCGCAATTTCTAGTCAGTTGAGGACAGAGCAAAGTTCACTGCGTGTAACTCTTGGTCTGTCCCGCAAGGTCTCACGAGGTGCGCCTGGACGGGGGGTGTGCCCGATCACCCCGCCAACGCGCGTTTGCGGCGTTCCATCATTCGCCAGACGAACGGCGTGAAGATCAGTTGCATCGCCAGTTCCATCTTGCCGCCGGGCACCACGATGGTGTTGGCACGCGACATGAACGAGTCGTTGATCATGTTGCGCAGGTACTGGAAGTCGATGCCCTTGGGGTTGGCAAAGCGGATCACGACCATGCTCTCGTCGGCGCTGGGGATGTCACGGGCGATGAAGGGGTTGGAGGTGTCCACCATCGGCACACGCTGGAAGTTCACGTGCGTGTGCACGAACTGCGGGCAGATGTAGTTCACGTAATCCGGCATGCGGCGCAGGATGGTGTCGGTCACGGCTTCGGTGCTGTAGCCGCGCTGCTTCTTGTCGCGGTAGAGCTTCTGGATCCACTCCAGGTTGATGACGGGCACCACGCCGATCAGCAGGTCGGGGTGCTGGGCAATGTTCACTTCCGGCGTGACGACGGCGCCGTGTAGGCCCTCATAGAACAGCAGGTCGGTACCGGATGGCACGTCTTCCCAGGGCGTGAAGGTGCCGGGCTCCTGCTGGTAGGGCGCCGCTTCTTCCAGGTCGTGCAGGTACTTTCGCCGCTTGCCGGTGCCGGTGGCGGCGTAATCGCGAAACAGCGTTTCCAGCTCCGAAAACAGGTTGTTTTCCATGCCGAAGTGGCTGAAGTTCTTGTTGCCCGCCTTCTCGGCTTCGGCGGCCTTGACCTTCATTTCCTTGCGGTCGTAGCGGTGGAAGCTGTCGCCCTCGATGACGGCGGCATTGACATTCTCGCGCCGGAAGATGTTGTCGAAGGTGCGCGTCACCGAGGTGGTGCCGGCGCCTGAAGATCCGGTGATCGCGATGATGGGGTGGCGTTCTGACATGGTGGAGCCCTCGGAGATGAATTTTCTGGAGATTTTTGACCTGCCCCAGCGTCAAATGGTCTTTTGCTGCTATGGGTTCAGGAGTTGTCAGTCACGGAACAGGGAGCGTTCGACAAACAGCGGGTTGCTGTCGTCCTTGTAGGCGTTGGGCTCGCTGTGGTAGCGCTCGATGCGCTCGACTTCGTTCTTCGAGCCGAATACCAGGCCGATGCGCTGGTGCAAGGCTGTGGGCTTGACGGCGAGCATGGGTTCACGCCCGGTGCTGGCCCTGCCGCCGGCCTGCTCGATGATCATGCCGACCGGGTTGGCCTCGTACAGCAGGCGCAGGCGGCCGGGCTTGCTGGCGTCCCTGGTGTCGCGCGGGTACATGAAGACGCCGCCGCGCATCAGGATGCGGTGGGCCTCGGCCACCATGCTGGCAATCCAGCGCATGTTGAAGTCCTTGCCGCGCGGGCCCGTTTTGCCGGCCAGGCATTCGTCCACGTAGCGTTTGACGGGCGCTTCCCAGAAACGGCTGTTGGAGGCGTTGATGGCAAATTCGTGGGTGTCCTCGGGCACGGTCAGGTGCGGATGCGTGAGCATGAACTGCCCGAGGTTGGGGTCCAGCGTGAAGCCCGCCACGCCTTGGCCGACGGTGAGCACCAGCATGGTGGTGGGGCCGTAGAGCGCGTAGCCAGCCGCCATCTGCTGCGTGCCCGGTTGCAGGAAATCGGCCTCGACCACGTCGCGCCCGCTGTCGATCACCTCCTGCGGCGCGCGCAGGATGCTGAAGATGCTGCCGACCGTCACGTTGACGTCGATGTTGCTCGATCCGTCCAGCGGATCGAAAACCAGCAGGTACTTGCCGCGGGGGATGGCCGCCGGGATCTGGTATGGGTGGTCCATTTCTTCCGACGCCATGCCGGCCAGATGACCGCCCCATTCGGTCATCTGCATGAAATAGTCGTTGCTGATCACGTCCAGGCGCTTTTGCTCCTCGCCCTGCACATTGATGGTGGTGGTGACCGTCTCGGGGCTGCCGATCATGCCGCCGAGTTCACCGAAAGCCACGGTGCGGGCAATGGCCTTGCAGGCCAGCGCGACGTCGAGCACGAGGGCGTTGAAGTCGCCGCTGGCGCCGGGAAAGCGGCGGCGCTGTTCGATCAGGTATTGGGTCAGGGTGAAGCGGCGGCGCGTGGTCATGGTGGTGTGTCTTGTGCGGAGAGTTCAGGAAATCCGGCCGTTGGCGAGCAGCTGCTGCATCACGGTCCGGTAGCCGCCATCGGCATCCGGGGAGCCGAATACCGCGCTGCCGGCGACACAGGTGTCGGCGCCGGCACGCACGATGTCGCCGATGTTGTCGGTTTTCACGCCGCCGTCCACTTCCAGCCAGATCGGCTGGCCGCCGGCGGCCTCATGAGCCTGTATGCGGGCGCGGGCGGCGCGCAGCTTGGGCAGTGTCGAGGGAATGAACTTCTGCCCGCCAAAGCCCGGGTTCACGCTCATCAGCAGCACGATGTCGAGACGATCCATTACATGGTCCATCCAGTCCAGCGGCGTTGCCGGGTTCAGCACGATGCCGGCCTTGCAGCCGAGGTCGCGGATCAGCTGCAGCGTGCGATCCACATGACGGCTGGCTTCGGGATGGAACGTGATGATGTTCGCGCCAGCCTTGGCGAACAGCGGGATCAGCGCGTCGACCGGTTCCACCATCAGGTGAACGTCGATCGGAATCTGCACATGCGGACGGATGGCCTCGCACACCAGCGGGCCGATGGTGAGGTTGGGCACGTAATGGTTGTCCATCACGTCGAAGTGCACGAGTGCGGCGCCCGCCGCCTCGATGGCGCGCACTTCCTCGCCCAGCCGGGCGAAGTCGGCCGAGAGAATCGAGGGGGCGATGCGCAGGCTGTTCGGGGTCATGGGGCTTCTCGGTTGCGATTCAGGGCGGTGGGGCGGTGATCATCGTTTTCTTCCTGGCAAACGGGTGGGGCAACCCGACATATCAGTGAAGATGGATTTACTTTATCCGGGTGAACTCATAAACTCTAATCACGTTTATTGAAATTATCATCAGTTATGGCTGATGGGTAAGGAGTTCTGCCATGCGTCCCTACACCCTGAAACAGATACAGACTTTCCTCGAGGTCGCGCGCCAGGGCTCGGTTTCCAAAGCGGCGGAACGCCTGTTTGTCACGCAACCCGCTGTCTCGATGCAGATCCGGCAACTGGAAGACGCTTTTGGCCTTGCGCTGGTGGAGCCGGTCGGCCGCAACATCCGGCTCACGCATGCCGGCGAGGCCTTTCGCACCCATGCCATCGCTGCGATGGGGCAGTTCAAGGACCTGGAAGCGCTGATGGCCGAGCATGTGGGGCTGCAGCGCGGCCGGATCGACCTGGCCGTGGTGACCACGGCCAAGTATTTCATTCCGATGCTGCTGGTGCGTTTCAGCAGGCAGTTTCCGGACATCGACGTGCAACTGAAGATCGACAACCGGGAAAACGTGCTGGGCCTGCTGGCCCGCAATGAGGCCGACCTGGTGGTCATGGGCCGCGCGCCGGCCACCCTCGACTGCCAGGCCACCGCTTTTGCCACCAACCCGCAGGCGGTGCTGGCGGCGCCCGATCACGCCCTGGTGCGGCGCAAGAAGCTGCCTTTTTCGGCGCTGGCGGACTGCCGCTTCGTCGTGCGCGAAGAGGGCTCGGGCACCCGTGCCGCGATGGAGCGGCTCTTCGCCGAGCGCGAGACACCGCTGCAGGTGGTCATGGAGTTGCCAAGCAACGAGACCATCAAGCAGGCGGTGATGGCCGGCATGGGCCTGAGTTTCCTCTCGCTGCGAACCGTGCGACATGAACTGGCCAGCGGCCACATTGCGCGGGTCGACGTGGAAGGCCTGCCCGTCATGGGCAACTGGTACGTGACACACCTGAGCCAAAAAAAGCTTTCACCCGCTGCGACCGCATTCAAGACGTTCCTGATCGAGCAAGGCGGTGCCCTGATGGACTCCTGGAGCTGAATCCCACCGAAAAAGACGGCTTTCTGCGGCGCGTGCAGGCCAGCGGGATTTGCCGTAATTCATCAGAAAAAAATGATCTGAACAAAATTTTATTTGAATTTTCATTATGAATAGGTCTCCCTATAGTCCGGCTCATTGCCCGACACCCCGCGACATCACCGGAGACCTCAAATGGACCAATCCAACCGCTACGCCGACCTGAGCCTGAAGGAAGACGAACTCATCAAAGGCGGCCGCCACATTCTGGTGGCCTACAAGATGAAGCCCAAGTCCGGCCATGGTTATCTCGAGGCCGCCGCGCACTTTGCGGCCGAGTCGTCCACCGGCACCAACGTCGAGGTCTCAACCACCGACGAGTTCACCAAAGGCGTCGATGCGCTGGTCTACCTGATCGACGAGGCGACCGAGGAAATGCGCATCGCCTATCCGATCGACCTGTTCGACCGCAACATCACCGACGGCCGCATGATGATCGTGTCATTCCTGACCCTGGTGATCGGCAACAACCAGGGCATGGGTGACATCGAGCACGCCAAGATCTACGACTTCTACATGCCGCCGCGCGCGATCCAGCTGTTCGACGGCCCCGCAAAAGACATCTCCGACCTGTGGCGCATCCTCGGCCGCCCGATCAGGGACGGTGGCTACATCGCCGGCACCATCATCAAGCCCAAGCTGGGCCTGCGCCCCGAGCCTTTTGCGCAGGCGGCCTACCAGTTCTGGCTGGGCGGCGACTTCATCAAGAACGACGAGCCGCAGGGCAACCAGGTCTTTGCGCCGATGAAGAAAACCATCCCGCTTGTCGTGGACGCGATGCGCCGGGCGATGGATGAAACCGGCCAGGCCAAGCTGTTCTCGGCCAACATCACCGCCGACGACCATTACGAGATGCTGGCGCGCGGCGAATTCATCCTGCGCGCTTTCGGGCCGGATGCGGACAAGGTGGCGTTCCTGGTCGACGGCTACGTGGGCGGCCCCGGCATGGTCACCACCGCGCGGCGTCACTTTGCCGGCCAGTACCTGCACTACCACCGGGCCGGTCACGGCGCCGTGACCAGCCCCAGTTCCAGGCGCGGCTACGACGCCTATGTGCTGGCCAAGATGAGCCGTCTGCAGGGCGCCAGCGGCATTCACGTGGGCACCATGGGTTTTGGCAAGATGGAAGGCGCGAACGATGACCGGGCGATTGCCTACATCATCGAGCGCGACAGCTACACCGGCCCGGCCTACCACCAGGAGTGGTATGGCATGAAGCCCACGACGCCGATCATTTCGGGCGGCATGAACGCGCTGCGTCTGCCGGGCTTCTTCGAGAACCTGGGCCACGGCAACGTGATCAACACCGCCGGCGGCGGCAGCTACGGCCACATCGACAGCCCGGCCGCTGGCGCCACGTCGCTGCGTCAGGCCTACGAGTGCTGGAAAGCCAAGGCGGACCCGATCGAATGGGCAAAGGAGCACCGGGAATTTGCCCGCGCCTTTGAATCGTTCCCGAAGGACGCTGACGCGCTGTACCCCGGCTGGCGCGAAAAGCTCGGCGTCCACAAGTGACCCCCTGACCGCCCAAAGGCTCCGAAAGGGGCCTTTTTTGACACATCCCAGCGTCAGCTGGTGGGTTGTTGCTATTGTTGCAGGAGTATCTGAATGTCGCCCAGCGAGTCGTTCCGGGTCCTTGACGAGCCGCACTATCAGCCGCAGGCCAATGAAGTTTCGCTGTTTCAAGCCGCCTACGCTGCCCGGCTGCCCGTGATGGTGAAAGGGCCGACAGGCTGCGGCAAGTCGCGCTTTGTCGAATACATGGCCTGGAAGCTGCAGCGCCCGCTGATCACCGTGGCCTGCAACGAAGACATGACGGCCAGCGACCTGGTCGGCCGCTACCTGCTCGATGCCGGCGGCACCCGCTGGCTCGACGGGCCGCTGACCACGGCTGCGCGCATCGGCGCGATCTGCTACCTGGACGAGGTGGTGGAGGCGCGGCAGGACACCACCGTGGTCATTCACCCGCTGACCGACCACCGCCGCGTGCTGCCGCTGGACAAGAAGGGGGAACTGGTCCGGGCACATGCGGACTTCCAGCTCGTCATTTCCTACAACCCCGGCTACCAGTCGCTGATGAAGGACCTGAAGCCGTCGACCAAGCAGCGCTTCACCGCGTTTGACTTCGACTACCCCGAGGCCGCGCTGGAGGCGCGCATCGTTGCCGAAGAAACCGGCATTGCAGCGGACGTGGCCGCGCGCCTGGTCACCGTGGCGCAGGCGGCGCGCCGCTTGAAGGGCCACGGCCTGACCGAAGGCATCTCGACACGGCTGCTGGTGCATGCCGCGCAGCTGATGCGCAAGGGCGTGAGCGACCGTGACGCCTGCCGAATGGCACTGGTGCGGCCCATCACCGACGATGCCGACATCCGCGAGACGCTGGACCACGCCATCGACGCGACGTTTGCCTGAGCCCGCGCGCACCCGTCACCCGTGCCGCCCGCGCCGATGACCGCCGCCACCGCGCCGTCTGCTGACCGTCTCGCCGCCTGGCGCGAGCGGCTCGACACCCGCTTTGAGCAGGTCGACCCGGTTTTTGAGCCGTTGGCCACACAGGCGGCGGCGCAACTGCGAGCAGCCGACTTCGACGCCTGGCTCGATGCTGCCCGCGCGCTGGGCAAGCTGGGCCGGGGCGTCGAGCCGATGCTGGTGTTTCTGGAGGAATGGCCGGCCGTCGTGCAGGCGCTCGGCGGCGACGCCGGTGCGCTGCCGGCGCTGATGCAGGTGGTGGAACAGATGCAGAAGTCGCCGAACGGCCGGGCCATTGCACCTTTCTTGCAGTCGCTGCCGGCTGTGGCGCGGCGCCTTCCGGGGCGCGAGCCGCTGCAGGACTGGTTTGACCTGTGCGTGGACCTGATGCGGCGCACCAGCGGTTCCATTCACGGCCATCACACCACTTTTGAAAGCCCGGGTCTGCCGGCCTTTCTGGGCGCCGCGCCGCGGCTGCTGGATGCGCTGGCCATCGACGGGCTGCGCCGCTGGGTCGACTATGGCGTTCGCAACCACGGCAGCCACCCGCAGCGGCAGGTGGAATATTTCAGCCTGGCGTCGCCGGACAGCCGTGCCGTCCTGCAGCGGGAGCGCCACGGCACGCTGTTTGCCGATGTGCAGCGCCGGCTGGAGCTCACGCTGCGTGCGCTCTGGGGCGAAACCGGTCTGCTGGTGCCGTATTCGACCGCGTTCGACGAGTTGCGCCAGCCCGTTCCCTACTTCGACGCCCTGGGCCTGCGCGTGCCCGATGTGATGGACGATCTGGGCGGGGTCTCGGGTCTGGAGCGCTACCGGGCGGTGCTGGCCCACATGGCCGCCCACCGGCGCTGGAGCACGGTGCTGGTGGCCGACAACTGGAGTCCGTTCCAGCGGCTGGCGGTCGAGTTCGTCGAAGACGCCCGCGTGGACGTGCTCATCGGTCGCCGCTTCCCGGGTTTGCGCCGCATCCTGCTGGCGCTGCACCCGCGCCCGCGCGCGGACGCCTGTGACGACGCCACCACCTCCTGCCTGCGTCACCGGCTGGCGATGCTGTCACGTGCCCTGCTGGACCCGGCCCACGGCTATGCAGACCCGGCACTGCTGAACACCGTGGCCCGTTTCCACGCGCAACTGGCCGTCGGCGACAGCAGCACCCGCGCCATGGCCGAACTGGCCATGCAATACGTGGCGCAGACGCGCCGCGCCAGCGACCAGTTTGCGCGTGTGCACTTTGACGACACCGTGGTCAGCTACCGCGACGACAACCGCCATCTGTGGCGTTTCATCGAGGAGGGCGACGAAGAGGAGGTCTTTGATCCGCATCGCCGCAGCGCCCCCGCCGATGAAGAGGCCCCACTTCCGCCGCGCCTGTATCCCGAGTGGGACGAAGCCTCACAGAGCTACCGGCCCGACTGGGTCAGCGTGTATGACCGGTTGCAGCCCGCTGGCGACGCAAACCGGATCGACCGGCTGCTGGCGCGGCACGCGGGGCTGGCGCGCCAGCTCAAGCGGCGGCTGGACCTGCTCAAGCCGCAGGACCGGGTACGCACCCGCTTTCAGGAAGACGGCAGCGAGCTGGATCTGGATGTGGCGCTGCGCTCGCTGGTGGACCTGCGCGCCGGCCACACGCCTGACGTGCGCATCAACATGAGTCACCGGACCGACGGGCGCAGCATCGCCGTGCTGCTGTTGCTTGACCTGTCAGCCTCGCTGAACCAGCGTGTGGGGGACGGCGGGCAGACATTGCTGGAGCTTTCGCAGGAAGCGGTGGCGCTGCTGGCGTGGGCGATCGACCAGCTGGGCGACCGCTTCGCCATCGCCGGCTTTGCTTCCAACACCCGGCATGAGGTGCGTTACCAGCACATTCTGGGGTTTTCCGAGCGTTGGGGCACTGCGCCCAAGGCACGCCTGGCCGCGCTGCAGGCCGGCTATTCAACGCGCATGGGCGCAGCGCTGCGGCACGGTGCCCACTACCTCGGCGCGCGCGAAGCCGACAAGAAACTGCTGCTGATCCTGACCGACGGCGAACCTTCGGATGTGGACGTGGCCGATCCGCACGCGCTGATCGCCGACACCCGGCAGGCGGTGAAGGAGCTGGACGGGCAGGGCATCCACTGCCACGCCATCAGCCTGGACCCCAACGCCGACCGCTATGCGCGCGAGATCTTCGGCCACCACTTCACCGTCATCGACCGGGTGGAGCAACTGCCCGAGCGCATGCCCAAACTGTTCATGTCCCTGACGCGCTGAGCCTGCTGCCCGTGGTTCAGCCCGGTTGCAACCGACAGGGCTGGGCGTCGGTTGCCGAAGAGGGACAATCAGGCGTGGCGAAAAAATTCCCCATCCTCCCCCGCAACCCCGAACGCATCTGCTGGGGCTGCGACCTGTACTGCGCGGCCAACGACATGCGCTGCGGCAACGGGTCGGACCGCACGCCGCACCCGGCCGAACTGTTTGGCGAGGACTGGCGCGACTGGGGCAGCGATTTCACCGCGCCGGATGAAGCGCCGGCGCCGGCCGTCAAGCAGGGCGCTGACAAGCCCTGACGCCAGGGCTTGTGGTAAACCTGCGCTCTGGACCACATTCGATGCGTCGGCGCGGGTCGACCTGCAAGGTCGGCATGCAATGCGCTGATGCGTCCCCGCCCGGCTTGCCGGCACACCCTTAACCGTTGGAGAACCGCCTGTGCTCAAAGTCCTGAAATGGATCGTTTTTCTGCTGCTGGCCCTGTTGCTGGCGGCGGCTGCCGGTGGCTACTACATGCTGCGCTCGGCCGGTCACGCCAAGGTGGACGGCGAATTGAAGCTGGCCGGCCTGACCGCACCGGTGAAGGTGCTGCGTGATGAGCTGGGCGTGCCTTACATCTTTGCCGCCAACACGCCCGACCTGCTGCGCGCGCAAGGGTTTGTGACGGCACAGCACCGGCTGTTGCAGATGGAATTGTTCCGCGCCACCTGGCGCGGCGAACTGGCCGCGAGCTTCGGACCCGACGCCCTTCCCAGCGACGTGCGCATGCGTGTGCTGGGCATCCGGCGCAATGGTGACCGCCATGCGCTCAAGCTCGACGCGGCCTCGCGTGCATTCCTGCAGGCCTATGTGGATGGCGTCAACGCCTATGTGAAGGACAACACCGCAGACCACCCGATCGAGCTCAAGGTGGCCGGTCTGGCGCCGCGCGAATGGAGCGTGGCCGATCTGGTGACGCTGATCCACTTCATCCACTACACCCACGCGACCAATTTCAAGGCCGAGATCGTGGCACAGAAGCTGATCGACAAGCTCGGGCTGGAGCGTGCCCGCGAGATTTTCCCGCTGACGGTGAACCCCGACTGGACGCAGGCGCAGGCCATGGGAGGCCAGGGATCGGCGCCGCGGCTGGTGGCGGGCAGTGGCCAGGCATTGGGCGTCGACTGGAAAGATCTGGCAGCCGCGCCGGAAACCTTGAATCACCAGGGGCTGGGGTCCAACAACTGGGCGGTCGGGCCGGGGCGCTCGTCGTCGGGCAAGGCGATGGTGGCGAACGATCCGCACCTGGACAGCCGCATCCTGCCCGGTTACTGGCATCCGGTCGGTCTGTTCACCCCGGAAATCCAGGCGGTCGGTGCGGCACTGCCGGGCATGCCCGGCATTCTGGTGGGGCGCACCCGACACGTGGCCTTCGGGGTCACCAACGCCTATGGCGATGTGCAGGACGTCTACATCGAAACGCTGGATCCGAAAGATTCGAACCGCTACATCAACGGCGGCCGCAGCGAGCCGTTCACGCTGGTGAAGGAAACCATCCGCATCAAGGACAAGGCCGCACCCGGCGGCTTTCGCGAGCAGCCGCTGGTGGTGCGCTACACCGTGCGCGGTCCGGTCATCAGTGACCATCCGGGCCTGGGTACCGGTGGCGACAAGGTGCTGGTGCTGCGTTCCACCGACGCCGAGGTGCTGGGGCCGGTGACCGGCATCGAAGGATTGCTGACTGCGCCGGATGCAGCGGCCTTCGACCGCGAAGTGCAGAAGATCGACCTGATGATGTTCAACTTCGTCTTCGGCGACGACAAGGGCGCGATCGGTCACCGGGCCACTGGCGCCGTGCCGGTGCGCGCGGGCGCGGACGGCAGCATTCCCCGGGTGGCGCCGGCCGACGGCAGCGACGACTGGACCAGCTATATCCCGAAGGACCGCATGCCCGGCATGTTCAATCCGCCACGCGGCTGGGTGGGTACGGCCAACAACGACACCACGCCGCCCGGCTTCCCCTGGTATTACACGAACTACGTTGCGCCGGACTACCGCTACCGCCGCATCGGCCAGGTCCTGGGCACCGCCAGCAAGATGACGGTGGACGACCACTGGAAGCTCATGATGGACGACCGCAACCTGCAAAGCGACCGGTTGCGCCAGGCCATCGTACTGGCGCTGAAGACAGATCCCGCGCAGCAGGATCTGGCCGCACTGCTGGAGAAGTGGGACGGCGTGGATCGTGCCGACCAGGCAGCGCCGCTGATCTATCAGGCGATGTACCGCGAGATTGCGCGGGGCACGTTTGCCAACAAGCTGGGCGACGAAACGGCTGCCGACATGCTCTCGACCTGGTACTTCTGGCAACAGCGCTTTGACGCGCTCACGGCCACGCCGGATTCGCCCTGGTTTGACGACCCGCGCACGCCCGGCAGGCGCGAGACGCTGGCCGACGTGATTCGCACAGTGGCTCCGGTTGTGCGGACCCAACTGTCAGGAATGCTGGGCGGTGACCCTGCGGCATGGCGCTGGGGCAAGGTGCACACGCTGCGCTTCGTCAGTCCGCTGCGCCGCAACGGGGCCGGGCAGGATCTGTTCGGCGGCTTTACGGTGGAGCGCTCGGGCAGCGGCGAAACGCTCAATCGCGGGGTGTACGACTTCCAGAAGCCGTATGACGTCAATTTCTTCCCGTCGATGCGGGTGGTCGTCGATTTTGCCGACACCGAAAAAATCAACGCGGTGATCGCCGGCGGTGTCAGCGAACGCCATCTGCAGCCGCATCAGGGTGACCAGGCCCGCCTGCTGATGTCTGGCGAGCGCCGGCCGTGGTGGTTTGACCCCGCCAAGGCGCAGGCCAACGCCCGCGCCAGCCTGACGCTGACACCCTGAGCCATCGAGCGGCTCGCCGCGCTCCTGTTCAGAAAGCAGGAGCCGGGCAAGCGCCCCCGCTACACGACGCCCCGCCGGCGCAGGTCGGCGACAGTGGCGGCGTTGTAGCCCAGTTCGGCCAGGATTTCGTCGGTGTGTTCGCCCAGCGTCGGCGCGCTGTGCCGAAATCCGGCTGCGATGCCGGAATGTTCGACCGGGTGGGGCGCCAGCGGGTAGGGCTGCGCCATGCCTGAAAAGGTCTGACTCGGCAGCAACTGCGCTGCGGCGATGTGCGGATCGTCCAGCGCCTCCTGCGGACTGTAGACCGGCCCGGCCGGAATCTTCGCGCGGGCCAGCGCAGCCAGCGCCTCCTCGCGGCTGTGGCTGGCGCACCAGTGCGCCATCACGGCACTCACGTCGGCGCTGTTTTCGCCGCGCAGTTCGTCGGTGGCCAGGCGCGGATCGGCTTTCAGGTCTTCACGCTGCACCATGTCGCACCAGCGTTCGAACATGGCCTGTCCGACCGATTGCACCACCAGCCAGCCATCGTGGCAGCGAAACAGGTCGCCCGGTGCGGCCAGATAGCCGCGGTTGCCCTGGGGCACGCGGTTGGGCGCGCGCACAGCCTGCTCGATCAGCAGGGAATTGGTGTGGATCAGGCTGGTGCGCAGCAGCGAACCTTCCACCTTCTGGCCGTGGCCGGTGTGTTCGCGCGCCCACAGCGCCGCCAGGGTGCCCATCGCCAGGGCCTGCGCCGTGGAGATGTCCACATAGTTCACCACCGTGCGAACCGGCGCGTCCGGCAGGCCGGACATGAACATCGCGCCGCTCATGGCCTGGCCCACCGAATCGAAACCGCTCTGGTGGCTGTAAGGCCCAACGGGTCCATAGGCGGTGGCCACGGTCAGCACCACCCGCGGGTTCAGTGCCGAAACGGTCGGCCAGTCCAGCCCCAGCTTCTCCAGCGTTGCCGGGGGCAGGTTGGCGACCACCACATCGGCATCCTGCACCAGTTCGCGCACGATGCGGCGGCCTTCATCGCTGGCCAGATCCAGCGTCAGGCAGCGCTTGTTACGGTTCATCTGCAGGTACAGGCCACCTTCGCCGCTGTCGGCGACGTGGGGTACGCAGCGGTCCTCGCCGCCCTCGACCCGCTCGATGCGGATCACGTCAGCGCCGTGGTCGCCCAGCAGCGCCGCGCAATAGGGGCCGGCGATGAAGCGGCCGAAGTCGAGCACGCGGATACCGTCAAGCAGGTTCATGTCGAGGTCCGAAGTTCAAACGCGCCAGTCTAGGCGTGAACGACGGATGGCACTGTCACGCCGGTGCGCAAGGACCATCCGCAATGGCCGGACGTCGGCAACACCAAGAAAAAAGCCTCGCGACCCTTTAAAAAGGTCGCGAGGCTGATCAGCAATTGGGGTGACGAGCCTTGACCCCGGCACTGGCTACACAGTTAGGGCTGCTTGGTTCCCCACCTGACCCGGTTGGCCGCTTCACCATGCGGGAAGGCCCGTCAGGGTCTATTGTAGGCGACGCAGCGCTTCAGCCTTGCCAAAAGAAAGGGTCAGCAGGTCCAGCACGTCGGCGCGCAAGGCGGCCAGTGCTTCCGCGTCGGGCTGCGCAGCCAGGCGGGCCAGCAATCGGCCCGCTTTGGGGTGGCAGCAGCCTTCCATGGCGCGGACCAGACGGGCGGTTTCGGGGTTTGCTCCGGCCAACACGGCGGCGGGGTCGGCAAATTCCGGACTGTCGATGTATTGAAGCATGTATGGAAACCGGTTTTCATCGGTTTGTGCAATGCAGCATAGCGCGGAAAGCCGGAATTGCCGTATCTCTGGTGCGACAGTCGGGCATTTTGGACCTCCAACCCTAATACCGGCCCCGGCGCTTGCCGTTGAGGCTCACCCGTAGAATCCGGACATGTCCTACATCGTGCTCGCCCGCAAGTACCGACCGCGCAATTTCTCTGAAATGGTCGGTCAGGAACATGTGGTGCAGGCGATGACGAACGCGCTGACCAGCCGGCGCCTGCACCATGCCTACCTGTTCACCGGCACCCGGGGCGTCGGCAAGACCTCGGTCGCGCGCATCCTGGCCAAGTCACTGAACTGTCAGGGTGCGGACGGGCAGGGCGACATCACCGCCACGCCCTGCGGGGTCTGCCCGGCCTGCCGCGACATCGATGCCGGGCGCTTTGTCGATTACACCGAACTTGACGCGGCCTCGAACCGCGGGGTTGACGACGTGCAGATGCTGCTGGAGCAGGCGGTCTACAAGCCGGTGCAGGGGCGTTTCAAGGTTTTCATGATCGACGAGGTCCACATGCTGACCGGGCACGCCTTCAACGCGATGCTCAAGACGCTGGAGGAACCGCCCGAATACCTCAAGTTCGTGCTCGCCACGACCGATCCGCAGAAGGTTCCGGTGACGGTGCTCAGCCGCTGCCTGCAGTTCAACCTGCGGCCAATGGCACCCGAAGTGGTGCTCGGCCACCTGTCGCACGTGTTGCAGGCGGAGAACGTGGCCTTCGAGCCGCCGGCCTTGCGCCTGCTGGCGCGGGCCGCGCGCGGCTCGATGCGCGACGCGCTGAGCCTGACCGACCAGGCCATTGCCTTCGGCTCGGGCAGCCTGCAGGAGGAAACCGTTCGCCAGATGCTGGGCAGCGTCGACCGCTCCCATGTGTTCAGGCTCATCGACGCGCTGGCCGACGGGGACGGGCGCACGGTCGTCGAAATCTGTGACGCGCTGCGACTGAACGGCCTGAACGCGGCCTCGACGCTCGAAGAAATGACCGGCGTGCTGCAGCGCATGGCGGTGCATCAGGCCGTGCCCGACATGGTCATCGACGCCAATGACCCCGACGCGGGCGAGATCGCGCGCCTGGCCGCCGCCATGCCTGCCGATGAAACGCAGTTGCTCTACAGCCTGTGCCTGCACGGCCGGGGCGAACTGGGACTGGCGCCGGACGAATATGCCGCGCTGAACATGGTGCTGCTGCGCCTGCTGGCCTTCAAGCCGGCGGCCGCGGGCGGCGGGCAGGAAAAAAAAACACTGAAATCAGGCGCTGAGGCGCCGCAGCGGGTGTCTCAGGGTGGTGCTTTGGCGGCGCCAGCGCCCGTTTCAGCACCCGCACCTGCACCTGAACCTTCGCCAGCACCTTCACCGGCCCGGACGCCGGCACCCGTGCGCGAGGCGCCGCGCGTCGATTCGCCTTCAACGCCTGCGGCTGTCCCGCCGGCTGCGGTGGTCGTCGATGCGGCGCCAGCGGTCCCGCAGGTTCAGCGACTGCCGGTGCGCGAGGGGGGGGCACCACCCCGAAATGGGAGTTTCAAGGAAAATCCGACTCAGTCCAGCGTCAATCCGACCGATGATGCTACCCGATTGGTAGCAATACCGGTGCGGCACCTGCAAGGGCCGGGCCACGCTGATGAAGCCATCCAGGCGACCTCGCCAGAAGTTGCGCGAACCGGCGATGGCGATTTCTGGCACGAGGTGGTGAGCGAACTCATCGCCCGCGAGGCCATCAACGCGCTGGTGCGCGAACTGGCGCTGCAATCGCAGCTGGTCGCGCGGGACGATGCAGACTGGCTGCTGCGGGTCGAGCGCGAATCGCTGAACCAGCCGCAGGCGCGTGAACGGCTGCTGCAGGCGCTGCGCGGCGCCGGCCACGAGGTCAGACTGTCGGTCGAAGTGGGTCGGGTGACCGACAGCCCCGCCCGACGCAATGCGGCCGCTGCTGCCGAAAAACTGCGGGCGGCCGAAGCAATGATTCAGGCCGACCCCTTCGTGCAGGCGATGATGCACGACTTTGGCGCGAAAATCGTGCCTGGCAGCGTGAAACCGCTGTGAACCCTCTTTCAGAACCATTCGCAAAGGAAAACCATGTTCAACAAAGGACAACTCGCCGGACTGATGAAGCAGGCGCAGGCCATGCAGGAGAACCTGAAGAAGGCGCAGGATGAACTGGCTTTCGTCGAGGTCGAAGGCGAATCCGGCGCCGGCCTCGTGAAGGTGCTGATGACCTGCAAGAACGATGTCAAGCGCGTCACCATCGACCCCAGCCTGCTGGCCGAAGACAAGGACATGCTGGAAGACCTGGTCGCGGCTGCCTTCAACGCCGCCGTGCGCAAGGCCGAAGAGACCAGCCAGGAACGCCTGTCCAAACTCACCGGTGGCATGCCGGGATTGCCCGGTGGCATGAAGTTTCCGTTCTGATCCGTGGCGGATTCCAGTGCGCTCGACACGCTGATACAGGCGCTGCGGCGCCTGCCCGGTGTGGGCGTGAAGTCGGCGTCGCGCATGGCATTTCACCTGCTGCAGCACGACCGCGACGGCGCGCAGGTGCTGTCGCGGGCGCTGCTTGACGCCACCACGCATGTGCATCACTGCTCGCTGTGCCACACCTTTACCGAGGCCGAGATCTGCCGCACCTGCCTCGATCCGCAGCGCGACCACAGCAAGCTGTGCGTGGTTGAAACGCCGGCCGATCAGTCTGCCGTGGAGCGCACCGCGTCCTATCGCGGGCTTTACTTCGTGCTGATGGGGCGGCTCAGTCCTCTCGACGGCATCGGCCCCAGGGAAATTGGCCTGCAGAAGCTGTTCGACCGGGTGGCGGACAGCGAGGTGCGAGAGGTGATTCTGGCCACCAACTTCACCGCAGAAGGCGAGGCCACCGCCCATGTGATCGGGGACGCGTTGCGCGCGCGCGGTCTGCAGGTCACGCGGCTCGCGCGCGGTGTGCCCGCCGGCAGCGAACTGGAATACGTCGACCTGGGCACCATCGCCCATGCCATGGTGGACCGCCGCTGATTGCGTTCACCGTGCCTGATAAATCATGATTTGATAGCAACAGCGATCGGTCTGACGCTGGAATACCCCTGAAAGAGCAAGAAAATGAACACAGGAATGTCCGTGGCCCGCTTCACCGTGGCTTACTGGTGTGTGCTGATCGCCGTGCTGCTGCCCATCGTCTGCACCGGCATCGCCAAGTGGGGCATGTTCGGCAAGCCGCGCCGTGACGGTGGCTACGACAACGCCAATCCGCGCGCCTGGCTGGCCCGGCAGACCGACTGGCGTGCCCGCGCCAATGCGGCGCAGGCCAACAGTTTCGAGGCGCTGCCGTTCTTCATCGGTGCGGTGATCATCGCGCACCAGTTGGGCGCGCCGCAGACGCCGCTGGACCTGCTGGCCTTCGTGTTCATCTTCCTGCGCCTGCTCTACATCATGATGTACCTGGCCAACCTGCCGATGATCCGCACCGGCGTCTGGACCCTCGCCTTTGCGGTGAACATCGCCATCCTGTTTGCCGGTTACCGCTGACTGGGTCTCAAGGCCACGGGCGTTTTCGGCACGGTGAAAACCCGCAGGGGGAAGTTCCCGATGCCGGGTTGCGGGTCGCCGATTACGCTTGCGGACATACAAGAATTTCCCAGGCGAGGCGCGCGTTGTTTCCACCATCCCCATCCCCAGGCATCCGTCGGCGAAGATTTGCCATCACGCTGGCCGCCGGCGCGGCCGCGCTGTCGTCGCCGGCCTTGCTGGCCCAAGGAAAGCCCGAGAAGGCCCGGGTGAATCTGGCATTGGGGGGCAAGACGAGCCTGTACTACATGCCGCTGGCCGTGGCCGCCCATCTGGGCTTTTTCCATGCCGAGGGGCTGGAGGTCAACGTCACCGACTTTGCCGGCGGTTCGCTGGCGCTGGCCGCGCTGGCCGCCGGCAGTGTGGACATCGCCGGTGGCGCCTACGAGCACACGATTGCCCAGCAGGGGCAGGGGCAGCCCCTGCAGGCCTTCGTGATGTTCGGCCGTGCGCCGCAGATCGTATTGGGTGTCTCCGGTCGTACGATGGGTGGCCTGCGCACGCTGCACGAGCTGCGCGGCAGGCGCATCGGGATTTCGGCACCGGGGTCGTCCACCCAACTGCTGGCTGCGCTCGTCTTGCGGGGTTTCGGCCTGACAAAGGGCGATGTGCAGTATGTGGGCGTCGGCACGGGCCCGTCAGCGCTGAACGCGCTGCGCAACCGTGAGATTGATGCCATCAGCAGCGTGGAAACCGTGATGACCGCGTTGCAGCAAAAGAGCGAAGTGCGGATCGTTGCCGATACCCGTTCGCTGAGCGGTACGCGCACACTCTTCGGAGGGCCGATGCCCGGCGGCTGCCTCTACGCGCCGGCGGAGTTCGTGCAAAAGCACCCGGCGACCTGCCAGGCGCTCGCCAACGGGGTGGTCCATGCGCTCAAATGGCTGCGTACCGCCGGGCCGGCCGACATCATTCAGGCGGTTCCGGAATCGTACCTGGGCGGCGACCGGGCCACATACCTCAGTGCCTTTGCCAATGTCAGCGAGGCGTTCTCGATCGACGGCACGCTGTCGGAAGAAAGTGCGCGCACGGCGCTCACGGTCGTGAGCACGCTGGAGGGCCGGTCACGCGCGGGCCGCGTCGATCTTGCGCAGACCTACAACAACGAGTTTGCACGCCGGGCGCGGGAGCGTTTCCGGGTCTGACCGTGCAAGCTGGATCGCGCCAGCGCAGCCAGCCTACTTCTTCGGTTTCGACTTGCTGTTGCGATTGCTGGCCGGTGCGGCCTGCTTGCGTGTGCTCTTGCCGGACGACGAAGCCGATGAACGCCCGGAAGACGCCGCTTTGGGCAGGAACAGCACGATCGACTGGCCGGTTTTCAGGCTGGCCGACGCACTCAGCTTGTTCCATCCGACGATGCTCTCGGTGCTGACACCATAGCGCCGCGCCAGTGTGGTCAGCGTATCGCCCTTGCGTGTGCGAACCACACTGCGTTTCAGCGTCACATCAGGGGCCAGCGCGATCTGGCCGTTGTCGGCGATTGTCGGTGCGACATCGGCAACCACCTTGTCGCTGCGCGTGATCAGCAGCGTCGAGCCGACCTTGATCAGCATGCGCGGCGGGATGTTGTTGACGTTGCGAAACTCGCTTTCGCTCATGCCCACGCTCTGCGCTGCGTCGGCCGGCTTCATGGTCCTGGGCGCGACCCAGGCCGTCCAGCTGGCCAGCCGGCTTTCGGAATAGGCCGCGAGGTTGCGTTCGAAGAGCGTCGCGTTGTCCCAAGGCAGCAGGATGTTGGTCGAGCCGGCCGCCAGGATCACCGGCTTGTTGGCCGAAGGGTTGAGCGCCTTGAAGTCTTCCACGGAAACCTGGGCCAGACGGGCCGCGAGGGCGACGTCGATGTCGCGCGTGATCGGGACGGTTTCGAAATAGGGGTGATTGCCGATTTCTGGCAGCGTGGTGTTGTAGCGGCCCGGGTCGGTGACGATGTTCTTCACCGCCTGCAGCTTGGGCACGTAATAACGCGTCTCGTTCGGCATGTTGAGGTCGGTGTAGCCCGTGGGCAATCCGGCCGCCTTGTTGCGCGCGATGGCCCGGCCCACGCTACCCTCGCCCCAGTTGTAGGCGGCCAGCGCCAGCTGCCAGTCGCCGAACATGCCATAGAGCTTCTGCAGGTAGTCCAGTGCGGCACGGGTGGATTCGAGCACGTCGCGCCGGTCGTCACGGAAGGCATTCTGCTTCAGTTCGAAGTCCTTGCCGGTGGCCGGCATGAACTGCCACATGCCGGCGGCCTTGGCGCTGGAGACAGCCTGCGGGTTGAAGGCGCTTTCAATGAAAGGCAGCAGCGCCAGTTCGGTCGGCATGTTGCGCCGCTCCAGCTCTTCGACGATGTGGAACAGGTACTTGCTCGACCGGTTGGCCATGCGCTGCATGTATTCAGGCCGGGCTGCGTACCACTGCTCACGGTCGCGCACCAGTTCGGTGTCCAGATTGGGCATCGCATAGCCGCGGCGAATGCGCTCCCAGAGGTCGGCAGGCGGTCGCAGCAGTGCGACGGCGCGCGAACTGGCCTCGGCGGCGGCCAGCGGCTGCATCGGGCCCGTCGCCCGCTGCGGCGCGACGGTCACGGGCACAGCAGCTTCCGTTTGCGGCTTGACCGGCGTGGCAGGACCGGTGCTGGCGCATCCGGCCAGCACCACCAGCGCTCCGGCCAGCAGGGCCAGGCGCAGCCGCAGCAGGGCGGCGTCGAAAAATTTCATCGGAATTCGTTTTTCCATTGGCGCAGGGTGCCGAAAATGGCAGCGTCGTCGCCGGGTGTCTCGCGCCAGGCCTGTACCGCCTGGCGGACAGCCGGTTCGCGACTGCGCAGAAACGGGTTGATCCGGCGCTCGTTGGCCAGGGTGGCCGGCAGCGTGGGCAGGCCCTGCTCGCGCAGCACCATGCAGTGCTGCTCGTAGCGGGCGAGATCGTCGTTGGCCGGCTCGACCGCACGGGCGAAGCGCAGATTGGACAGCGTGTATTCGTGGGCGCAGCAGATGCGGGTGTCATCGGGCAGGGCCGACAACGTGTCCAGGGACGCCAGCATCTGCGCGGGCGTGCCTTCGAACAGCCGCCCGCAGCCGCCGGAAAACAGCGTGTCGCCACAGAACAGCAGCGGCGCGCCTTCGACGTCGGGGCAGAAATAGGCAATGTGGCCGGCGGTGTGGCCGGGCACGTCGATCACCTGCCAGGCCAACCCCAGCGCATTCACGCGGTCGCCCCCCCGCAAAGGGTGGCAAGGCGCCGGCATGCGTTCCGTGGCCGGGGCGTAGACCGGGGCGCCAGTGGCTTTGTGAAGTTCGGCAACGCCACCGGTGTGGTCCGCGTGGTGGTGCGTGACTAGAATGGCGGCGAGCTGCAGTTGTTGACGCTGCAGCGCCTCCCGCACGGGAGCCGCATCGCCCGGATCGACCACCAGCGCGTCGCGCCCGTTGTGCACAAGCCAGAAGTAGTTGTCCGCGAAGGCCGGCAGCGCAGTGATCATCATGGAGACTCGGATTATAGGAAGCCCTTCAGGATTGCACGACTGGTTTCAGACCCCGCCCGGCCGCACCGTCATCGATTGGGAGCGGGCGCAGTTCGACCAGGCGGTGGCCGATGTATTCGGTTTCAATGCCGTGCAACTGGGTTTGCCCGATGTGGACGGGTTGCGCGCCAACCGCATGCCGCACCGCTGGCTGGCGCTGGACCACGCACCCGCCGAGCCAGGCGCAGCCACTGCCGGCAAGGCGGAAAGCGCGCTGCAGCGCTTTGCGTTGCGCACCGATTTCGCTGCGCTGCCGTTTCCTTCCGCCAGCGTTGACCTGGTACTGCTGCCCCATGCGCTGGAGCTCAACGCCGACCCACACGCAACCTTGCGCGAGGTTGAGCGGGTGCTGGTGCCCGAAGGCCGCGTGATCATCTGCGGCCTGAATCCGGCCAGTTTGTGGGGTCTTCGGCAGCGCCGTGCCCATCTTTTTCGGCGCTTTGGCGTCGGCGAGCTTTTCCTGCCGGACGCCGGCGAGTTCATCGGCTACTGGCGGCTTCGCGACTGGCTGCGGTTGCTGAGCTTCGAGGTCGAGAGCAGCCGCTTCGGCTGTTACAGCCCGGCCGTGCGCACTGAAAAGTGGCTGCGCCGTTTTGCCTGGATGGACCGCGTCGGTGCGCGCTGGTGGCCCATCTTCGGTGCAGCGTATTTCCTGGTCGCCATCAAGCGTGTGCACGGCATGCGCCTGCTCAGCCCGGCGTGGAAGGAAGCGCCGGGTCTCGCAAAAGCACCTGTATCTGTAGCAAACAAAGTCCATTTGACGCTGGATTGACAGGAAAAAGATTGAAAAAAGTTGAAATTCACACCGATGGGGCCTGCAAGGGCAACCCCGGGCCGGGCGGATGGGGCGCGCTCCTGAAGTCGGCCGATATCGAAAAGGAACTCTTTGGCGGCGAACTGGGCACCACCAACAACCGCATGGAGATGATGGCGGTGATCCAGGCGCTGTCGGCGCTGCGCCAGCCCTGCCATGTGGACCTGTACCTGGACAGCGAGTACGTCCGCAAGGGCATCACCGAGTGGATTCACGGCTGGAAGGCGCGCGGCTGGCGCACCGCCGCAAAGGCGCCAGTCAAGAATGTGGACCTCTGGCAGCAACTGGACGCGCTGGTCAGCGGCGGCGACCACCAGATCCATTGGCACTGGGTGAAGGGGCACGCAGGCAACGCCGGCAACGAGCGCGCCGATGCGCTGGCCAACCGGGGCGTGGAGCGCGCGCTCGGGCGTTTGTAAAGCAGCGGTAAAGACTGCCGGCAAGACCGGGCGATGATCCGCAAAGGCCCGGCAGGAATACCACCATCCTGCTACATTTTGCTGCGCGGCTGTCGGCCGTATCCCCAACAGAAAAGAGACAACGCATGGCATCCGGAAAAATGGTCAGCGTGGTGGCGGTCGTGGGCATCGCCGCCGCATCGGCAGCGGCCTGGTGGTACCAGTCGCAACCCAGAGGACCGACTGAAATCGCGGGGTCGATGGCAGGGGCTGCGGCGGCAAGCGCTGCTGCAGGACCCACGGGCAAGGCCAGTGCACCGGCTGCGGCCGCCAGCGCCCCCAGGGCGGCCGGCGTGGAGGTGGCGCAGGTCGAGCTGATCCGCCTGCGTGACGATGCGCAATCGGTGGGCACGCTGCGGTCCCGTCAGAGCGTGATGCTCCGCCCGGAAGTGGCGGGTCGGATTGCGGCGCTGGGGTTCTCGGACGGCGCCCGGGTGCGAAAAGGCCAGATGCTGGTGCAACTGGACGACACCCTGCAGCGGGCCGAACTGAGCCAGGCGCAGGCGCAGGTATCCATTGCCCAGTCCACCTTCAATCGCAACCAGGAGCTGGTCGCCCAGAATTTTGTTGCCAAGCGCGCGCTCGAGGAAAGCGCAGCGGCGCTGCAGGTGGCGCAGGCACAACTGGCTTTGGCACAGGCGCGCCTGTCGCGCATGCGCATCGTCGCGCCGTTTGACGGCGTGGCCGGCATCCGGGTCGTCAACATCGGCGATTTCGTCAAGGACGGCGCTGATCTGGTCAACATCGAGGATCTTTCGACCATGCTGGTCGACTTCAAGTTGCCAGAGCGCGTGCAATCGCGGTTGCGCGTGGGCCAGCCGGTGGAGGTGCAGCTCGACGCCTTTCCGGGCCGCAAGTACACCGCAAAGATCGATGCAATCGACCCGCTGCTTGACATCAATGGCCGCTCCGTTTCGGTGCGGGCCAGTCTGCCCAATTCAGCCGGCGAAGCGTCGGTGCCGGGCGGAGCACGGCCGAGCGGACCGGCCTCGCCAGCGGGCGGCGGCATGGCGCGGGCCGGCGACAGAGTGGGCGGTGGGGCTGGCACGACGGCTGGCGGCGTCCCGGGGCCTTTGCGCTCAGGGATGTTTGCCCGGGTGACGGCCGTTTTCGCTGTGCGCGACAACGCGGCCGTGGTGCCTGAAGAGGCCATCGTGCCCCAGGGCGGGCGCCAGTTCGTGATCAAGGTGGTGGCGCCGTCGGCCGTGCCGGGCACGGCAACCGCGGCGCTGGGGCCCGATGTGAAAACCGTTTCGCAGCGGCAGGAAGTCAAACTGGGCCTGCGCCGTCAAGGCAAGGTGGAAATTCTCGAGGGCGTGGCACCGGGCGACACCATCGTCATTGCCGGTCAGCAGCGGCTGCAGCGTGACGG
>JACSRS010000128.1 GCA_014879655.1 Burkholderiaceae bacterium
TGGCGCTCGATTACGTCAGGGTTCCAGCCGCATTCATTGGCCACCGTGGAAAACAGCGCCCGGAACCCGTGGGCGGTCGCCGTGTTTTTGTAGCCCATGCGTGCCAATGCTGAATTGAAGGTGTTTTCGCTCAGGGGCTTGCTGCGGTAGACCGGGCTGGGGAATACCAGTTCGCCGCCGCCGCTCAGGGGCTGCATGATGGCCAGCACTTCCAGCGCCTGCCCGGACAGTGGCACCCGGTGTTCTGCCCGCATCTTCATGCGCTCGGGCGGGATGGTCCACAGCGCCGCGTCCAGGTCGAATTCAGCCCAGCGTGCGCCCCGCCCTTCCCCGGGCCGGACGGCCGTCAACATCAGCAGCCGCAAGGCGTTGACGGTGTGCGGGTCGCCTTCGTAGGCGTCAAGCTTGGCCAGGAACTCGGGCAACTCACGATCCGGCAACGCGGCCCGGTTCTGCACTTCGCGGGGCTTGAGGATTTCGGATGGCACCAGATCAAGCATCGGGTTTGCCTCGATTCGCTCATGCGTAACCGCCCATCGGTATATCGACTTGACCCGCTGCAACACCCGGCCCGCCTGGTCGGGTGCCCCGCGTGCCTCAATTGCCTTGACTGCCGCCATGATTTCGCCGGGCTTGACGCTGGCCATCGGCCGCGCTCCCAGCGCCGGGAAAATGTCGGCCTCCAACGATGCCCGGATGCGCCCTTGCGTTTCATCCGACCATCGGGCAGCTTGGTGCGCCAGCCAATCGCATGACACGGCCTCCAGGGTGTTGACGGCTTCATGCATCGCCTTCGCCTTTTCGGTTTTGCGCAGCTCGCCGGGATCGTCACCGGCTTTCAGCGCCTTGCGGGCTTCGGTCGCCTGGTCGCGAGCGTCTTTCAGGGAAACGGCCGGGTAGACCCCCAGCGCCAGGCGCTTTTCCTTGCCCCCGTGCCGGTACTTCAGCCGCCAATAGGTGCCCCCGGCCGCCGTCAGCTCCAGATAGAGACCGCCGCCGTCAAAGTGTTTTCCGGGGGTGGTCAGGTTGCGCAGCTTGGCATCGGTCAGCTTCATGGGGGGTATCCTTCACAGTCTGGGGGCACATTTGGGGGCACATTTTGCACCTTCAGCAAGACGATCAAGGATTCATGCGGGTTTCAAGGCTAAGTGCGGGTGCGGCCCCGCCACAGATAGAGTCGGAACGGTCCAAAACCGTCCGGCTTTTTTTATTTTCGGCGCCTGTTGCACTCACATCCTGAAACAACGGTATCGATACGGTAAAGCCTCCCACTGATCGAACCATTCGCAGGAAAATCCGGTATCGGACGGGTTCGACAGACCTTCGGTCTTCGCCTGCGTCCCAGGAGTTCGAGATGAAAAAGCAACTGTCCACAATGGCCCTTGCCACATTGGCCGTGCTGGCCGCCGGCAATGCGCGGGCCGACGAATATGGCCGTGTGCTGTCGAGCACCCCGATCGTGCAGGCCGTGACGGTGCCACGCCAGGTGTGCACACCGCAGCAGGTGGTGGTGCCGCCGCCCAAGACCGGTACCGGCGCCGTGGTCGGTGCAGTGGCGGGCGGTCTGATGGGCAGCCTGCTGGGCAAAGGCGGATCGAACCGCGGCGTGGCGACGGCCGTCGGCGCGGTCGGCGGGGCGGTGGTCGGCAACCAGATCGAGGGCAACGGCCAGGGCCAGGTGCAAACCGTGCAACAGTGCAGCACACAGAACTTCGTCGAGAACCAGGTGACCGGCTACAACGTCGTTTACGAATACGCGGGCAAGCAGTACACCGCGCAGATGGCCAGCGATCCCGGCGCCTGGGTGCGCTTGCAGGTCGTGCTGCTCGGCGGCACCGGTGCGCCAGCCAGTACCAGCTCGCCACAGGCCGCCGCCCCCACCACCTATCCCATCCGCTGATTCTCGCAGCGGGCCCTGGCGTTGGGCGGCATTTGTGCGCCCCGTCCGTGTCGCCCAAACAACCTGGGGCGTTGCTGGCACAACCAATAAAACCCGGATAGAAATTAAATCTCATATAAATCCGGATAGAATCCAATTTTTATCCGGGTGAAATGATGATTCGACCTCAAACACGCTGCACGGCTTTCGAAGGCAACCGTTGCATCGCCACGGGCACCCTGCCTGAAGTGGCGCCCATTGCCAGGCGCGCGGTGCACCAGTCAGCCAATGAAATGACGCCACCAGCGGTGCTGGTATTCGACGACACCACCAGCGAGGTGATCGAGCTGGACTGGCGCGGCGATGAAGCAGCCTTCATGGCGCGCTTGAACTTGCGCATGGACGCCGCCGCCGAACCCACGCCCGACGATTGGGACGAGACGACCAAAGACGGATCCAGAGCCGAAGAGGCCCCGCGTGGCCCCGGCCGGCCCCGTCTGGGTGTGGTGGCGCGCGAGGTGACGCTGCTGCCGCGCCACTGGGAATGGCTGAGTCGCCAGAGCGGCGGCGCTTCGGTGGCGCTGCGCAAGCTCGTCGAAGCCGCCCGCCGCGCATCTGAACAGACCGACCGCGTCCGCCAGGCCCGCGACGCAGCCTACCGCTTCATGTCGACCATGGCCGGGCATGAAGCGGGCTTCGAAGAAGCCAGCCGGGCGCTGTTTGCCGGCGACCAGGCCCGCTTTGCGGCTCAGATTTCCGCCTGGCCTGTCGACGTTCAGACGCACCTGAACAAGCTGCTCACCGGAGCATTTGAGGCATGAGCACGTCGCCTATCGCAGCCCAGGCCCGACCACCCGGGCCATCGGTCGGGTCGCCCCCGACCGTCCTCTGGAAAAGCTACCTGGTTTTCCTCGGGCCGATGATCCTCAGCAACATCCTGCAGGCAATCTCGGGCACGGTGAACAACATCTACCTGGGTCAGATGCTGGGCGTGAGCGCCATGGCCGCGGTCTCGGCCTTTTTCCCGGTACTGTTCTTCCTGATCGCTTTCATGATCGGTCTGGGCTCGGGCGCCGCCGTTCTGATCGGTCAGGCGTGGGGCGCCCGGGAACTGGGGCGCGTCAAGGCCATTGCCGGCACCACGCTGACGGTTGGCCTGTGCGCCGGCCTGGCCGTCGCGCTGTTCGGCGGCACGTTCACCGAAGCCATGTTGCGCGGGCTGGGCACGCCGGCCGACATCCTGCCAGGCGCCACTGCCTATGCCCGCATCATGCTGTTCGCGGCGCCCGGCGTGTTTCTGTTTCTGTTGTCCACGTCGATGTTGCGCGGTGTTGGCGACACCCGGACGCCGCTGTTGACGCTGCTGCTGTCGACGGCTGTGGGTTTGCTGGTCACGCCGTCGCTGATCCGCGGCTGGGGCGGATTGCCGCAGATGGGTGTGGCCAGCGGCGCCTATGCTGCGGTAGCGTCATACCTGATCGCGCTGGGCTGGCTGGCCTGGTATCTGCGCCGCAAGCAACACCCGCTGGCGCCCGACGCCGCGTTCATCCGGCATTTGCGGATCGACCCTGCGTTGCTGGCCAAGGTGCTGCGCATCGGCCTGCCGACAGCCTTGTCGATGATCACTGTCTCGATCGCAGAGATCGCGGTGCTGTTTCTGGTCAACCGCTTCGGCTCGCAAGCCACGGCCGCCTACGGCGCGGTGAACCAGATCGTTTCGTATGTGCAGTTTCCGGCGATTTCCATCGCCATCACCGCGTCGATCCTGGGCGCCCACGCCATCGGCGCAGGTCGGCCCCACACGCTGGGCGCGATTGCCCGCACCGGCCTGATGATGAACGTGGTGCTGACCGGCTCGCTGGTGCTGCTGGGTTACCTGTTCTCGCGCCACATCGTCGGACTGTTCATCACCGACCCGGCGGTGGTGGAGATGGCGCAGACGCTGCTGCACATCATGCTGTGGAGCAGCGTGATCATGGGCATGTCGATGGTGCTGTCGGGCCTGATGCGTGCCAGTGGCGTGGTGCTGGTGCCCACGGTTCTTTCCATGCTGGCCATCGCCGGCATCGAGATTCCGGTGGCCTGGGTGCTGAGCGGCATCTACGGCCTGAACGGCATCTGGGCGGCCTACCCGGTGGCCTTCATTTGCATGCTGGCGATGCAGACCGCGTACTACCGGCTGGTCTGGCGCAAGCGCCCGATCCGGCGGCTCTGAACGGAATTGCCGTGCCGTTCAGCCGAGGTCGCTGACCGTCTCCGGCGGCATCCAGCGGTTCAGGTGCAGCACGTTGGCGCCCAGATGGGTTTTGGTATGGGCCAGTTCGTTGCGCGCCACCGTGCGCAGGTGCACCTCGTCGGGGCCATCCATGAAGCGCAGCGCCCGGCCCCAGCTCCACAGCGCGGCCAGCGGCGTGTCAGGCGTCAACCCGATGGCGCCGAATACCTGCATGGCGCGGTCGAGCACGCGGGTCTGCAGCTGCGCAGCCACCAGCTTAATGGCCGACACATCGACTCTTGCTGCGGCGTTGCCCTGCTGGTCCATCAGCCACGCCGCACGCAGCACCAGCAGACGCGCCTGGTCAATCTCCACCCGGCTGTGGCCGATCCAGTCCTGCACATTGGCGAAGTCCGACAGATGGCGACCGAACGCCATGCGCTCCAGCGCGCGCTCGCACATCAGCTCCAGCGCCAGTTCGCACTGGCCGATGGTGCGCATGCAATGGTGCACGCGCCCCGGCCCCAGTCGCGCCTGCGCCAGCGCAAAGCCCCCGCCCTCCTCGCCCAGCAGGTTGGCCGCCGGCACGCGCACGTTCCTGAACACCATTTCGCAATGCCCGTCGATGGCCTGGTGCTGCATCACCGGCATGTTGCGCACGATCTGCACGCCCGGCGCGTCCATCGGCACCAGCATCAGGCTGTGACGGCTGTGCACCGGCGCTTCGGGCGCATCGTTCGACACGCCCATCACGATGACCAGCCGGCACGCGGGGTGCAATGCCCCGGTGATGAACCACTTGCGGCCGTTGACAACGTAGTGGTCGCCGTCACGCTGGATGCGGGTACAGATGTTGGTGGCGTCGGACGATGCCACGTCAGGCTCCGACATCGCAAAACACGAGCGCATCTCGCCGGCCAGCAGCGGCTCCAGCCACCGGGTGCGCTGCGCGGGCGTGGCCGCCAGGTGCAGCAGTTCCATGTTGCCGGTGTCGGGCGCGCTGCAGTTGAAGACCTCGGACGCCCAGGGCACACGCCCCATGATCTCGGCCAGCGGCGCGTATTCGATGTTTGACAGCCGAGTGCCCGGCTCATCCGGCCGCAGCCCCGGCAGGAACAGGTTCCACAGGCCGGCGGCGCGCGCCTGCGCTTTCAGCGGCTCGACGATGTCGGTGGGGTAGACGCCGCCATCCGCATAGCGCTGCCAGTCGCGGTTGGACGGCAGCACCAGGTCGTCCATGAAGCGCTGCACGCGTTGCTGCAGGTCCTGCACAGATGTGGAAAAAGCAAAGTCCATGAGTCGGCTCCAGCCCAGCCGTTGATGCCATGGCCGTCGATATCAACGGCAGGTCAACCTGGTGCGGGCTTGCAAGGACTGTAAGCCGGCGATGCGGCTGATGCAC
>JACSRS010000193.1 GCA_014879655.1 Burkholderiaceae bacterium
TGGCCGCTGGGCATGGTGGTGATGGCGCCATTGTTTCTGCCCGGCATTCACCTGACCGCGCGGCATATGCTGGCCGCGCTGCTGGGCTTTGCCGGTGCCGTGCTGGCCATCACCGGCGGGCGGGCGCTGTCCGGCAGCTTTGAGTGGGGCTACCTGAGCGCGCTGGCCTCGGCCTTCGTCTGGGCCAGCTACTCGCTGCTGACGCGGCGCGTTCGTGCCTTTCCCACTGCGGCAATCGGCCTGTTCGGCCTGGTCTCGGGCGCGTTGTCGCTGGTCTGCCACGCCCTGCTGGAGCCGCCGGCCACGCTGTCGGGCGGTGACTGGGGGCTGATCGTGTTGATGGGGCTGGGGCCGCTGGGAGCGGCGTTCTACCTGTGGGACGCCGCGCTCAAGCGCGGCGACGCGCGGCAGATCGGCGTGCTGAGCTTTCTGACGCCGCTGCTGTCCACACTGCTGCTGCTCCTGGTACGGCGCGAGGCGCCGGGCTGGCCAGTGGCGCTGGCCACCGTGATGATCGTCGGTGCGGCGGTGATCGGTTCGCGCAGCCGCTGACCCGCGCCGCGCGGTGGGGGCCGCGTCAGCCAGCCAGCAGTTCGGCGGGGTTTTCGGCATCCAGCACGCTGCGGGCCCAGGTTTTCAGTTTGGCAGTGTCGGCGCGCAGGATCTCCTGCTTGACCGCCAGGATCTGCGAGGGGTGCATGGAGAAACTGCGCAAGCCCATACCCAGCAGCAGCCGGGTCAGCGTCGTGTCGCCCGCCATCTCGCCACAGACACTGACGTCGCGGCCCTGCGCCTGGCATTCGGCAATCGTCTGCGCGACCAGTCGCAGCACCGCCGGATGCACCGGGTCGTAGAGGTCGGCCACCGTCTCGTCGGCCCGGTCGATCGCCAGCGTGTACTGAATCAGGTCGTTGGTGCCGATGGACAGGAAATCGAAATACTTCAGGAAGGGCCGCAGGTTCAGCGCGGCGGCCGGAATTTCGATCATCGCGCCCAGGCGCACCGGGCCGTGCACATCGCCGCGATGGTCCAGTTGCTCGCGCGCCTGACCGATCAGCGCCAGTGTCTGGCGAATCTCGCTGGCATGCGCGAGCATCGGAATCAGCAGGTGAACCTGCCCATGCGCCGCCGCCCGCAGGATGGCGCGCAGTTGTGTCAGAAACATCGCCGGGTCGGCCAGACACCAGCGGATGGCGCGCAGCCCCAGCGCCGGGTTCAGGTGCGCGTCATCGCGGCGTGATTCATCCAGCGGCTTGTCGGCGCCGACATCGACCGTCCGGATCGTCACCGGCATGCCCTGCATGCCTTCGACGGCGGCACGGTAGGCCTCGAACTGCTCGTCTTCATCAGGCAGGCGGCCGTGTCGCCCCATGAACAGGAACTCGCTGCGGAACAGCCCCACGCCCACCGCACCCACCTTGACGGCGGCCAGCGTGTCGTCAGGCATTTCAATGTTGGCCAGCAGCTCGATGCGCTGGCCGTCCATGGTCACGGCCGGCGTGTTGCGCAGCCGCGAGAGACGCTCGCGCTCCAGATCGCCCTGGCGCTGCTTGAAGCCGTACTCGGCCAGGATGATGGGCGAAGGGTCGACGATGATGATGCCGGCCTCGCCGTCGATGATCACCCAGTCGTCCTGGCGCACCAGATGGCTGGCGCTGCGCGCGCCGACCACCGCCGGAATGTCCATGCTGCGCGCAACGATGGCCGTGTGCGAAGTCTTGCCACCAACGTCGGTGACGAAGCCCGCAAAAACGCTCTGCTTGAACTGCAGCATGTCGGCCGGAGACAGGTCGTGCGCCACCAGCACCAGTGGCACGTCCTGCGTGTCGTCGAGCAGCAGGTCCTGCTGACGCCGGGGGCGTGGCCCGGACACCACCGGCAGCGGCGCGCCGAGCATGCGGCGTAGTACCCGCTCGACCACCTGCTCCAGATCGGCCTTGCGCTCTCGCAGGTAGTCGTCTTCCATCTCGTCGAACTGGCGCGCGATGACCTCGAACTGCGTGGTCAGCGCCCATTCGGCGTTGTAGAGACGGTCGCGGATCCAGTGCTTGACGCCGGCCGTGAGCATCTCGTCTTCCAGCAGCATCAGGTGCACGTCCAGCAGCGCCGCCAGCTCGTGCGGGGCATCCTTGGGCATGTCCTGTTGCAGGCGCTGCAGTTCTTCAACCACCGCGTTGCGGCCCGCACGCACACGGTCAATCTCGGCGTCGACCTGGTCCGCCGAGATGAAGTAGTGCGCCACGTCCAGCCGGCTGGAGCCGACCAGCACCGCACGGCCGATGGCCACGCCCCGGGCGACCGCGATGCCGTGGATGCTGAAAGTCATGCCTTGAGCGGCGCTGTGCCACGCCAGAGAGCGAGAGACACCACACGGGATAGTGACGTCACGTGTTGCGGGTTCAAAGGGGCAACCGGCCGCAGCGCCGGGCCGCCCCAAGCAAGGCCAGCCCCCTCGGGGGGCAGCGACGACACGCAGTGCGGGAGCGTGGGGGCCATCTATTCGCCTTCGCCGAACTTGTCGTTGATCAGCGCCAGCAGTGCATCCATGGCCTCCTGCTCGCGATCACCCTCGGTTTCCAGCGTAACGTCAATGCCCTTGCCGGCCGCCAGCATCATCACGCCCATGATGCTCTTGGCGTTGATGCGCCGCTCGCCGCGGCTCATCCACACCTCGCAGGGATAGGAGCCCGCCAGCTTGGTCAGTTTGGCCGATGCGCGGGCATGCAGGCCCAGCTTATTGCTGATGGTGATGGTGGTCTGGATCATGGTTTCTTCGAACCTGGTTTTGCGGTGCGGTGACGGCCACCTGCATCACGCCTTGCGTGCCACCCGTGACGGCGCGTGACACCAGCGCCTCCAGCGCCTCGTGCCGATAGCTGACGGTGCGCAGCAGCATCGGCAGGTTGACGCCGGTGACAAGCCGGCTGCGCACGCCGTCGACCAGTTTCTGAGCGACGTTGCACGGTGTGGCGCCAAAAACGTCAACCAGCACCAGCACGCCCTCGATGCCCTGGCGGCGCGTCAGTTGCCGGATCGCCACCCGCGAGGCGGCCAGCGTTTCTTCCGGCGGCACGTTCGGCAACACGTCCAGCGCAACGACATCGTCGCCACAGTCCGGAAAGACGTGCAAGGCGCACTGCCGCAAGGCATGAGCCAACGGTGCGTGGGCAATGATGAGGATGCCGTTCATGACCCCTGATTATGGGGTTTCGCCCGCAGAAAGTATGCGTAGGAAGCCACGCCGCAGACGAGAAGAACCGACATCGCCCCCTGATAGGCGGCCACTTCGGCCATGCCCAGCGCCTTCAGCGCGTCAATCAGCAGCCCGATACCCCATTGCACCGCAAAGACGCCCGCAAAAATGACCAGGTTGTAGGCCGACAACGCCCGCCCGGCCAGCGACGACGGAAAGGCCATGCCCACCGCGGGTTGCGCCAGCGCCACAAAACTGCAGCCCATGCAGTACAGCGCGAACAAGGGCGTGATGAAGGGCTCGGCGGCGCCGCCAGCCGCAATCAGGACCGCCAGCACGACAAAGCTCGACGGCAGGCCCCAGGCGATCAGTTGTTCGGGCCTGAGCCCCAGCCGGGTCAGGCGCGGCGTGACCATGCCCCAGGTCCAGAAAGTCGCCAACATGCTCATGTTGATCCAGAACAGGCCCTGCGCCGCCTGCGCGGGCGTGCGGCCGGTCACGTGGGTCATCCAAGGGCCTGCCCACAGCGTCTGCATCGCGATCAGGCCTCCGTAGCTGAAAAATCCGATCGGCACGAGGCAGCGGAAATACGGATGCCGCCAGACCGCGGCGTAGCCGCCGTCGGCTGCTGCGCCGGCTACGGTGCCGCCGGGTTCGGCTGCTGCGGACGGCACCGCCTCCCAGCGCGGGACCTGCCAGGCAATCAGGGCCATCGCCACGCCAATCAGCAAGGCCAGCAGCCAGAACAGCGGCCGCCAGCCGACGATGGGTACCAGCCACTGCACCGGCAGCGTCGAGGCCACCATGCCGAAAGAGCCGGTCATCAGCATCCAGGAATTGGCGCGCAACTGCGTGGTCGGATCAAACCAGCGCCGGTAGCCGGTCAGGGGCGCCATCAGGCAGGCACTGACTCCGACACCGCACAACACGCGCGCGGCCAGCAGCCACGAAAACCCCGTGGCCGCCGAAAACGCCAGACACCCGAGCACGGCCAGACTGAGCATCGAGAGCACCACCTTCTTCGGGCCATGCCGGTCCAGCCAGGTGCCCATCGGCAGCTGGGTTGCGGCAAATCCGAGGAAGTAGCCACCGGCGAGCAAACCCAGATCGCGGGCATTCAGGCTGAACTCGGCGCTCAGCACCGGCGACAGCGTCGCCGTGATCGCCCGCAGCAGGGCTGAAAAAAAGTAGGCGAAGGCGAACGACAGAAAAACCGCGACGGCGGCACGGGTCGGCAGCAGATTCATGTCGGGTGGACGTCCATGTCGGCGATTATCAGTGGCCGGCGTTTTTCGCGACAATGCGGCCATGCATGCTCTCGATGGAATCCGTGTTCTCGATCTTTCCCGCGTATTGGCCGGCCCCTGGTGCACCCAGACCCTGGCCGATCTGGGCGCCGACGTCATCAAGATCGAACGCCCTGGCACCGGTGACGACACCCGCACCTGGGGGCCGCCATTCCTGCAGGACGCGCAAGGCCAAGACACCGCTGAAGCGGCGTATTACTTGGGCGCGAACCGCAACAAGCGATCGGTCACCTGCGACATTTCCACCCCCGACGGTCAGGCGCTGATGCGCCAGCTGGTGACGCATTGCGACGTCTTCGTGGAGAACTTCAAGGTCGGCGACATGGCCCGCTACGGGCTGGACTGGGACAGCCTGAAGGCGCTGAACCCCCGGCTGGTGTACTGCAGCATCACCGGCTTCGGTCAGACCGGGCCGTACCGTGAGCGTGCCGGCTACGACTACGCGATTCAGGGCATGGGCGGGCTGATGAGCATCACCGGCGAGCGGGACGACCAGGGTGGCGGCCCGCAGAAGGTGGGCGTGGCCGTGGCCGATCTGTTCACCGGCATGTACGCCACCGTCGCCATCCTCGCCGCGCTGCGCCACGCCGAACGCACCGGCGAGGGCCAGCATGTCGATGCGGCGCTGCTGGACACCCAGGTCGCAATGCTGGCCAATCTGGGCGCGAACTACCTGGTCAGCGGCAAGGTGCCGGGGCGCTCCGGCAACGCGCACCAGAACATCGTGCCCTACCAGGTCTTCGAAGTGGCGCCGCCCGCGGCGAGCGCGGAAGTTGCGGGCAACCCGCAGCGCGACCACCTGATTCTGGCGGTGGGCAACGACAGCCAGTTCGCCAAATTCTGCGA
>JACSRS010000196.1 GCA_014879655.1 Burkholderiaceae bacterium
TAGCTCAGTTGGTAGAGCAGCGGATTGAAAATCCGCGTGTCGGTGGTTCGATTCCGCCCCAGGCCACCATGATCCGAAAAAGCCTCACTTGTTCATCGAGTGGGGCTTTTTTTCATGGGCGCATGGGTTGCATAGTGGGAGCGCCGAACGGGCTGGGTTCGGTTGGGGTTCGGTGGTGCACTCGGCGGTGTATGGGTCAGGTGCGAGAGGTGAATCTCGAAAGCCGTGCTTTGTCTGGGCGCGACTGAATTCGACTTGTTTCAGCAGCGGAGTTGATAGAAACTCCGAAAGGATCGGCCAAGTGTGTGTTGCCCACAAGGACTGAGCATATGGCGCTGACAACAGGCTCCGGTCCATGAGCAAACGCGAAGTAGCCACTCACGGTGACGCCGGCAACTTTGCGCGTTCCGAGTGGTTTGGAGGGCAATAGTGATGGCAATCGAAACCTGGTTCGCCAAATTGCAGTGGTTGACCTGCGGGCTGATTCTTTGTGCCTGCGGAGGTGGCGGTAGTACGGCCGCATCTTCAGGTCTGGGTGCGGCGGCTGAACCGACTCCACAGGAACTGCAATGTCAGAAAGCAGGCTGGGCACGTGAAGTAGTGTCATCGACCGGTCTAAAGCGCCTGGTGCTGTGGAAAGCTCCGGACGTATGGACTCGCGGTGCGGTGGTCATCATGCACGGAGGCGGAGGCACCCATACCAACTTTTGTGTTGCCAACGTTAGCTCCATTGCCACGCAGGTGCGGTTCACGGACATGGCGCTGGCGCAAGGCTTTGCAGTCTTCCTTATTGACTCATCAGACCAGGTAAGTGACAACGACGGACGCATTTGCGGCAAGGTCTGGGACGACGAAGTGAGGGCTCGTGCAAACCTTGACTTGCCCTTCATTGAGGATCTCCTGCGGCGGGTCATTCCTGGAAAGCGGCCTTCGAGTGGACGTACAGAGATCTTCGTCACTGGGCACTCATCGGGCGGCTATATGGCGGTGCGCGCTGCCAGCCACTTTCCGGAGCTTGTCACAGCCTTTGCTCCGGTCGCAGGCGGAGATCCCTACGGATGGTCTCGTGATTGCACACGACGCCCTGGTGATCGCGACAATGTTGCAGGGGTGGGACTTGACAATGAAACTCGCCGTCAAATCTCCGAATCGGGCGCCTGTGAAGCCAGTAACTATCCCAACGAAAAGACTTGGGACGATTCACCCAGTGCATCAAAGCCGCCGTTCCGTCAGTTTCACCACGCGCAAGATGGCATCAACGATCGCTCCTGCGTTGCTAAAGTGCGTGCGCAGTTGCTCGCTCGGAAGTACCCGGAAGAGCCGCCGTTCATGGTCGACGGAGGCTCCCGCAGTGCGGCCGCGCATTCGTGGCTAGACGAATACAACACACCATTGCTCGAATTTTTCGCATCCCGCTTGCGTTGATAGGCTTGCTCATGCGAGGTTTGGAACCAGTACCGCTGCGCTGGGCAGTTGGGGTTCGGTGGGGTGGTCAGCGCTAGACTCACTTCCATGTCTATCGCACACCTACCCAAGTTCACCCCGGAAGCCACCGCGCTTTGGGCCAACGTTCCCGCCGATATCCAGAAGAAGTTGCTCTCGAACGTCTGGTGCAGCCAGTGTCGACGGGAGGTGACCATTCGGAACTTCACTGGGGCTGTGAAGGCGGGTCACCTGTTGCTTGTCGGGGTGTGCTCGGAATGCCGTGGGGATGTGGCTCGGGTGGTGGAGGTGGGGTAAAGCGAGGGGCGGTCGTTCAAAGGTGTTCGGTGTTACCCAGTACGCGGTCATTTGGTGGCGGACAACTTGGTTCCATACATTCGGCAGAGAGCGCCGACGTGTTGCTGCCCGTCGGCTGCATAAACGACTGAATCAAGAACCAAATGTCCATATGTTGACAAACGGGCGAACCTCGCCGAGGTCGGCCAGTACCTGACCATAGGTTGCCCAGGCTCGGTACTCGTCGTCGAGTGCCTCCAGTAGCACCGCGATCTCACTGGCTTCAAGTCTGTTCATGGGCGCCGTTCTCAAAAAGTTCCGGCGCGGCGCACGTGCCGTTTTGAGCATCCTCCGCCGGACGGGGGATTCTTGACTCGGGGTGTGCCAGCGAGCGTCGCAGGAAGTCGACGATCTCGGGAGCGTGAGGCGTCAGCGTCTCACGCAGATCGTGGCCACCCTCGATAACGAGCAGCTCGGCCTTTTGTGCCGAGCGCTGCAGCCGCAGAGCATCGTCGAGGGGAACGATGGTGTCGTCGCGTCCATGAACCAGCAACACCGGACACGTCACCTGCGCCACGGTGTGAATCGGTGCGATGTCGTCAAAGCGCGCACCGATGACGCGTTGCACATACCGCAGTACATACCAGCCGATGACCGTGTAGGGCAGGTGATGCTCTGCCAGCCACCGACGCATGACTTCATCCGGATGCGCAAAAGCCGACACGCTGACCACGGCCCGCACAGGAAGTTCTGCACTGCAGCGTGATGCCTGCAGCAGCGCCGCTGCGGCCCCCACCGAGTGGCCAAGCAATGCCATGCGCGAACTGTCGATGTCCCTGCGCTCCCGCAACCAGCGAAGCCCGGCTTCGATGTCTTCAGCGAAACGCGGCAGCGAGGTGAAAGATTCGTCGTCGCTCTTACCGTGGCAGCGGGCATCGAGCAGCAAGACGGCCATCCCCGCATCCACCAGCGGCGCAATCACGGCGCCCATCATGGATGCGTTGGCGCCCCAGCCGTGCATCGCAAGCACTGCAGGCGCGCCAGCAGGCGACACTTCTTCGGGCAGGGCAAGCCAAGCGGCCAGGCGCCGCCCACCAGGCCCCGGGACCTGCAATGTCAGCAGCCGGTCGTCTGGCAGTCCCAGTGTGGAAATGCCGTCACCATGCGGCACACGTGGCGCCTTCAACCCATGCAGGATCGCCAGGTGGCTCAACAGGCGCAAGGTCCATACGCCGGCGCCCAGCCCCGCAACCGCAATGGCCATCTCCAACGTCATGGTGACATCTCCTCGCCGTCGGCAAAGCCACACCTTGGCAGGGTGTGGGACAGTCCTGGTAGCGGCTTCACATCAGCCACTGCGGACGCCACAGAAGAACGGCACCCAGTGCCAGCATGACGAAGCCGCTCAACAACTTGAGGAGCCGCCCACCACGCTCGCCGAGCTTTCCGCTGCCCAACGCAATGATCGCAATACCCACCATCAGGCTGTCGTCAGCAATGTATCCAAGGATGTACAAGCCAAGATAGCCATAGTGCGCAGCCGGCGAGAGACCTTGCTGGGCCAGTACCGCTGTGTACACCGCTGGTAGCCCGGCCGTGCACAGGAGTTCGACAAAATTGACGGCGATGGCCAGCGCAGTCACGCTCAGCAGCATTGTCGGCAATGCTTGCGAGTCGCGCAGCCTCGCCATGCGGGCCACCAGTGCTGGCTTGGCCGATCCCGGAATCGCCAGCGATGGGCCCTGACCGGGAGCAAAGAAGTCCTTTACGTTGAAAGCACCAATCATCAGCGCCGCTAGCGCCAGCCCCACACAGAGTGGCCCCGAGAAACCGACCGCAAGGAAAACGTTGAGCCAGGCCGCCATGAATGCGTAGTACACGGCACCGCTGGTCAGCACGAACGTGCCAGCGATCAGGGCCATGCGTCGTCGATCGCGCAGCCGCACAAGCAGCGACAGCAGAAACAGCAAAACCCACATGGCGCAGGGATTGAAGCCTTCGAGGAGACCAAGCACGAGCGTGAATAACGGCAAACCCATCTGAGAGGCACTGAAGCGACCGAACAGTGCGCTGTCCAATGCCGTGGCCGGTGAGGCATTCGCAGCATCGAGAAGGGCGCGCAATTCGAGACCCATATGCTGAGCATCGTCGAAGCCGATGAGCACGCGGTCGCCGACGACAAACGTTGGCACCCCCGGTGGCCAGGCACCAGCGGCGCGGGACAGGGCAATCAACCGGTCCCGTGCTGTAGCGTCGGTATCGACCGCATGCAGCCGAACGTCGAGTCCGGGTCGTTCTCGCTGCAACTGGGCCAGGAAAGCTTTGGTATCGGTGCAATGTGGGCAACCTTCGCGGACGAATACCTCGATCGTCTGGAGCGGCCCGTGCGCATTTGTGCCGACATCCGGGCCACGTTGGGCCTGAAGCGGTGATGCCGCAGCAAGGCTCAAGCACAGAAGCACCCACCAAGCAGTTCGGGCTACGAAGCGCGTGAGGCTAGACTGCAAGGCAGAGCCTTCAGCGCGGCAGGCGCTGCGTTTACAGCTTCTTGGTTGAGTAGTACCAGTCAACAGTGTCATAGCCTTCGCTGGCGCGAGCCTCGGCAGCATCAGCCGTTTTCGGAGGGGGCACGATCACTTTGCAGCCCGGTGTCCAACCTTCAGGGGTGGCAACGCTGTTGGCATCGCTCGTCTGCATGGCTTCCAGCAGGCGCACAAACTCTTCAATGCTGCGACCATTGCTCATGGGGTAGTACACCATTGCACGCAATACTCCCTTCGGGTCAATGAAGAAGGTAGCGCGTACGGCTTGCGTGTCGGCCGCACCTGGGTGGATCATGCCGTAGGCACGGGCCACATCCATCTTGATGTCTTCAATGATCGGAAACGGAATGGTCACACCAAACTTTTCTTTGATGTTGCGCATCCAGGCCAAGTGCGAAAACAAGCTGTCAATCGACAACCCGAGCAGTTCGCAATTCATGGACTGGAACTTCTCATGGTGCTTGGCAAAGCCGATGAATTCGGTCGTACAGACTGGCGTGAAGTCGGCTGGATGCGAAAACAGGATCAGCCATTTCCCTTTGTAGTCGTCCAGTGTGCGCGGGCCGGATGTGGTGAGTGCGTTGAACTCTGGGGCGCGAGCGTTGAGTTGGGGGAAGCCTACGGTACTTTCCATAATGATCTCCAGTGGTAAAAAAACTATCTGCTGCAGCTAATCAGTGTGACCAGCTGATAGAGAAAGTTTATATACTATATGGGGTATAAATGATGACTTGTGGCAATGATCTTGATAGTCATAGTCTTTCGATTGGATCGTGAGCGATTGATATGGGTTTCAGTGGTTGCTTGTTGACCTTCATTGCGAAAGGTGGAACTCACTTCAGACGCACTGTGCAAAGCGCGAGATGGCTTGGCAGCAACATGCCGAGGGCACGGATCGCGCGACGCGATGGCAACCGCATACGCCCCTCGCGACTCGCAGCGCTACCCACACCCCCGGACCGC
>JACSRS010000102.1 GCA_014879655.1 Burkholderiaceae bacterium
ACGGCCAGCAGTTCGCGCAGATGCGTCTCTTGCCGGCCCTCCAGTCGGGCCTGCCACTGCAGATAGGCGCACCACGAAGCCCAGCCGTTGACGGTCAGCAACACAGCTTCCAGGTAGTCCGCCCAGACCGCCTGCGGCAGCCCCAGCCGTTGCAGTACCCAGCGTTCGGCGTCCTGCCATGTGGCGGGCAGCGCACCCATCGTGTGGCCCAGCCGGGGCAGGCCCATCAGCAGGCCGATGCCATGGTCGTGTTGCAGCGTGTCGCGCCAGAACGCATACAGACCCCGGGCGCGCTGGGGCTGCCAGTCGGCCTGATGTTCGTCGAAATAGGCGGCGCAGGTCTGGCTGACCTGATGCGTAATGGCCTGGCGCCAGGACAGGCGGGTGTGCCGTCTGGGGTCGTTGTCGAGCACGTCGATCAGCAGCGGCAACTGTTGCTGTGTCGGGGCGACGTCCAGCATGTCCACGCACTGCGCGATCGTCCAGCCCGCAGACCGCGCATCGGGCACCTGCTGCAGCGCGATTTCGAGGTCGGCGTGGCTGATCCGACCGTTTGCCCAGGCGTGCTTTTGCTGCTCGCGCGACGGGAAGACCTTTATGCCACCCAGCAGGGCCATGCGGGCCGCCACCGTGCGCACGGGCATGCCGATGCGCGACCAATGCGGATTGACGGCGATGGCGCGATCCAGTGGCCAGGCGGGGGCGATCGTCTGGCAGGCGAGCTTGCAGGCTGCATCGACCTGTGCGGACCATGCAAGGTCCCGGGCGGGCGCGCCGCGCGTCCGGGCTTCGCTGTCCATTTCGAGCCCTGTCGGGGCGCAAGCGGTACTTTGTTCCATCATGATCTTCTCAGTAGTTTTCATTCATTGCCGGACATCGGTTGCCAGTGGTGTGGGCGGCAGAGCCAGCGAGGCGGGGTTTCGCAGGGGCTGCGCAATCCACCGGCCCGGCCACAGCTGCAGTGCCAGCCGGGTGAAGGTTTCGTCCACATAAAAACCCGCGTAGCTCCAGCGCCGCCCGGTGCTCAGCGCCAGTGGCAGCCGTTGCAGCAGCGCCAGAACCAGGTACAGCGCCGCCATTGCCGTCAGAGCGACCACGCCCAGCGTGTGATGGGGTGCATCCTGCAGGCCGAGCGGCAGGGCATGTGCCAGCAGGGCCGCGACGGTCAGGCCGGTCACCATCAGCAGACCCCCTGCCAGCTGGCGGATCGGTGCCCGCAAGCCCGTGCGCGCGGCGGGCAGCCACAGCAGCGGGGCCCAGGCCAGCCCCATAGCGGCGCTCCACCACCACGGCCAGGCAGCCTGACCGGACGCGGACTGGATCAGCACAACGGCCGCGCCGGCCAGCACCGGGGCCAGCACCAGGCTTGTTGCCGTCGGCGCGGTCGGCGCGTGCATGGCCTGCAATCGGGTCTGCCGCACGATCGTTGAGGCGGACAGAAAGGCGTGCGCCTTGTACAGCGAATGGCCGATCAGGTGCAGGGCGGCCAGGGTGTAGAGACCCAGAGCGCATTCGAGCAGCATAAAGCCCATCTGGGCCACGGTGGACCAGGCGAGGCGGACCTTGATGCTGATGCGTGTCAGCATGACCATGCCGGCCAGCACGGCCGTGAAAAGCCCGAACAGCAACAGCAGGGTTCGCGCGGGCGTCGCCTGTTCCAGCAGCGGTGCGAACCGGATCAGGACAAAGCCGCCCAGGTTGATCACGCCTGCATGCAGCAGGGCCGAGACGGGGGTCGGCGCTTCCATCACCTGGATCAGCCAGCCATGCACCGGCAGCAGGGCGGTTCGCAAGATCACGGCCAGTACAAGGCCCACGGCGCTCAGTTGCAGGGGGGTGGACATGCCTTCACGGGCCAGATGGACCCAGAGGTCCGACAACGAGCCGCTTCCCACCTCGACCCATGCCAGGGCCGCTGCACCGATCAGCAAGCCATCGGCTGCCCGGTCAGCGATCTGCTTCTTGAGTGCGGCCAGCCGGGCAAAGGGCCGGTCAGGGTAGAAGCGCAGCAGATGCTGCAGCGCCAAACCCACGAGAGCCCAGGAGATGATCAGGACCATCCAGTGATCGGCCATCAGCAGCAGTTGCACCGCCGCCAGCACCACTGCCAGTGCGGCCACGTAGCGCCGTTGGCCGGATTCACCTTGCAGGTAGCGCGCCGAAAACCCGCCGATGACGGTGCCCAGCAGTTGCACCAGCACGGCCATGCCCAGGCCCAGATGAGATGCCTGCAACCCCGCGGGCAGCTGCAACGCAGCAGGCCCCGCCAGCAAAGCGATCAATGCCAGGGCAAGCGCGCTGCCGGAAAGCCCGACGAACGCCCGCCACAGCACGCAGACAGGTATCCGCGGAAAACGCGGCAGCAGAGCGGGGAGCAGCATCAAGGTGACCGGCGCCAGGGCGCTGACCGAAAACAGGGCGGGGGAGACATCCATCGCAAGAACCTCTGAAAAGCAGTGGACGGATCATGCTTTTTACCTTTTGTTCTGTAAAATACATTGAGAAGAATAAAACAATCTGTTTTATAGAACGATGAGGCTGGATCAGCTCAACTTTCATCACCTGTTCTACTTCTGGCGCGTCGCCCGGTTGGGACATCTGACGCGTGCGGCAGAGGAACTGCACACCTCGCAGTCGGCGGTCTCTGCCCAGATTCGGCAGTTGGAAGAGCGGCTCGGCGAAAACTTGTTCACTCGCGAAGGCCGCCGCCTTGCGCTGACCGACACCGGTCAACTGGTGCAGGCCTATGCCGAGAACATCTTTGGTCTCGGCCAGGAGATGCTGGGTCGACTGCAAGGGCGCACGGCGGGAATCACGCGCCTGCGCGTCGGCAGCGTTGCCACGCTGTCGCGGAACTACCAGGAAAACTGGATTCGGCCGTTGCTCGCCGACCCTTCTGTGGTGCTGACGCTCGAGTCAGGCTTGCTCGAGGGGCTGGTCACGCGGCTGGTGCAACACCAGCTCGACGTGGTGCTGGCCAACGAAAGCGTACCGGCCGATCCGGACCGGCCGCTGCATTGCCGGTTCCTTGGCAGCCAATCCATTTCGCTGGTCGGCCCGGCCGCTCGGTGGAAGTCGCAAAGCCTGCGACTGCCCGAAGACCTGGATGGACGGGACATTGCGCTGCCCGGCCCCAGGCACGCACTGCGCGCGCAGTTCGACGCGCTGTGCGCCGCTGCCGGTGTGAGTCCCCGACTGCGGGCAGAAGTCGACGACATGGCCATGCTGCGCCTGATCGCCCGCGACAGTGGCTGGCTGGCCGTGTTGCCCGAGGTGGTGGTGCAGGATGAACTGCGCGCGGGGAGCCTGGTCATGGTCGGTCAATCGAGCCAATTGCAGGAGCGCTTTTATGCCATCACCACCCCGCATCGGCACCGCATCGAGGCACTGGAGCACTTGATGAAAGGTTCGGTGCCGCACGGCGCCGGCATGCGCCCGGCCGATCCCGATCACCCCGATTCCGCCAGTGACTGAGCCCGATGCCCGCGATGGATCTCGGCCTGCTTTTCAGGTGCTTTCAGCCCAAAACCACGGTCAAAGGCCGCTATTGAGCGATCCGAACAGCATCATCAGGTTGTGCGGATTGAACACCCCCGGAAACACTTGCAGCAGCGCGGCGGTCATCGTCACATAGCGCAGGAACTTGCCGATGGCCATGTAGCCCAGACAGGGCCAGAACGGCAGCTTGAGCCAGCCGGCCACAGCGCACAGCGGGTCGCCGACGCCGGGCAACCAGGCCAGCAGGCAGGCCTTGGGCCCGAGCTTTTCCAGCCAGGCCAGCGCCTTGATGTGGGTGCGCGAGTCGCGGTATTTGTCGACCACCTTGTGCGCGCCATAGCCCATCCACCAGTCCACTGCGCCACCCAGCGTGTTGCCGACCGTGGCCACGGCAATGGCCGGCCAGAACAGGTGGGGGTTGAGCTTGACCAGACCGAACACCGCCGGCTCCGATCCCAGCGGCAGCAGCGTGGCCGAGACGAACGACACGACAAACACCGTGCTCAGCCCGTATTCGGGCAGTGCCAGCAGCGTCAGCAGGGAATTGAGCCAGGCTTCCATGTCGGCGCGAGTGTAGCGGCCCGCGCACACCAGCAAGTGAATGCCGATTTCAATTGCTGAAATTATGGGCAGATACAATTTGCCTCCCGCCGCCCCCGATGGCAACGACGCTCTTGCGCCCGCTGCCGAAAGCCGCCACACCCACATGCAACTCGGACCCTACGTCCTGCCCAACCACCTGTTCGTCGCGCCCATGGCCGGCGTGACCGACCGGCCGTTTCGCCAGCTGTGCCGTTCGTTTGGCGCCGGCTACGCTGTCAGCGAGATGGTGACGTCGCGGCGCGACCTGTGGCACACGCTGAAAACATCGCGCCGCGCCAATCACGATGGCGAGCCAGGCCCGATCGCGGTGCAGATCGCCGGTACCGATGCGGCGATGATGGCCGAGGCGGCGGCCTACAACATCGACCACGGCGCGCAGATCATCGACATCAACATGGGCTGCCCGGCCAAGAAGGTCTGCAACAAGTGGGCCGGCTCGGCACTGATGCAGGACGAAGCGCTGGCGCTGCAGATCATCGAGGCGGTGGTTGCCGCCTGTGAGCCCCGCGGGGTGCCGGTCACGCTGAAGATGCGCACCGGCTGGTGCCAGGCGCAGAAGAACGCGGTGACGCTGGCGCGCGCTGCCGAAGCCGCCGGCGTGCGGATGGTGACCGTGCACGGCCGCACGCGCGAGCAGGGCTACAAGGGCGCGGCAGAGTACCAGACCATCGCCGCGGTGAAGGCCGCGCTGCACATCCCGGTGGTGGCCAATGGCGACATCGATTCACCGGCCAAGGCGCTGCAGGTGCTGGCGGCCACCGGCGCGGATGCGCTGATGGTGGGCCGAGCCGCGCAGGGCCGGCCGTGGATCTTTCGCGAGATTGCGCACTACCTGGCGACGGGCGAACTGCTTGCGCCGCCATTGGTGGCCGAGGTGCGCCGGGCCTTGCTGGCACATCTGGACGACCACTACGGCCTGTACGGTGAATTCACGGGCGTTCGCTCCGCGCGCAAGCACATCGGCTGGTATGTGCGCGACTTGCCAGGCGGCGATGTATTTCGCGCGCAAATGCTGACGCTGGAGAGCAGCCAGGCGCAGCAGCGCGCCGTGGCCGATTATTTTGACGAACTGGGCACGGCGTCGGATCGCTTGCCCGAACGACGGGGGGCAGCCGCTGGCGAGCCCGCCCTGCTGGAAGACGAGGCATGAGCAACACCACCATCGAAGAGTGCATTCGCGCCACCCTGGAAACCTATTTCCGTGACCTCAACGGCACGGAGCCTGCCGGCATGTACGAAATGCTGGTCAAGGCGGCCGAACGGCCGCTGCTGGACGTGGTGATGCAGAAGGCCGACCAGAACCAGTCGCGTGCGGCGGAATGGCTGGGCCTGAACCGCAACACCTTGCGCAAGAAGCTCGTTGAACACCAACTGATCAAGTGACGCCCGCCGTCAACTCAAGAAATCCATGAATGCACTGATCTCTGTCTCCGATAAAACCGGCATCGTCGAATTTGCCCGCGCACTGCACGCGCAGGGCGTGAGGCTGCTCTCCACCGGCGGCACTGCCGCGCTGCTGGCCGCAGAAGGCCTGCCGGTGACCGAGGTGGCCGATGTCACCGGTTTCCCGGAAATGCTGGACGGCCGCGTCAAGACGCTTCACCCCACGGTGCACGGCGGCCTGCTGGCGCGGCGCGACCTGCCGGCGCACATGGCAGCGCTGGCCGAACACGGCATCGACACCATCGACCTGCTGGTGGTCAACCTGTACCCGTTTGAGGCCACGGTGGCCAAGGCTGGCTGCACGCTGGAAGATGCGATCGAAAACATCGACATCGGTGGCCCCGCGATGGTGCGCAGCGCCGCCAAGAACTGGAAAGACGTGGCGGTGCTGACCGACGCCGCGCAGTACGCGGGCGTGCTGGCCGAACTGAAGGCCGGCGGCATCAGCCAGCCGACACGGTTTGCGCTGGCCGTGGCGGCGTTCAACCGCATCAGCCAGTACGACGGTGCCATCAGCGACTACCTGTCGCGCATCCAGCCCGATGGCAGCCACGCGCTGTTTGCCGGCCAGGCCAACGGCCGTTTCATCAAGCTGCAGGACCTGCGTTACGGCGAAAACCCGCACCAGCAGGCGGCGTTTTACCGCGACCTGTATCCCGCGCCCGGGTCGCTGGTGACCGCGCAGCAGTTTCAGGGCAAGGAGCTGAGCTACAACAACATCGCCGACGCCGATGCGGCGTGGGAATGCGTGAAGAGCTTTTCCGAACCGGCCTGCGTCATCGTCAAGCACGCCAACCCCTGTGGCGTGGCTGTTGCGGCCGATGCGTTGCAGGCCTACGCCAAGGCGTTCCAGACCGATCCGACTTCCGCCTTCGGCGGCATCATCGCGTTCAACCGCGAAGTCGACGGCGCTGCCGCGCAGCAGGTCAGCAAGCAGTTTGTCGAGGTGCTGATGGCGCCGGCCTATACGCCCGAAGCGCTGGCGATCTTCAGTGCCAAGGCCAATGTGCGGGTGTTGCAGATCGCGCTGCCGCCCGGCGGTGCTTCTGACTGGGACAACGGCCGCAACGCGATGGACGTCAAGCGCGTCGGCTCCGGCATGCTGATGCAGACGGCCGACAACCACGAACTGGCGCTGTCCGATCTGAAGGTCGTCACCCGGGTGCAACCAACGGCACAACAGCTGCAGGATCTGCTGTTTGCCTGGAAGGTGGCAAAGTTCGTCAAGAGCAATGCCATCGTCTTTTGCAAAGACGGCATGACGATGGGTGTGGGCGCGGGCCAGATGAGCCGGCTCGATTCAGCCCGCATTGCCAGCATCAAGGCCGGTCACGCCGGCCTGTCGCTCAGCGGCACCGTGGTGGCCAGCGACGCCTTCTTCCCGTTCCGCGACGGTCTGGACGTGGTGGTCGACGCCGGCGCCAGCTGCGTGATCCAGCCGGGCGGCTCGATGCGCGACGCTGAAGTGATCGCCGCCGCCGACGAGCGCGGCGTTGCGATGGTGTTCAGCGGCGTGCGGCACTTCAGGCACTGACGCTCCCGGGCCGGCTCGTGCGGGCTGCGGCACCACCCCTGGGGAGCAGGGGGGTGCAAGGTCAAAAAGGCCGATTTTTCAGTCTTTTTGGCATCAACCCAGTGTCGAATGGTGCTTTGACGCTATCGTCAGGATAGCGTCCTGAAGACTTCCCGGGCCGCCTGAACGGTGGTTTCGATGTCAGCATCCGTGTGAGCGGCGCTGACAAAGCCAGCCTCGTACAGCGCCGGCGCGATGTAGACGCCGCGATCGAGCAGGCCGTGGAACAGCGCATTGAAGCGTGCACCATCGGTCTTCATCACCTGGGCATAGTTCTGCGGCAGCGCGTCGAACAGGAAGAAGCCGAACATGCCGCCTTCGCAGTCGGCGCTGAACGGCACGCCCTCGGCCCTGGCGGCAGCGACCAGGCCATCGACGAGCTTGCGCGTCTTGCGGGACAGGTCGTCGAAGAAGCCGTTCTGGCTGATGAGTTGCAGCGTGGCCAGGCCGCAGGCAGTGGCCACCGGATTGCCCGACAGCGTGCCCGCCTGATACACGGGGCCCAGTGGCGCCATTTGCTGCATCAGCTTGCGGGGGCCGCCGAAGGCCGCCAGCGGCATGCCGCCGCCGATCACCTTGCCCAGCACGGTCAGGTCAGGCTGAAAGTCCGGAATCTCGCGGGCGTAAACGCTTTGTGCACCGCCCAGCGCGACGCGAAAGCCGGTCATCACCTCGTCGAACACCAGCAGTGCGCCGTGTTCGTTGCACAGCTCGCGGCAGCGGCGCATGAAGGGCACGCTGGCGCGCACGAAGTTCATGTTGCCGGCGATCGGTTCGATCATCACGCATGCCAGTTCCGGCCCGTGCAGCGCGAACGCCTCTTCCAGCTGTTCAATGTTGTTGTATTCGAGCACCAGCGTGTGCTGCACCACCTCTGGCGGCACGCCGGCACTGGTCGGGTTGCCGAAGGTGGCCAGGCCCGAACCGGCCTTCACCAGCAGGGCATCGGCATGGCCGTGGTAGCAGCCTTCGAACTTGATGAACTTGCTGCGGCCGGTGGCGCCGCGCGCCAGGCGGATCGCGCTCATCGCCGCTTCGGTGCCGGAGCTGACCAGGCGCACCATCTCCAGCGAAGGCACCTGCGCAATGATGGCTTCGGCCAGTTCGATCTCTCGCTCGGTCGGCGCACCGAACGAAAAACCGTCCGTCGCGGCCTTCTGCACCGCTTCGAGCACGGCCGGATGGCCGTGGCCCAGGATCATCGGTCCCCAGGAGCCGATGTAGTCGAGGTAGCGGCGGCCGTCGGCGTCCCAGAACGCCGGTCCCTGCGCGCGGGTGATGAAGCGCGGCGTGCCACCGACCGCGCGGAAGGCCCGCACGGGCGAATTGACCCCCCCGGGTATCACGCGCTGGGCGCGTTCGAACAGTTCGGCATTGCGGGTGGAAGTGTGTTCAGTGTCGGGTTTCATTGAAGGGAGGTTCCATCAGGGGGTGGAGGCTGTCGTCGCCGGCATCGCCATCCGGGTTTTCATCGTCGTCGACCTGCGCCCAGAACAGGCGGTCGGGAACGGCTTGCCCCATGCCGGGCCGAAAACCGGCGTCCAGGCAGCGGTCCAGGTATTGCAGCGCCTCGGTGAACGCTGCCGGCAGTACGCTGCCATCGGCCAGCAGCGCCGCCAGCGCGGCCGACAAGGTGTCACAGGCACCGCCGAAAGCGGCATCGATGCGCTCGAACTTCTGGTGGCACAGCACGCTTTGCGGCGTGGCCAGCGCGTTGTCGATGAACGGCTCGGCCAGTGCGATGCCGGTCACCAGCGTGTAGGCCACGCCTTTGTCCGCAGCGGCGCGTGCGATGTCGCGCGGCCCCGGGCTTTTGCTGCCCGACCAGTCCGGCAGCAGCCATCGCCATAGGGTGTTGTGGCTTCCCACCAACACCGTGGTCTGGGGCAGCAAAAGTTCCAGAAACGCGTCCTGGTACGGGTCGAGGCGGGCATCGTCCCACCAGGAGAGATTGGGCATGAAGGCCACCACCGGCACGTCCGGGTAGTCGCAGGCCAGTTCCGCGATGGCGCTGAGGGTCTCGGGGCTGCCGGCAAAACCGACCTTGATGACCTGCACCGGAACGTCTTCCAGAATGGCGCGTGCCTGCTCGGCCACGGCATCTTCGTCCAGAGGGAAAAAGTCGTAAATCTCTGTGGTGTCGCGCACATAGGCGCCCGTCAGCACCGGCAGGGCATGGGCGCCCACCGACGCGATCGCCGTGACGTCACCGGCCAGACCGCCGGCACCGCTGGGGTCGTTGGCATTGAAAGCCAGCACGCAGGGGAGAACGCCATCAACGCCGTCCTCGGACGCCCTGGCGTCAACGGGTGGCGTATTCGGGTTTGTCATAGGCCCGAGACAAGTGAAAGAGGGAACCAGTGGCAGGGACAGCCGGATGGCGTCGATACAATGATTGCATTCTATGTGAAGGCCTTTTAAGCTGTGATGAATTCGAAGACGTGGATGTGTCTGATTTGCGGATGGATGTACGACGAGACGGCCGGAGCTCCGGACCATGGATTGGCCCCCGGCACCCCTTGGGATGATGTGCCGATGAACTGGACCTGTCCCGAATGCGGCGCCCGCAAGGAAGATTTCGAAATGGTCGAAATTTGAATCTCGAACAATTCCCGGCTGTGCCGACAGCCGTCGCCGGGATACAAGCCAGGAGCAAGTCGAAGTGAGTTCCACCGGATCGGGGTACAAGGTGCTCGTCATTGATGACAGCAACACCATTCGTCGCAGTGCCGAAATCTTTCTCAAGCAGGGAGGGCATGAAGTGGTGCTGGCGGAAGACGGATTTGATGCCTTGTCCAAGATCAACGACTATCACCCCGACGTGATCTTCTGCGACATCCTGATGCCCCGGCTCGATGGTTACCAGACTTGCGCCATCATCAAGAAGAATGCCCGTTTCGCCGCAGTGCCGGTCGTCATGCTGTCGTCCAAGGATGGTGTGTTCGACAAGGCCCGCGGCCGCATGGTGGGGTCGCAGGAGTACCTCACCAAACCCTTTACCAAAGACCAGCTGCTGGAAGCGGTCAAACACTTCGGTTCTGCCAATCAAGGAGTAGCGTGATGTCGATCAAGAAAGTATTGGTTGTGGATGACTCGAAGACCGAGTTGATGTTCATGACCGACCTGTTACAGAAAAACGGTTTTACCGTGCGCACCGCCGAAAATGCGGAAGATGCGTTCCGGAGACTGGAAGAAGAAAAGCCGGACCTGATCCTGATGGACGTGGTGATGCCGGGGCAGAACGGATTTCAGTTGACCCGCGCTATCACGCGAGACCCGAAGTTTGCGGACGTGCCGGTGATCATGTGCACCAGCAAGAATCAGGAAACCGACCGGGTCTGGGGCATGCGTCAGGGCGCCAAGGACTACATCACCAAGCCGGTCGAAGTCGATGAGTTGCTGGCGAAGATCAAGGCCCTGAACTGAGACGCGCATGGCCAGTCGTGACGCACTGAGGGCTTTCCAGAGCCGCCTCGCCAACCGTCTCCAGGAAGCCCGGATGACCGGCGGCGGCGCTGCATGGCTTGCCGTTGAGGTATCTGGGGCAGGCTTTCTGTTTCCACTCAACCATGCCGGGGAAATATTTCCCTGGACCAGCGTGCAGGCCGTGCCGCATGTGCAGGACTGGTTTCTGGGGGTTGCCAACCTGCGCGGCGGTGTCAGTGGCGTGGTTGATCTGGGGGCATTCGTGTTGCAAAAGCCATCTGCGCCACGAACCGAAATGGCCCAGAGTCAGTGCCGCCTGGTCGCTTTCAATGAAGCCCTTGGCATCAATTGCGCCGTTCTGATCGACAAACTGCTGGGGCTGAAAAGCCTGGAATCGTTTGTCGTTTCAGACCCGGCATCTGAAGGTTCTCCCGTATATTTTGGTCACAGATATACGGATTCGCAGGGCGCGTCCTGGCAGGAAATCAGCCTGCAGTCGTTGTCTCAACATCCGCAGTTTCTGAGCATCAGCGCTTAAGTTTGAGGAAGGCCGTCACCATGTCCGTCATTGACCAGTTCAGCAATATCATGGGTAAGAAAAAGCCGGATGAGCAGCCGGATCCCCGACCCGAAAGTGCGGACGCTACCGCAGCGCCGGAAAGTCCGGAACCGATCGAGACCGAGCAGTTGAGCTCGGCCGACTTTGCGGAAAGCAAGATGGCCGATGCGGTATTGCCCGACGATGCTGAAGCCAGCCCGCCGGAAGGTGAACTGTTGCATGTGCCGCTGCTGGGTTCGCGAACCGCGGCGCAGCACCAACGTGGTTTGCTGATGCTGCTGGGTGTTGCGCTGGCGGTACTGGCCGTTGTCACCTATTTCGCACTGAGCGGCGCCGACCGGGTTGCGCGCCAGGTGGCAGCCACCGGTCAGTCGCTGATGCAGTCGCAGCGACTGGCCAAATCCGTTTCGCAGGCGCTGGTGGGCAGTCCGCAGGCCTTCCCGGAGGTGCGGGAGAGCTCCACCGACCTGGTTGCCAACGTCAAGGGGCTGCAGGAAGGTAACCCTGAGCTTCGCATTGAGCCCGTCTCGGCGGCCGATATGGAAGACGTGAACAAGGCGGTGCCACTGGTCGAAAGTGCGCAGAAAAACGCCAGCGTTGTGCTGGCGCAGCAGAAGATCCTGACCCAGGTGGGCACCGCTCTGCGCACCATCAACCGGCAGTCCTCCGATCTGCTGGAGATTGCGGAGACCATCTCCTCACTGGGCCTGCAGCAGAACGTGCCGGCCACCAACATCTCCGCTGCTGGCCAACTGGTGATGTTGACCCAGCGCATCGGCAAGTCGGCGAACGAGTTCCTGACGATGGAGGGCGTGAGCCCCGAGGCCGTGTTTCTGCTGGGCAAGGACTTGAACTCGTTCAAGGAGATTGCACAGGGTCTGCTGGATGGCAGCCCGGAATTGCGGCTGACCGGTACCAAGGACCCACAGACCCGCGAGCGTCTGGAGGGCCTGCTGAAGCTTTACGAAGACACGCGGACGCAGGCGGGAGCCATTCTGGGCAACCTGCAGGGTCTGGTTTCCGCGCGTGAAGCGCAGGCAAAGATCATTGCCGAGAGCGAGCCGCTGCGCCGCGCGCTGGAAGACATCCAGGGCAAGCTGTCGCAGCGCACCGGTCTGGGCGCCGGTTCCCTGCTGGTGCTGCTGCTGTCGGCGGGACTTGCGCTGACCTTCGCAGGTGGCCTGGCATACGTGCAGCTTCAGGACAGCCGGCAACGTCAGACGATGGCTGAATCCCAGCGCCAGGACGCCGAGCGCCAGGAGCAGGAGGCCAAGCGCGTGAACGACGCAAACCAGGCCGCGATTTTGCGACTGATGAACGAACTGCAGACAGTGGCCGAGGGCGATCTCACCCAGGAAGCCACCGTGACGGAAGACATCACAGGCGCCATCGCCGACTCGGTGAACTACACGGTTGAAGAACTGCGGATGCTGGTGGGCAACGTGCAGAATACGGCGACCCGGGTGGCACAGACGACCTCACAGGTGGAAAACACCTCGACCGAGCTGCTGGCGGCATCGACCGAGCAGCTGCGCGAGATTCGTGAAACCGGTCAATCGGTGCTCGACATGGCGGGTCGAATCAACGAAGTGTCCACGCAGGCGCAGGAATCGGCTTCCGTGGCCCGTCAGTCGCTGCAGGCTGCCGAGTCGGGCCTGCAGGCTGTGCAGAACGCCATCGGCGGTATGAACTCGATCCGCGACCAGATTCAGGAAACCTCCAAGCGGATCAAGCGGCTGGGTGAGTCGTCGCAGGAGATCGGTGAGATTACGGAACTGATTTCTGACATTACCGAACAGACGAACGTGCTGGCGCTCAATGCTGCCATCCAGGCCGCGTCGGCCGGTGAAGCCGGACGGGGCTTCTCGGTGGTGGCGGAGGAGGTGCAGCGGCTGGCTGAACGTTCCGCAGACGCGACGCGACAGATTTCCGCACTGGTGAAGGCCATTCAGACCGACACGCAGGACGCGGTGGCCGCCATGGAGCGTTCCACGCAGGGTGTGGTCGAAGGGGCCAAGCTGTCCGACAACGCCGGTACTGCGCTTTCCGAGATTGACCGCGTTTCCCGGCAGCTGGCCGAGCTGATCGAGCAGATTTCTGCATCGGCGTCCCGCGAAGCTGTATCAGCCAACGAGGTGGCGGGCAACATCCAGCACATTTTTGCCGTGACAGAGCAGACCGGCGAGGGTACGCGCGCCACGGCCAACCAGGTTCGGGAACTGTCCCGCATGGCCGAGGAACTGCGCCAGTCGGTTTCCCGGTTCAAGATCGCCTGACATCCGGCGGGGGCTGACCCCCGCCTACCTATTGCGGAGTTCGCCCGGTCATGCAAACGTCTGAAACTGCCAGCGCCATCCATCCGGACTTGGTCGTCTCCGATCTGGGCCCGTTGGCCTGGGTGCTGGATGAACTTCGCAAGTCACTGGATACGGCCAACAAGTCGCTCAAACGCTTTGTGCGCGATGCCGAAGCGGCGCGGGGTACCGATCTGGCGTCGGTGGACGCCAGCCAGTTGCGGATGGCTCGCCAGCAGATGCATCAGGCCGTCGGCGCACTGGAGATGGTGGATCTGGTCGCCCCCGCTCAGATGCTGCGTGGCATGGAAGCGGCGGTGCAGCAGTTTGTGCAACATCCCGAGCGTTGCAACGAAGGCTCTGCAGCAGTGCTGGAGCGGGCCAGCTTTGCGCTGATTGAATACCTGAACCTGATCCTTGGCGGCGGTAGCCAGTCGGCGGTCGGGCTGTTTCCGCAGTATCGCGACGCGCAGTTGCTGGCGGGTGCGGAGCGCATCCATCCGGCGGATCTCTGGGCCTTTAGCTGGCGCTGGAACCGGCTTGTCATGCCCGATAGCGTGACTGCCGGGATTGACAACAGTGCCGTGGAGCGGTCACTGGTGGATCAGCTGGTGCTGAAGATCATGCAGAAGGGGGATTCGACGGCAGCAGATGAACTGCGCGGCGCCTGTCTGGCGCTGGCCGTGCAGGCCGGTACCACCGGCCAGGGGCGCAGTGCAGTGTTCTGGAATGTCGCAGCCGCGATGTTCGAGGCGGTCGCGCAAGGTTTGCTGTCGGTCGATCTGTACGTCAAGCGTGCAGCTTCCCAGGTGCTGTTGCAATACGCGATGCGCAGCCAGGTCGACAAGACGCCGCCGGAACGGCTGGCCAAGGATCTGCTGTTCTTCTGCGCGCAGGCGCTGCCCCGGCCGGATTGTCCAACGCCGTGTCTCGTCGCCGTCCGCAGCGCCTTCGGGCTGGAAGGCTACGAGCCGGTCAGCTACGAAACGCGGCGCTACGGCAAGTTTGATCCTTCAGTTTTGCTTCAGGCGCGCAAGCGCATTGACGGCGTCAAGGATGCCTGGACCGCACTTTGCGGTGGCGATGTGGCCCGCCTCAAGAACGTCGGCGACCAGTTTGGTCTTGTGGCCGAATCCATCCTGAAGCTTCATCCTCAGGCTGATCGCCTGGCGCAAGGTCTGAAGCTGGCGGCCGACCAGACAGCTCGATCCGGCAAGCCGCCTGGGGCCGAGATTGCACTGGAGGTTGCGACGTCCGTACTCTATCTGGAAGCCGCGCTGGAAGAAGCCAAACCGGACGACGAGCAAGTCAGCGAGCGCATGAGTCGACTTGCCGAGCGTCTGGAACTGGTGTGTGCCGGCGGCCAGGCCGAACCGCTCGAATCCTGGATGGAGGAACTGTACCGGCGTGTGAGCGACCGGCAGACCATGGGGACGGTCGTCAGCGAGTTGCGGGTCACGTTGTCCGAGGCAGAGAAGTCGCTCGATGAGTTCTTTCGCGATCCGCTCGAAAAAACGGTGCTGCACAACGTTCCGGGACTGCTGGCGCAGATGCGCGGTGTGCTGTCGGTGCTCGGGCTGGATCAGGCGGCGCAGGCGGTAATCCGCATGCGAGAAGTCGTCGAGCGGATACTCGACACCGAGGTCGACATGGACCTGGCCCGCACGGCGGGCACCTTCGACACGCTGGGCAACAACTTCGGCGCGCTTGGATTCCTGATCGACATGCTGAACTACCAGCCGGCGCTCGCCAAGCGGCTGTTTGTGTTTGACACCGAGCAGGGTGAGTTGCGACCGGTGATGGGTCGAACCGTCGTTCCCGAGGTCCCTGACGAAGTCGACCAGCAGCCAACTGTTGATTCCTTGTCTGGCACGGCAATGCCGCCACAGGATTCGTCGCTGCCGGATGTACTTTCGCCCGGAGCGACCATGCCTATGCACGCGCCGTCGGCGCAGGAAGTGCCGGACGCGGTCAGGGCGCTCGCTCAGGACCCTGCGGGCGTTGTCGAGTCGACCCGCGTCGAGGAACCGGCACAATCGGCGGCGGCCCCCGCGGTGCCATCGATCGCTGGCGAACTGGTCGGAGTCGCCGAGTTCGACGAGGATGACCTGCAAGGGATATTCCTCGAAGAAGCGGACGAGGTCATTCGAAATGGGCTGGAGGCGCTGCGGGTCCTGGGAGAAACTCCCGAAGATCTCACCCAGCAGACGACGTTGCGACGGGCCTTCCACACGCTCAAGGGTAGTTCCCGCATGGTCGGGCTGAACACCTTCGGCGAAGCGGCGTGGTCGATGGAACAGGTGCTCAATGCCTGGCTGGCCGAGCAAAAGCCTGTGACAAACGATCTGTGCGCGCTGTGTGCCGAATCCTTGCACGCATTTGCCCAGTGGGCCCAGGATATAGCTGCCGGACAGGCCGATCTCTGGCAGTCAGCGCCGTTCAGTCAGGCAGCGGACGCGATGCGCACTCAGGGTGTCTTCCGGTCACTGGTGCTGCCGACGGCGACACCCGAGGTGGAATTGCCGGTTGAAAGCGATGAATTGCCATCGGTCGAACACGGGCCGGGTGAACTTGTTGAGCCACCGACGCCTGAATCGCAGGCTACGGGCATTGACTTGGCGCTGGACGCTGTCGATGCCGACACCGCTGAGATCTCGCAGTCCGGTGCCGAGCCTGCGCCTGTGGCGGAAACCGATGCCGATTTGCCGGCCGAGGCCGGTCTGGCAGACAGCACACCTGCAGAAGAAGAGCCGTCCCCGGCGGTTACGCCGGAGCCGGTCTTGTCTGACGCGGAAGCTTTGGCGTTGTTCGATGACATCGAGGCTGCGTCCACCGAGGTCATCGCGCTGGATCTGGATGCGCCAGTCGCCGATGTCCTGACCCTGCATCACGACGCGGACGATGCGCTGGATGTACTGGCAACGGCCGAGGGTGCCGACGAACTGGCGCGCGTTCGTCTGGATGCGTCAGACGCGCCGGAAATTGCAGACATCGACATGGACGCCCTTTCGGCTCTGACGCTGGCATCACAAGAGCCCGTCGATGCGCCGGATCAGCAGGTGCCGCCGGAAGCGGACGCAGCATCGGAGGGTTTTGACGACGAGCAGGTGAAGGTCATCGGTTCATTGCGCATCGGTATTCCGCTTTACAACGTCTACCTGAACGAAGCTGACGAGTGGTCGCGGCGGCTGGAATCCCAGCTGAACGAGTGGGAGTTCGAACTGGACCAGCCGGTGCCTGCCGGCGCGGAAGCGCTCGCGCATTCTTTGGCGGGCAGTTCTGCGACAGTCGGATTCCTTTCGCTGTCGGAGACCGCACGTGCGCTTGAACATGCGCTTCAGCGCATGCGCGGCCAGCCCCGCGGAACGTCGGAACAGGGTCGGGCCTTCAGCGCGGCCGCACAGGAAATCCGGCGGTTGTTGCACCAGTTCGCAGCGGGTTTCCTGAAAGATGCCGACCCTCACGTGCTGGCGGGTATCAAGTCGCTGACATTCGCCCAGGATCTGCCATCCGCGCAATCGGCGGCTGAGGGAACCTTGGCCGACACCTGGCTGGAGCCGGCGGCGTTCGAGCCACCAGCGCGCGCCGAGACCGGGGATATGTCGCCAGACGCAGCCGAGGTCGTATCAGACGACGATCAGACTGGCGAGCCATTGGTCTCCATCGAGTTGACCGGCGACGACCAGACGGCGGCCCCGTTGCTCGATACCAATGCAGCGATCGCCGGCCCGGAGGGTGTCGCTCAGCCGCCGGTGGGCGAATTGGCGCCGTCCGAGCCGGAGCCGTCCTTGCCGCCCGTTTCAGCGCCCGCTCAGGTAGCAGCGCCGTCGCAGGTCGTGCCGGTGACCCGCAGTTTTACCGGTGGCGATATCGGCAGCGACGACATCGATCTGGTTGACGTGCTCGATCCGGACCTGTTCCCGATTTTCGAAGAAGAAGCAGCCGAATTGCTGCCGCAACTCGGTGGCGCGTTGCGCCAATGGGTGGCCAGGCCGGAGAATCTGAGCGCGCGCGGTGAAGTTCTACGTGCCCTGCATACGCTCAAGGGTAGTTCAAGGCTGGCAGGTGCCCTGCGCCTCGGTGAGATGTCCCACCGCATGGAGTCGGAGATCGAGAGCATTGGAACCGAGTCGATCCAGGACGGCGACGTTGCGCCGTTGCTGGCCAGTCTCGATGCGATGGAGGCCCGATTCGAGGCCCTGCGCAGGATCAGCGCACAAGGGTTCGAAGCCGAAGCCGTGCCGCCGCGAGTCGAAGAGCAACCCCAGCCCGCACCGGCAGTCGCCGCGGTCGAATTTGGCGACGTATCGTCGGCCGCTCGGGGACCGGTCGCCCTGCCAACACCGATGCTGGCTGCACCCGTTCGGGCAGCTGCAAACCAGGCGGTACGGGTGCGGTCACAGTTGCTGGACCGGCTGGTGAACCAGGCCGGCGAGGTGATGATCACGCGTTCCCGCCTCGAAGCCGAAATGGGCCAGTTGCGCGGATCGCTGCAGGATCTGACCGTCAACCTGGACCGCCTGCGCAGCCAGTTGCGCGACATCGAACTGCAGGCCGAGAGCCAGATGCAGTCGCGCATGGCGCAGGCGAAAGACTCGCAGCAGAACTTCGATCCGCTCGAGTTCGACCGGTTCACCCGGGTGCAGGAACTCACGCGCATGATGGCGGAGTCGGTCAACGATGTGGCCACCGTGCAGCGCAGCCTGCAACGCACGGTAGAAGCCACCGAAGATGACCTGGTCGCGCAGGCGCGGCAGACGCGTGCCCTGCAGCAGGATCTGCTCCGCACCCGCATGATGGAATTCGAAGGCATTTCCGAGCGCCTTTACCGCGTCGTGCGCCAGGCTTCCAAGGACACGGCCAAGCAGGTGAAGCTGGACATCACCGGCGGCAACATCGAAATGGACCGCGGTGTGCTCGACCGCATGACGGCCGCTTTCGAACACCTGCTGCGCAACTGCGTCGTTCACGGTATCGAAGACCCGCAAACGCGGGAGGCGGCCGGCAAAGACCCGGTGGGAACGATTGCCATTGATCTGGCGCAGGCCGGCAACGATGTGTCGGTGGTCTTCCGCGACGATGGCGCCGGCCTCAACCTGCCGCGCATTCTCCAGAAGGGGCGCGAAGCCGGGCTGATCGAGCAGGGGCAGGAACTGTCTGACGCCGAGGCTTCTAACCTGATCTTCATGCCCGGCATTTCAACGGCTTCAGAGGTGACCGACTTGGCGGGTCGCGGCATCGGCATGGACGTGGTCCGCTCGGAAATCCAGGCACTCGGTGGCCGCATCGAGACCGAAACGCGTGCGGGCCGAGGGACGAGCTTCAAGCTGGTGTTGCCACTGACCACTGCGGTGACGCAGGTGGTGCTGATGCGATCAGGCAACCTGACGGTCGGCATTCCGGCCAACCTGGTGGAACTGGTGCGTCGGGTCTCGGCAGACGAACTGAAGCAGGCCTATGCACTTGGCAGTCTGCAGTTTGGTGGGGAAACCATTCCGTTCTACTGGTCTGGCGCCTTGCTGCAGTCCTCCAGTCACACCACCGAAACAGCCGGTCGAACCACGCCGGTCGTGATCTTCCGCAGCGCCGCGCAGCGCGTCGCGCTTCACCTTGATGAAATCCTGGGCAACCAGGAAGCGGTGGTCAAGAACCTCGGGCCGCAATTGTCACGCCTCCCGGGTCTGGCAGGCATGACGGTGCTGGCATCGGGCGCAGTGGTGCTGATCTACAACCCGGTTGCCCTCTCAGCGATCTACGGCGAACAGGCTCGAAGGATCAGCCAGGTCCATCAGCAGGCTCTGGACGAGCCAGCCACGACGCCCGACGAAAGCGGTAGCGCTGCCCAGGCGATGGTTCAGCCGGCTGTCGCACAGGTGCCGCTGGTGCTGGTGGTCGACGACTCGATCACGGTGCGTCGTGTTACCCAGCGTCTGCTGCAGCGCGAGGGGTACCGGGTGGCGTTGGCCATCGACGGACTGCAGGCGCTGGAGCGGCTGCAGGAGGAGCGGCCAGTGGTGGTGCTGTCGGACATCGAGATGCCGCGCATGGACGGTTTCGATCTGGCGCGCAACATCCGCGGAGACGCACGCCTGGGCGATCTGCCGATCGTGATGATCACGTCGCGCATCGCCGAGAAGCATCGCGAACACGCGCAGGCACTGGGCGTGAACCATTATCTGGGCAAGCCTTATTCGGAAGAAGAACTGCTGAGCCTGGTTCGCCGTTACGCAGAAGCGCCGGTCACCGCCTGACGGGGCGCAGCTCCGGGCTGCGCATCGGGCGTTTCACCCAGATCCCGGACCGGCCTTCTTTTTCACCACCGCGTAGCGATCCAGCGTGGCTTGGCGGGCCTCGTCGTGCTTCACCAGCGGCTCCGGGTAGTCACGGCCAAGCACCACGCGGGCCGCCGCCAGTTCGATCTCGCTCGCCGTCCACGGTGCATGCAGGCAAGGGCCACCCAGACCGGCCAGCGCGGGCAGGTAGCGGCGAATGAACTTGCCGTCAGGGTCGAATTTTTCACTCTGCGTGACGGGATTGAAGATGCGAAACCACGGTTGCGCGTCGCAGCCGCTGGAACTGCACCATTGCCAGCCGCCATTGTTGGAGGCCAGGTCAAAGTCATTGAGTTTTTCGGCGAAGTAGCGCTCCCCCCATCGCCAGTCGACGCCCAGGTCCTTCGCCAGAAAACTGGCGGCGATCATGCGCAGCCGGTTGTGCATGTAGCCGGTCTGGTTCAGCTGCAGCATGGCTGCGTCGACGATCGGGTAGCCCGTGCGGGCTTCGCACCAGGCGGACAACAGTGACTGGGCGCGCTTGCCATGTTCCCAGCGAATCGCGTCGTATTCAGGCCGGAAGCTGCCCGTCGCCACATGCGGGTGATTGGCCAGAATCTGCGCGTAGAAGTCGCGCCAGATCAGTTCGCTCAGCCACACAGACGCGCCCTGGCTGCCCGTTTGCGCCCTGACATGCGCCAGCGCCACCAGTCGGCGAATCGATACCGTGCCAAAGCGCAGATGCACGCCCAGGTAACTGGGCCCCTTGATCGCCGGGAAGTCACGTGTCTGGTGGTATTGGTCGAGCCTGCCGAGGAAATCTGCCAAATGGGCCTGCGCACCCGATTCGCCCATGCCGATCGCCAGCTTGGCGAGGTTGGTCGGCAGAAAATCGATCTCGCTCAGTGCCGGCACGGCGCGGTCGAGTTCGGCCGGGATCGGTGCCAGCGCTGCCGTCAGATCGTCAATCGCGCACGGTTGTAGGTCATCACCGTCGAGCTTGCGCAGCCAGGCGTTGCGATAGGGCGTGAACACGGAAAACGGCTTTCCGGTCTGGGTCAGCAGTTCCTGTCGCTCGAAGATCACGTGGTCCTTGCAGGTGTGCAGCGAAATGCCTGCGTCGGCCAGTGCGCCACGCACCGCAGCGTCGCGCGCACAGGCATCGGGCTCGTAGTCGTGACTGGCAAATACCGACTGCACACCCAGTCGCCGCGCCAGCGAAGGCAGTTCGCGGCGGGCGCTGCCGTGCAACACGATCAGCCCCCCGCCGCCTCCAGCGCAATGGCCCGCTTCGCGCAGCCGACCGTCCAGTTCGACCAGCGCTTCCCGAATGAACTCGACCCGGCGGTCTGCGCGGGGCAGTGGATCGAGGATGTCGCGGTCGAACACGAACACGGTATACACCTGGGCGCAATTCTTCAGCGCCAGCAGCAGGGCAGGGTTGTCGTCCAGCCGCAGATCGCGGCGAAACCACATCAGCCCGGCATGGAAAGGCTTGCCATTGTTCACCGCTAGAATTCCTTCATGTCCGCTGATTCTGCCCCGATTGACCTGACGCATCACTTCCTGATTGCAATGCCGGGTCTGGAAGACGAGGCATTCGCGCGCAGCGTCGTGTATTTGTGCGAGCACAGCGCCCAGGGCGCACTCGGCCTGATCATCAACAAACCCAGCGACATCAACCTCTCCAGCCTGTTCGACAAGGTGGACTTGTCGCTGCGCCGGGCCGATCTATCAAAGGCGCCGGTGTTCCATGGCGGGCCGATGCAGACCGAGCGGGGTTTCGTGCTGCACGAACCCATGACGGTGGACGGCAGCGAGCCGGGTGAATCGGCCTACGCCTCGACCATGGTGATACCGGGCGGACTGGTCATGACCACCTCCCGCGATGTGCTGGAGGCCCTGTCCAGCGGCGCGGGTCCGCGCAGGGTGCTGGTCACGCTCGGCTACGCCTCCTGGGGTGAGGGGCAGCTCGAATCCGAACTGGGCGAAAACAGCTGGCTGACGGTTCTGGCCGACCCGGCCGTGATCTTCGAGACGCCGGTCGAAGAGCGTTACGACCGGGCGCTGGCGCTGCTTGGGCTGCAGGCCTGGACGCTGTCGCCCGACGTGGGGCACGCGTGAACGTCGCCGAGGCCCGGTCAGTGCCGGCCGGGTTGCAGACGTTTCTCGCCATCGATCTGGGTCAAAAGCGCACCGGCATCGCCATCGGCAACCGGTTGATCGGCAGTGCCACGCCACAGCCCAGCATTCATGCGCAAGGCAACGCCCGCTTTGATTGCATTGCGCAGCGCATCCACGAATGGCAGCCGGACGCGCTGGTGATCGGCATTCCGGTCCATCCGGACGGCGCACCCCACGACATGACGCGCCAGGCGCAGCGCTTTTCGCGGCAGCTGCAAGGCCGTTTCGGGCTGCCGGTGTTCGAGGTCGACGAGCGCTACAGCACGACCGAGGCACTTTCTTCGGGCGCCCGCGACGCCGATGCGGCTGCGGCGGCCATCATTCTGGAGCAGTTCATGAGGAGTCTTTCATGAGTTCAAGCAGCGACGACGCCGCCGCGACCGGTGTGGCGCGGGCTGCCGGCAGTGCCGGTGCCCTGTTTCTGGATGCAGAGGCGCTCTACGGCGAACTGCTGCGCGGCGTTCGCCCGATGTGCACGCCGACGACCTGCCTCGTCGGCATCCGCTCGGGTGGGGACTGGCTGGCCGAGCGCCTGCAACATGACCTGGGCCTGCCCGGCCAGCCCGGCGCCATCTCGTCGGCCATGCACCGCGACGATTTTGCCCAGCGCGGACTGGCGGCGGGCGGGCAGACGCTGTTGCCTTTTGATGTCAATGGCGCAGACATTCTGGTGCTTGACGACGTGCTCTACACCGGCCGCACGATCCGGGCGGTGCTCAACGAACTGTTCGACTACGGCCGGCCCGCGCAGGTCAGGCTGGCTGTGCTGGTCGATCGCGGGGGGCGGCAACTGCCGATCCGTGCCGACTTCGCCGCCGCGCGAGTGGTGCTGCCCGCCAGCCAGTCGCTGGAGCTGGTGCGGGATGACGCCGGCCGGCTGAGTTTTCAGGTGGAGGCGCGCTGACCATGCTCTACAAACGCAACCCCCAGCTCAACGCCAACGGTGAACTGATTCACCTGTTGTCGACCGAAGGGCTGTCGCGCGATGTGCTGACGCACATTCTGGACACCGCCGCCAACTTCGTCAGCGTCAGCGACCGCGAGGTCAAGAAGGTGCCGCTGCTACGCGGCAAGAGCGTGTTCAACCTGTTCTTTGAAAACTCCACGCGCACCCGGACCACGTTTGAAATTGCGGCGACGCGGCTGTCGGCCGACGTCATCAATCTGGACATTGCGCGCTCGTCGGCCAGCAAGGGCGAGTCGCTGCTGGACACCATTGCCAACCTGAGCGCGATGGCGGCCGACGTGTTTGTCGTGCGCCACAGCGAGTCGGGCGCGCCCTACCTGATTGCCCAGCACGTGGCGCCGCACGTGCACGTGATCAACGCCGGTGACGGCCGGCACGCCCACCCGACGCAGGGCCTGCTGGACATGTACACCATCCGGCACTACAAAAAGGATTTTTCCAATCTGACGGTGGCCATCGTCGGCGACGTGCTGCATTCGCGGGTGGCGCGCTCCGACATCCATGCGCTGACCACGCTGGGCTGCGCCGAGGTGCGCGTGGTGGGCCCGAAGACGCTGGTGCCGGCCGACATGGCGCCGATGGGCGTTCGCGTCTGCCACACGCTGGAAGAGGGCATCAAGGATTGCGACGTGGTGATCATGCTGCGCTTGCAGAACGAGCGCATGAGCGGGGCGCTGCTGCCGTCGAGCCAGGAGTTTTTCAAGAGTTTTGGCCTGACGCCGCAAAAGCTGCGACTGGCCAGGCCGGACGCCATCGTGATGCACCCCGGGCCAATCAATCGGGGTGTGGAGATCGATTCGGCCGTGGTCGATGGCCGTCAGAGCGTGATCCTGCCGCAGGTCACTTTTGGCATTGCGGTGCGCATGGCGGTGATGAGCATCGTCGCCGGGAACGAGGCCTGAAGGAGCAGCCGCGATGAAAATTCTGATTCAGGGTGGCCGCATCGTCGATCCCGCAGCCGGGCTCGATGCCCCGGGTGACATCGCCATTGCAGCAGGGCGGGTGCTCGCCGTCGGTCAGGCGCCGACCGATTTCACGCCCAGCCGGGTGATCGACGCCACCGGTTGCATCGTCGCACCGGGCCTGGTCGACCTGGCGGTACGGCTGCGCGAACCCGGCCACGAACACGAAGGCATGCTGGAGAGCGAAATGGCGGCGGCGGTTGCCGGGGGTGTCACCAGCGTGGTCTGTCCGCCCGACACCGACCCGGTGCTGGACGAGCCGGGGCTGGTGGAAATGCTCAAGTTCCGCTCCGAAAAGCTGCACCAGTCGCGCGTTTTCCCGCTCGGCGCACTGACCCGCTCGCTGCAGGGCGAGGTGCTGACCGAGATGGTGCAGCTCACCGAAGCCGGCTGCGTAGGGTTCAGTCAGGCGGAGATTCCGCTGGGCAATACGCAGATCCTGCAGCGCGCGCTGCAGTACGCCAGCACTTTTGGCTACGGCGTCTGGCTGCGACCGCAGGAACTGTATCTGGGCCGTGGCGTGGCCGCCAGCGGTCCGCTGGCCACGCGAATGGGTCTGGCAGGCGTTCCCGTTGCCGCCGAAACCATTGCCTTGCACACCATCTTCGAGCTGATGAAGACGACGGGCGCACGGGTTCACCTGTGCCGCCTGAGCAGCGCCGCCGGGTTGGAACTGGTGCGCCAGGCGCGCCGGGACGGGCTGGCCGTGACTTGCGATGTCAGCATCAATTCGCTGCACCTGACGGAAACCGACATCGGCTACTTCGACAGCCGCGCCCGCCTGAACCCGCCCTTGCGCCAGCAGCGCGACCGCGACGCGCTGCGTGCAGGCCTGCTGGACGGCACCATCGATGCGCTGGTGTCCGACCACACGCCGGTCGACGAAGACGCCAAGACGCTGCCGTTTGCCGAGGCCGAGCCCGGTGCCACCGGGCTGGAGCTCCTGCTGAGCCTTGCACTGAAATGGGCGCAGGACGATGGCGCGCCGCTGGCGCGGGCACTCGCCGTACTGACCAGCCAGCCAGCGCAGGTGTTGGGCCGTTCGCTGGGTACGCTGCAGGCCAGTCTGGGCCGGCTGGCGGTGGGTGGCGTCGCCGACGTCTGCGTGTTCGACCCGAAAGCCGAATGGGTGGTGCAGCCCGAATCCCTGCGCAGCCAGGGTCGGCACACGCCGTTTTCAGGATATGCCCTGCCGGGGCGGGTGCGCTGCACGCTGGTCGGTGGCCATATCGCGCATGAATCGGCGGCCTGACGGGGTCTGTTGCCGATGAAAGCCTTGCGCGCTGCTGGCAAGCTGCTGCGCGGTCTGCTGCATCTGCTGGCCGGATTCTGGACCGTCAGCCTGCGTTTCCGGCGCATGCCGCCCTCGCACCGGGAAGCCTATGTGCAAGCCTGGTCGCAGCAGCTGCTGGCGCTCTGGGGCGTGCAACTGCAGGTGCGCGGCGCACCGCCGCACGCAGGGCCGGTGCTGCTGGTGGCCAATCACATTTCCTGGCTGGACATCCTGGTGATGCATGCGGCGCGCTATTGCCGTTTTGTCTCCAAGGCTGACGTGCGCCACTGGCCGGTGATCGGTGTGCTGGCGGCCGGTGCGGGCACGCTGTTCATCGAGCGGGCGTCGAGCAGAGATGCGCTGCGCGTGGTTCACCACATGGCCGAGGCGCTGCAGCAGGGCGAGGTGGTTGCGGTGTTTCCGGAAGGGACCACCGGCGACGGTGTGCACCTGCTGCCCTTTCACGCCAACCTGTTGCAGGCGGCCGTCACCACGGGCGCGCCGGTGGTGCCGGTGGCACTGAGTTTTGTGGATGCGGCGACGCGCCAGCGCAGCGCGGCTCCGTCGTTCGTCGGCGATGAAACCCTGCTCGGCTCGGTCTGGCGGACGCTGACCGCGCCCGGCATCATCGCCGTCGTCAGCTTCGGCGAACCGCAGTGGGCCGATGGCCGCAGCCGCCGCATCTGGTCGCGCGACCTGCGCGAAGCGGTGGAGCGGCTGCGTCAGGCGGACAGCGCGCTTTCCGCCGCAAAGAAACTATAAAAAGCATAGCTGAAAACGTCCATTTGACGCTGGATTGAGTCGAAAAAAGATTGAAAAATGACCCGGAAGGTGCCAGGGGATCCCCGCTGGGCCGGGGCCTTCAGGCGACGTTCAGGGTCCGGGCACGGCAGCGAGGTCTTGGGGCGGGTCGGCGCGCAAAGCAGGCGTGGACACCACGCGGTCGGTGCCAACCTGCGCCGCACCGGCTTCACAGGCCTGGCCGCAGGGCGTGGCGCAGGGCAGGTCGCAGATGGCCGCCTGACCCGGCGGGCAGGCGCGATTGAAAGTCACCACGTGCTCCACTTCGGCGCGAATGCCGATCCACTCGCCGATTCTGTGGTCGTGGTGGCTGGGCACGTGCGCCATCAGCGTCTCGCCGGTGCGCAGCTGCAGCGTGTAGAGAAACTCCGAGCCGCGAAACGCCTTGCGCACGATCTGCGCCTTCACCGGCGCGTTGTCGTCGTGAATGATGTCGTCCGCGCGCAGTAGCACGTCGCACTCGCCGTTGGCAAAGGCGCAGGGCAGCGGGCATTCGGCCACGTCGGTGAGCGCGCCCAGCGCGGTGCGCACCACCACCTGTCCGTTTTCGGTCCGCAGCGTCGCGGGGGTGAAGACGCCGTGGCCGATGAAGTTGGCCACGAACCGCGTCGCCGGGCGGTGGTACAGGGTGTAGGCGTCGTCCCACTGGTGCAACCGGCCCTCGTGCATGACGCCGATCCGGTCGCCGATGGCGAAGGCTTCAAGCTGGTCGTGGGTGACGAACAGCGCGGTCGCCTGGGCGGCTTTCAGGATGGCGCGCACCTCGTGCGCCAGCCGCTCGCGCAGATCGACGTCCAGGTTTGAAAACGGCTCGTCCAGCAGCAGCAACTGGGGTCGGGGTGCCAGCGCGCGGGCCAGCGCCACCCGCTGCTGCTGCCCGCCGGACAGTTCATGCGGGTGCTGGCCGCCGCTGCCTGCCAGACCGACCAGCGCCAGCACCTCATCGACCCGTGCCGCGCGCTGGGCCTTGGGCAGGTGGTGCAGGCCGAAGGAAACGTTGTGCGCCACGTCCAGATGCGGGAACAGGGCGTAGTCCTGGAAAACCATGCCGATGCGGCGCTTTTCCGGCTCCACCGTGCGCCCGGGCTGGCTGACCACGGTGTCCGACAGGCGGATTTCGCCAGCGCTGACCGGCTCCAGCCCGGCCACCGCGCGCAGCAGCGTGGTCTTGCCGCATCCCGAGGGTCCGATCAGCACGCCAATGTCGCCGGCGGCCAGACCCAGCGTCACCGAATCGACGGCCGGCTGGGCCCTGCCCGGGTAGCGCACGCGCAACTGGGAGACTTCAAGAAACATCGTCCGGCCATTGTAGATGCTTACAATTCTCATTTACATTGGCGCGGACTCCGGTCCGAATCCCCTTGCACCGGCTTTCATCCGCATTTCTGCTGCTCGTGACCCTGGCGCTGAGCCTGCCAGCGCTGGCCGTGCTGGCCTCGTGGCTGCAATGGGATGCGGTCACGGCCGACATTCTGCGGTCAATGGCCGAAACGGTGCTGCCCGACTATGCCTGGACCTCGCTGCGGCTGTGCCTGATGGTGGCCGTGGGCGTTGTCGTGGTCGGCACCGCCAGTGCGGCCGCGGTGACGCTGTTCGACTTTCCCGGCCGGCGCACGGCCGAGTGGGCGCTGCTGCTACCGCTGGCGATGCCGGCCTATGTTGTCGCCTACGCCTACACCGACTTCCTGCAGTTCAGCGGGCCGCTGCAGACCGGCATGCGCCAGGCGTTCGGACTGGAAGGGCGCTTGCTGCCCGAGGTCCGCAGCGTCGGCGGCGCGGCCTGGGTGTTCACGTTTTCGCTTTATCCCTACGTCTACCTGCTCGCGCGCACCGCGCTGGGCGAGCGTGCAAGCCAGCTGATGGAAGCGGCCCGGCTGCTGGGCGCGCCGTTGCCGCGGCGAATCCGCGAAATCGCCTTGCCGCTGGCCCGGCCGGCCATTGCCGCCGGCGCGGCACTGGCACTGATGGAGACGCTGGCCGACTATGGCGTGGTCAGTTATTTCGGCATCCAGACCTTCACCGCCGGCATCTACAAAGCCTGGCTGGCGATGGACAACCGCATCGCGGCCGCCCAATTGGCGACCCTGCTGCTGCTGGTGGTGCTGGTTCTGCTGCAACTGGAGCAACGCGCGCAGCGTCAGATGCGTTTTGTCGCTTCGCGTGGCGGGCGCGGCAACTCGGCCGAAGCCCAGCCAGTGCGCCTGACCGGCGGCCGGCTGCTGGCGATCTGGGCTGTCTGCGGCGTGCCGGTGCTGCTGGGATTTGTACTGCCGGTCGCCTTCATGCTGCGGCCGCTGGCGGCCGACTGGTCGGTGCTGCCGTGGGACCGGTTCATCGCCTGGTCATTCAACAGCGTGCGCCTGGGGCTGCTCACCGCCGCGCTGGCCGTGGCGCTGGCGCTGTGGCTCGCGTTTGCGCAGCGGCGGGGCGCGGGTCGCCTGACCCGCGGGGCGGTGCAGCTGGCCGGGCTCGGTTATGCGATCCCGGGCGCGGTGATTGTTGTCGGCCTGTTGCTGCCGGTCGGCTGGTTGCAGGCGGCATGGCCGCAATCCGGCGCCGGCTACCTGATGACCGCCACTGTCACTGGCCTGGTCTGGGCCTACCTCGTGCGTTTTTGCGCCGTCGCGCTGCAATCGGTGCAAAGTGGCTATTCACGCATCGCGCCCAGCCTGGACGAAAGCGCCCGCACGCTGGGTGTCGGCGGCTTCGGGCTGCTGCGCCGGGTGCACGGCCCGCTGCTGCGGCGCTCGGTGGTGGCGGCAGCCCTGCTGGTGTTTGTCGACGTGATGAAGGAGTTGCCCGCCACGCTGGTGCTACGGCCTTTCAATACCGACACGCTGGCGGTGGTGGCCTATCAGCTGGCGCGCGACGAGCGCCTGGGCGAGGCCGCGCTGCCCTCGCTGGCGCTGGTGCTGGTGGGGCTGATTCCGGTGGTGCTGCTCAGCCGCACGCTGCGCAGCCGCGCGGGGTGACGTCAGTGGATTCCCGTAGCAGAATATGAGCTTATTCGAATCAACCGATTCAATGCCGTCAACTGGAAGCCACACAAAATGGCCAGAACCGAAGTGAATGTCGAGAGCCCACCCATCACCGAGTCCGACAAGGTGTTCGAGCTGGCGGCCGAGGTTTTTCGCGTGATGTCTGCGCCGATGCGCCTGAAGATCATCAGCAGCCTTTGCAATGGTGAGAAGAACGTGGGCGAGCTGCTGCGCGAGATTGACACCACCCAGCCCAACATGTCGCAGCACCTCAATACGCTTTACCAGGCGGGCGTGCTGGGCAAGCGGCGCGACGGTGTCCAGATCTACTACCGCATCATCAATGACCGCGTGGTCACGCTGTGTCGGGCGGTCTGCACCCAGATTGCCATCGAGGAAGACTACAGCGCCCGCTGAAGCGACGGGGTCCAACTGGCCGCGTGCGGCCAACGCGCACCGGCAGTCGATGGCGGTGCGCGCTTCATCATCGGTTCACGCACCCCGGGTTTTCACGTGCTTACAGGGCGGGCGTTTGCCCATACTATCCCCGGTAATATAAGAAGCGACGGATGAAACGGTCGAATAGGGTCGTTTGCGTCCACCCCATTCAACAAGGAGATGATATGAAACTCTGGAGCAAGATCGCGGCGATGGCCGTCTTTGCCACGGCCTGCGGCTTGGCCAGCGCGCAGGCGCCGGACCCGCTGCAGGTCCGCAGCTGGGCAGCGGCCTGTGCCAACTGCCACGGTACCCAAGGTGTGGCGCAAAAAGGCATGGAGTCACTGGCCGGCGTCAACAAGGACGAGCTGTACAAGAAGCTGATCGACTTCAAGACAGGCAAGAAGCCCGCCACGCTGATGCACCAGCTGTCAAAGGGTTACACCGACGAGCAGCTCGCTGCGCTGGCCGCCTACTTTTCGGCCTTGAAGAAATAAGGGAGATACAGCCATGAAAAGACGTCAATTTGTTCAGACCGCCGGTGCCGGCACGATGCTCGGCGCGCTGGGAATGGTCAGTGGCTGCGCCAGCGGCGGCGGTGCCAGCGCCGGGCATGTGGTGGTGATCGGCGGAGGTTACGGCGGCGCCACCGCCGCCAAGTACCTGCGCATGTGGTCCGACCAGAGCATCCAGGTCACGCTGATCGAACCCAACGCCAGTTTCGTGTCCTGCCCGATCTCCAACCTGGTGCTCGGTGGCACGATGACCATGGCCGACATCACCACGCCGTATGACAACCTGGAGCGCCGCCACGGCGTCAGGATGGTGCGCGACACGGTCACCCGCATCGATCCCGACAAGCGCACCGTCACGCTGGCCGGCGGTGCCAGCCTGAACTACGATCGGCTGATCGTGTCGCCGGGCATCGAATTCATGTGGGAAACCCTGCCCGGCATGGCCAAACCCGGCGCCAAGGAGAAAGTGCTGCACGCCTGGAAAGCCGGGCCGCAGACCGTGGCGCTGCGCGAGCAACTGGTGGCCATGCCCGACGGCGGCGTCTACGCGCTGTCGATCCCGCTGGCGCCCTACCGCTGCCCGCCCGGCCCTTACGAGCGTGCCTGCCAGGTTGCCAGCTATTTCTCCAAGGCCAAGCCCAAGAGCAAGGTGCTGATCCTCGACGCCAATGACGACGTCACCTCCAAAGGCGCGCTGTTCAAGAAGGCCTGGGCAGACCGCTACAAGGGCATGATCGACTATCGGCCCAAGCACCGCCTGATCGATGTGGATGCCGCCACCAACACGCTGAAGTTCGACTTCAACGATGACATCAAGGCCAATGTGCTGAACGTCATTCCGTCGATGCGCGCCGGCGACATCGCGGTCAGCACCGGACTGGCCACGGCCAACAAGCGCTGGTGCGAGGTGGACTTCCTGACGCACGAATCGAAAGCCGCGAAGAACATCCACGTGCTGGGTGACTCGACGCAGAGCGCCCCCACCATGCCCAAGTCCGGCCACATGGCCAACCAGCACGGCAAGACCTGCGCAGCGGCTGTGGTGGCGCTGTTGACCGGCAAGCAGGTGAACCCGCTGCCGATCTACAACAACACCTGTTACAGCTTCGTCAGTGACGAAGACGCTGTGCACGTGGCCAGCGTGCACCGCTGGGACGACGCGCAGAAGACCATGCTGCCGGTGGCAGGCTCGGGGGGTGTTTCCACAGCCGCCAGTGAGATCGAAGGCCGCTATGCCATGGGCTGGGCGCGCAACATCTGGGCCGACACGCTGGCCTGAAGGCGGCGGTCTGAATCACGCCGCCAGTCGCGAGGCTGGCGGCTTTTTCTTGAGATGCATCCATGAAAACCTGTTCAACACCGGACTTTTCCTCCGGCGCCGCTGTGCTCACGAGGGCGTCACTGGTGATCGCCCTGACCTTGGCAGCTGGCAGTGCTGCCGCCCAGGCCGACGAAGCCCGGGCGAAGAAGATCGTCAGCGGCGTTTGTTTTGTCTGCCATGGCATGGAGGGTGAATCGGCCAGCGAGGTGTTTCCGCGCCTGGCGGGCCAGCACTGGGAGTACATCGCCAAGCAGCTGGACAACTTCAAGTCCGGCAAGCGCAAGAGCACGGCGATGGCCGAAATGGTGGCCAAGCTGACGCCGGACGAAATGGCTGCGTTGGGCAAATATTTCGAAAAGCAGGCGGTACACCCTGAACCTGTCAAGGACAAGCCGCTGGCCGGGGTCGGGAGCTACATTTACCATCATGGCAACAAGTACAGCGCACTGCCCGCTTGCGTGAGCTGTCACGGGGAGGGCGCACTGGGCACCACCAGCCTGCCGCGCCTGGCCGGCCAGTACGCGGCCTACACCGAAAGCCAGCTCAAGCAGTTCAACCAGCGCGAGCGCACCAACGACAACGCGGTGATGCATTCGATCGCTGCCAAGATGACGCCGCTGGAAATGGCAGCCGTGGCCGAATACCTCAGCGGCAAGTAACCGGCATGCGGCCATCGGGGCGCGGCCCCGATGGCCTTGGCAATGGCCTTGCGATCAGGGTGCGCGCGTAGGGGCGGGTTGCAGCGAGGTATCGCCGGCGGGGGCAGCTGCGGGCTCGCGGTCGATCAGCCGATCGGTCAGGCCGGCGCCCAGCCACATGCCGAACAGCGACAACCAGGCGGTTAGCGCAAAGATGGCGCCACCGGTGACGCCGGCACCCACCGCGCAGCCACCGGCCAGCATGGCGCCAAAACCCATCAGCATCGCGCCGGCAATGTAGCGGCCCATGCTGTAGCCGTCTTTGAAGCCTTCGATCTTGAAGTCGCGGCCGATGAAGGCGCCGATCATCGAACCGAGAAACACGCCCGGCATCAGGCCGAAGTCGAAACCGATCGGCGGCGTCGGCGCATGCAGCACGCGCATCAGCCACTCGGCCGACGGTCCGCTGAAGGTCATGCCCTGGATTTTCACCACGCCAAACGACTCGCTGGCCACCGAATAAGAAAACCACCAGGCGGCAGCCACCGAAAGACCGGCGCCGATGCCGCCGAACCATTTCCAGGCGCCACCACCGCTGCGCAGGCCAAAAAACAGCGCCGCAGCCGCCCAGAGCAGGCCGAACAGCAGTGCGCCCTTGTGGCCGATACCGGTCAGCGCCAGCAGGTCGCGGGCCGAGCCGCCGTCGACGGTCCACCACAGGCTGATCGATTCGCGCAGCGGCGCCAACGCGCCGCCCAGTGCCGCCTGCGCGGTGACCGCAAACACCAGCCCTGACAGCAGCGCCCGCAGGTTGCCGTTGGCCGACAGCACCAGCAGGCGGCTGGCGCAGCCGCGGGTCAGGATCATGCCGATGCCGAAAAGCAGCCCACCGACCAGTGCGCCCGACAGGCTGCCGCGACTGGCCAGTTGGCGGGCATCGCTGACGTCGAGCGCACCGGCCAGAATCAGCAATTGCACGCCAACCACGGCTGAAGAGAAGGCCAGCAGCCAGACCGCCAGCTTGTCGCCGAAGCGACGGTGCCAGAATTCGATCACCGCCGCGCGCAGGCAGAAACGCGAGCGCTGTGCCGTGAAGCCAAACAGCGCACCGATCAGCGCACCGCCGGTGGCCAGCACGGCGGCGTCACCGTATCGTTCCATCAGGCTTGCCAGATTCACGCTGATCTCCAATAATTCAGTAGTAACTTATATGAATGTTACGCCCAAGTGTGTGGCGGCGGTTGATCGTGGTCAAGAACTCGTGAGGGTTCTGACAGGAAAAATCAGGCGTCAGCCATCAGCACGCTGCATCCGGGTATCGCGGTTTCCTTCAGTCAATCAGGATCAAATCATGTATTCATTGCCCGTTTCCCGATGCCAGGCTGGCGCCGCAACGCGGTATTTGCGCGCGCTACTGGCTGCGCTGTGCCTGAGTCTGATGGCCCTCGCGCCTGCTCTGGCGCAGACAGTGCCGGAGATGAAGCCGGTGCAGGTATCTCCCTCCGCCTGGTACGTACAAGGTGTCTCGGCGCTGGGTTCGCCGGAAAACCAGAACTTCATCTCCAACGCTGCCTTCATCGTCACGCCGGCCGGGGTGGTGGTGATCGACGCGCTGGGCTCGCCGGCACTTGCCGAGCGACTGCTGGCTGCCATCCGGCAGATCACACCGCTACCGGTCAAGTACGTTATCGTCACCCATTACCACGCCGACCATATCTACGGCCTGCAGGTCTTCAAGGCGCAGGGCGCAACGATTCTTGCGCACAAGGAAGGGCGGGACTACCTGAACTCGGACACCGCGCGCCAGCGGCTGGCGGCCTCGCGCGAAGACCTGGCGCCCTGGATTGACGCCAACACCCGACTGGTGCCGGCTGACCGCTGGCTTGATGCGGATGAAATGCTTGAGATCGGTGGCGTGAAGCTCTACATCCGCCACGTCGGCCCGTCGCACACCCCGGAAGACCAGGTCGTCTGGATGCCGCATGAGAAAGTGCTATTTGCCGGTGACCTGGTGTTTCGCAGCCGCATTCCGTTTGTCGGGCAGGCCGACAGCGGCCACTGGATCAAGGCTCTGGACCAGCTGCTGGCTTTCGACGCGACCACCATCGTGCCCGGCCACGGCCCGATCTCCACCGAGGCGCGCAAGGACATGCAGCTGACGCGCGACTATCTGATCTACTTGCGCAAGACCATGCGTCAGGCGGCGCTCAATCTGGACCCGTTTGAAGACGCCTATAACGCGGCTGACTGGACGCCCTTTGAGCACCTGCCGCTGTTCCGTGCGGCCAACCGCATGAATGCCTACAACACCTACCTGCTGATGGAGCGCGAAGCCAAATGACCACCTTCGAATCCCGGTGCGACACCAGCGGCCTGACCCGGCGCCAGCTGCTGTCTGCCGCTGCGTTCACCGCTGCTGTGCCCGCAGCAGGCGTTGCGCGGGCTGCCGGTGCGGTGCTGCCGGTGGCCGGATCGCTGCCGGACGAGTTGAACCGGGCCCTGGCCAAAGGGCAACCGCTGGTGGTGATGGTCAGCCTGAAAGGTTGCCCGTTCTGCGAAGTGGCCCGCAGCAACTATCTGGCGCCGATGCTGCGCGAAGGGCAGATCGAGGTGGTGCAGGTGGACATGCGCACCAGCCTGCCCTTGACGGATTTCCAGGGCAAGGCGCTGACCCATGAAGACATGGTGCGCCAGTGGAAGATCAGCATCGCCCCCACGGTGCTGTTCTTCGGCAAGGGCGGCGTGGAAGCGGCCGACCGGCTGGTCGGCGGTTATCTGCCCGACTTTTACGGTGCTTACCTCGACGCCCGGCTGGCACAGGCCCGGCAGCGGGTGGCTCGCGGCTGATTTTTGGATGGTTTTCAAGACATTTTGGCATCAACCCGGCGTCAAATGGTCGTTTTTTGCTACCAATCGAGTAGTAAAAGCCTGTGGTGTCGCCAGCCGAAGCATGGCCGGGCGAGGACGGTTGACCGAGGCGAACCCGCAGCCCATTCCCGCTCCGCTTCCAGATAGGTGCGACGGGCGTTGCCGCTCGCCAGGACGGTGGCGTTCAGCGGTAACGGCCGGCGGGCTCTACCGAAAGGTCGAAGTTGGCACGCAGGTAACTTTGCCACTTGGGAGAATTTCAAGTCAGCTTGCGGCTTGAATCGCGGACTTGCTTTCGCGCGGGTTTGTTGCCGCCAGCGTCGTTCCCCGGGCATACTTGGGCGGAACTTTCTTCTCCGTCGCCACTCGCAACGGCAGCCCTGTTGCTCCGTTCTCGTGCTATTTGAACTTTTCTCCGGTTTCAGCTGAGGAGAAGGCGCCAAACAGCGATATTTTTATCGGGCCGGATCAATCGCTCATATTTCATGTCAATACCAATACTGATGCCTTCACATTCGCAGGCTCGTCGAAAGTTCATGTCCCAGGCGGCCGCCATTTCTGGTGCGGCCGTGTTGCCAACGATCCTGATCGGCTGCGGATCGGCAGACAGCGCCGTCTTCCCCATGACATCCAGACAGCAGGTGCTGGCTGCCGGAACATTCGGCGAACTGCAAAAACCCTGGTACCGATCGGACACTTTGACGCTGCGTCGCCCCGACGGGACGACCGCAAGCTATGGCGGCTCACACAAGGCACTGAATGTTCCAACCTCTGCCGCTGTGTCACCGGATGGATCATTCTGGGTGGCGGATACCGGCAATCGTCGAATCCTGCATCTGAGCCATTCGTTGCAACCCATTGGGGAAATCACGGAAGTTTCCGGCAAGCGGTTTTCGCGGCCAACGGGTGTTGCGATTCTGGAGGACGGACGTCTCGCAGTCAGTGATCAACTCCTCGGAAAAGTCGCCGTTGCCAGCCCAGATAGTGGGCAAGGCATTTGGACGGGTATCAGCGCAGACGACCATGTCGGAACGGGCTGGGTGCCCCATTGGGAGACTGAAACCGATCACCGTGTTCTTGAGGATCCAAGGTTTATCCATGCCGCCCCGGATGGCAAGCTCGTTGTTCTTGATATCTCGGTGGCTCGACTGGTCTTGTTCTCATCGTCTACCGGGCAGGCTTTAGACGCCATTCGACTCCCGGGTCGCCCGGCAGATATCGCCATCGGGCCGGACGGCGCCTGCTATGTGTTTGACAAGGTCAAAAAGTCAGTAAGCCAAGTCAGTTTGAAGACCCGCAGCGTTGATGCAGTCCTGAGTGCGGCGCAGATATCTCAATTTCCGGGTTCGCCCGATCGGATTGTCTGGAGCATCGGATCGGGCCCCGAAATCTCCAATCTCCTGATTTCATATCGATAACCAATAAGAATTGGTGGTTTTCCCTCGAATTGCGATAAAGCAATAAACTCTGGAGATTCGGGATTTGTTTTGGCGACGATTCTGAAAAGCCGATTACCAAAAATGAAACTTTATTCGATGTGGTTAAAAATAACCAGGGCGGCGGCGAGATTGAAAAATATGCATTTAGCAGACCGAATCTGCCGGTTGAATTTGATAACTATCGGTATTTGAGTGCTCCGGATTGAATTTATTCAGGACTCCTTTGATTTTTCATTCCGACTTTATCCGACTGAAATATAAAACATGTGATACTTTAAGGGTGTAAATGGCGACCATCGGACAACTCGTAATATTGGCAAACGGAGCAAATGTGGATCCTTCCACCGGATTCATGCCTTGCGATTGGCGAATCCTCAAAATCAGTGATTATCCTGCCTTGTTTGAAGTAATTGGCCATGCTTTCAGTCCGAGTTACAGTGACGAGCATTTTCATTTGCCAAACACAATTCCGCTTCCTGCTGGTCTGCAATATCCAGCAAGCTATTGCATATGCACGAACGGAACCGCTCCCACTGCGCCAGCGCCGACTGGAGTTCTCGGACGAATCGAGAGATTTGCATTCCAGCCGGCATTACCATTGCCCATAGGGTGGAGTCGACCTGCAAACCAGCAAGCCATACCTGCTAACTATCATCCCTGCGATGGCAGCATTTTTCAGATTGTCGATAATGAAGCGTTTTTCAGTATTATCGGCTTCAATTTCGGCGGTGATGGAATGAATACGTTCGCATTGCCCAACGTGCCAACTGATCCTGATTTCTATTGGTCGATGCCACACGGTGGTTATTGCATGGATACAGGAATAAATGGAGATGATTTATATCCCGATTCGGCAGGAGGAATAACTTTGGATGACGATTATATTGGCCAGATCATGCTGAGCGGCTTTGGTTATGGCGGCTATGGTTTTGATCGTGGTAATCCGATTAATGTATTTCGATGCGATGGACAGGTGCTGAATGCAGCGGAGTGGCCGAATTTGTATTATGTCTTGACCGGTAATTCAGGCTTGATTGACAAAAGCACTACGTTCAAGATTCCTAAATTAAATCCGATTTCTTCATTGAGGGAGGCGGTATATTATATTGTGGCTGATGGACTATATCCAACGGAGATCTCTTAACGGGTCATCCCGGAAAATCGCACCGGCAGGCGGCTGAGAAAATAAATTTTGCAGGGGCGACTCCTCAAGTGCGCGTGATACTGAAAGGTCAGTCGCCACCTTTTTTTCGTTTTCAGAGGGACCTGCGCTCTACTCCCGCTCCACTTCCAGATAGGTGCGACTGGCGTTGCCGGGCGCCAGCTCGGCAGCGTTGAGCAGCCCCATCCAGCGGGCGCCGTCGAACGAACGGACGGCGGCGCTGACGTCCACGCCGTCATCCACCGCCTTCTTCATGTGCGCGCGCAGCGCCAGCAGGTAGTCGCGCGTCTGCAGGCGCGCGACAGCCAGCGTGGTGACCGAGCCATGGCCGGGCACGATGATGGCGGGCTGCAGCGATTCGACCCGCGCAAGACTGGCCAGCCAGGCGCGGGTGTTGCTGACCGGGATCACGCCCAGCATGCGGTCGACGTAGATCACGTCGCCGGAAAACAGCACGCCGGCCTGCGGCAGCCAGACCAGGAGATCGCCGGGGGTATGACCGCCACCGGCGTGGTGCAGTTCGATCACGGTGCCGCCCAGGTTCAGACGCTCGACAGGCCCTTCGATCCAGCGCGCGGGCAGCACGGCGGTGGTGCCTTCGGCAGCTGGCCCCAGCAGTGTGCGCAGGCTGGCCAGCTGCTCACCGCCGCGCGACTGCATGTCGGTGCGGGCGTTGGTGTGGGCGATCAGCTGGGCACCCGTGCCCTTAAAGTAACTGTTGCCCAGCCAGCGGTGGTCTTGCCCGCCGGTGTTGATGACCCAGCGCAGCGGCTGCGAGGTGACGGCTTTCACCGCGTCGTGGATCTTGCGGGCCGAAGCAAAGGTGGCCCCGCTGTCGATCAGCACTGCACCGGCCGGGGTGACGACCAGGCCGATGTTGGCGTTGAGCCCCTCGTTCTCGACGCTGCGGCCACCCTTGTCTCCGATATGGGCATAGACGCCGGGTGCCACGGGCTCGAAACGCACCTCCAGCGCCCGCGCGGGCTGTGAGAAAAAGCCGACGGTGGCCACCAGCATCAGCAAGAGCGTGCGAAGCGCTGAAGGAAGCAGGGGGGGTGTCATCGGGTTTTTCGGCTTTTTCATATGTTTTTCGGCTTTATCCATCGTCAGTTGGTGTTATTTTGCTATGATAAAAGGACTGTTCGGCGGCTCGCAACTGCCTTGCAACAGCCGTCCGGACTGACGCCCGCAACAGTTTGCTGCCGCTCAGATCCCGATTGTCGGCGAGCGCTACGGCCGTTTCAGATGAAGAGCGGGCCTTGGGCACAATCGGGGCCTGAGACTTTCCCCGATCCATCCCCTGTACCGCCTTTGAAGGAATTCTGTCATGCCGCTCGTCGTTTTCAACCAGAAGGGAGGCGTCGGCAAGTCGACGATCACCTGCAACCTGGCCGCCATCAGTGCCAGCCAGGGCCATCGCACGCTGGTGATTGATCTGGACCCGCAAGGAAACTCCAGCGCCTACCTGCTGGGTGACAGCGCGCAGGACGACCAGCCGACGGTGGCCGATTTTTTTGAAAACACGCTGAGCTTCAGCCTGCGCGGCCCGGCGCCGGACGAATACACCGTGGCGACGCCGCACGACAACCTGCGTGTGATGGCGTCCAGCCCTGCGCTGGATGCGCTGCAGACCAAGCTCGAATCGCGCCACAAGATCTACAAGCTGCGCGAGGCCTTGCAAAAGCTCGCCGACAACTACGACCGCATTTACATCGACACGCCGCCCGCGCTGAACTTTTACACCCGCTCAGCGCTGATCGCTGCACGCGGCTGCTTGATTCCGTTCGACTGCGACGAGTTTTCGCGCAAGGCGTTGTACACGCTGATGGAAAACGTCGAGGAAATCCGCGCGGACCACAACCCCGAACTGCAGATCGACGGCATCGTCGTCAACCAGTTCCAGCCGCGCGCCAACCTGCCGCAGCGCGTCGTACAGGAGCTGATCGACGAAGGCCTGCCGGTGCTGGAGCCCTACCTGCCGTCATCGGTGCGCATCCGCGAATCGCATGAACAGTCGTTGCCGATGATCTGGCTGGACCCGGGCCACAAGCTGACGCTGGCGCTGGTGGAACTGCACGAGGCGATTGAGGCCGGGCGGGGGTGAGCGGCCGGGATCGCTGGCGGATCGCACGGGTTTGACGCCAGCGGTTGCCAGAAGCATCCCGGGATGCCATGCTAGGGGCTCCAGCCATGAAGGACGAACGCCCGACCCCTGCCACCCGTACCGAGTCCGCCGCAGACCGGGCCCGCTGCGTTGACGCGGTGCTGGCGCGCCATGCCGGCCGGCGTGACCGGCTGGTGCAGATCCTGCGGGAGTTGCAGATCGAGACGCGCTGGCTGCCCCGCGAGGCGTTGGCACGTGTGGCGGCCGGCGTCGGGTTGACACCGGCCATCGTCGAGGGCGTCGCCAGCTTCTACCGCTTTTTTCACCTGCGACCGGTCGGTCGCTACCACCTGCTGTTCAGCGACAACATCACCGACCAGATGGCCGGCAGCCGCATGCTCGCGCAGGAGCTTTGCCGCCGGCTGGGCGTGACGGCGGGCGGCGCGCCGTCCGCTGATGGGCTGGTCAGCGTCGGTTATGCCTCGTGCATCGGCCTGGGCGACCACGCGCCGGCCGTGCTGGTGAACCAGCAGCAGGTGCTGACCCGGCTCGACAGCCCGCGCATTGCCGAACTGGCCGACCTGCTGCTCGCGCGGGTGCCGGTGTCGCAGTGGCCGCCGTCGTGGCAGCAGGTCGATGCGACGGTGCACCGCGCCGGGCCCTTGCTGGGCAGCGCGCCGCTGCAAGGCAGCGCCTTGCGGGCCGTGCTGGCGCGCGGGGTGGACGCGACACTCGACGAAATCGGGCATTCGCGCCTGCGCGGCCGCGGCGGCGCGGGTTTTTCCACGTCGGCCAAGTGGCGCCTGTGCCGCTCCGCAGCGGTCGCGCCGACACAAACCCGGGTGGTCGTCTGCAACGCGGACGAGGGCGAGCCCGGCACGTTCAAGGACCGCGTGCTGCTGGCGCGGCAGGCCGACACGGTGTTCGAGGGCATGACCGTCGCGGCGCGGCTGCTCGATGCGCGCCTGGGTTTCGTCTACCTGCGCGGGGAGTACGCGCATCTGCATGCGGCCCTGCTGGACGTGCTGGCGCGCCGGCGCGCGGCCGCCCTGCTGGGGCGTTCCATCCTTGGCGTCGAGGGTTTTGACTTCGACATCGAGATTCACCTGGGCGCCGGTGCCTACGTCTGCGGCGAAGAGAGCTCACTGATCGAATCGCTGGAGGGCAAGCGCGGCACACCGCGCATCCGGCCGCCGTTTCCGGTGGAGCGGGGCTATATGGGCCAGCCGACCGTTGTGAACAACGTCGAAACCTTCTGCGCCGCCGCCCACATCGCCGAACAGGGCGGGGCCTGGTGGGCCGGCATGGGCACCGCGGCCAGCAGCGGCAGCAAACTGCATTCGGTCAGCGGCGACTGCGCACGCCCCGGCGTCTATGAATACCCGTTCGGCGTCAGCGTGGCCGACATCCTGCACGACTGCGGTGCCGAGCGTACGCAGGGGGTGCAGGTGGGCGGGCCCTCGGGTCTGTGTCTGGCCGCGCACGAGTTTGGCCGCCACATCGGATTCGACGATGTGCCCACCGCCGGCGCCTTCATGGTTTTTGATGAATCGCGCGACATGTTTGAAGTGACGCGCAACTTCGCCCACTTTTTTGCGCATGAGAGCTGTGGCTTCTGTACTCCCTGCCGGGTGGGGACCGAACTGGTGGTGCGGCGGCTTGACAAGCTTGCGGCCGGTTACGGTTCGCTGTTCGACGAGAACGAGCTGCGCGAGCTGGAAGCCCTGCTGCATGGCAGCACGCATTGCGGGCTCGGCGCCACCGCCACCAACCCGTTGCGTGACACCTTGTTGCGCTTTCGTCCGGCCTACGAGCGGCGATTGCTCTCGCCCCGGTTCACGCCGGCTTTCGACCTGGACGCTGAGTTGGAAGTGGCGCGCCGCGTCACGGGCCGCACCGATGCCGGTGCCCACCTGGATCGACGCGGATGAGCCCGCCGGCCGGCAATCATTTCAGTCTGGACGGGCTGGCCGTGCCCTTCGAGGGCGGTGAGACCCTGATGGCGGCCGCTACCCGCGCCGGGCAGTATGTGCCGCACCTGTGCTGGCACCCGACGCTGGGGCAGAGCGGCGCCTGCCGACTGTGCATCGTCAGCGTCGACGGGCGGATGGCGGCGGCCTGCACCACGCCCGCGGCAGCCGGGCAGGTGGTGGAAAACCGACGTCCCGACATCGATGCCCGGCGCAGGATGCTGTTGCAGATGCTGTTTGTGGAAGGCAATCATTTCTGCCCCAGCTGCGAGAAGAGCGGCGACTGCCTGCTGCAGGCCACCGGCTACGAAATGGGCATGACGGGGCCGCAGTTCGAGGAGTTCTATCCGAAGCGCGCCGTCGATGCCAGCCATCCCGACACGTGGATCGATTTCAACCGTTGCATCCAGTGCAAGCTGTGCGTGCGCGCCAGTCACGAAATCGATCACAAGGACGTGTTCGCCATCGGTGGTCATGGCATCGATTCGCACCTGCTGGTCAATTCACCCAGCGGCCAGTTGGGCGACAGCGTGTTCAGCGCCGACGACTTTGCTGCCACGGTGTGCCCGGTGGGCGCCATCCTGCCCAAACGCAGGGGATTTGTGGTCCCGATCGGCGAGCGGCGCTTTGACCGCGCTGCGATCAGCGAGATGCCTGCCACCCGAAAGGAGGCTGATGATGGACCGCGATGATGCTGCGCTTACGGTAGCCGGTTCTGCCGGTGAATCCGGCGGTGAGCCGGGCCCTCAGCGCAAGCTGCGGGTGGCCACGGTGTCGCTGGCCGGTTGTTTCGGCTGCCACATGTCGCTGCTCGACATCGACGAGCGCCTGTTTGCGCTGGCCGAGCGCGTCGAGTTCGACCGCTCGCCGCTGACCGACATCAAGCATTGCGGCCCTTGCGACATCGGGCTGGTCGAGGGCGGCCTGTGCAATGCCGAAAACGTCCATGTCCTGCGCGAGTTTCGCGCCCGCTGCAAGGTGCTGGTGGCGGTGGGCGCCTGCGCCATCAATGGAGGTCTGCCGGCGCAGCGCAATGCGCTGGACATCGGCCAGATTCTGGTCGATGTGTACCAGAACCGGCGCGGACTTGGTGCCAGTTCGGCGGTGCCCGACGATCCCGAACTGCCGCTGCCGCTGGCGCGCGTTCACCCGATCCACGAGGTGGTGCATATCGATCATTTCCTGCCCGGCTGCCCGCCCGGCGCAGATGCCATCTGGGCTTTTCTGACTGCCTTGCTCGATGGCCGCGAGCCGCATCTCGGGCGGGGCCTGATTCACTATGACTGAGAACACGCCGCCGCAGACGCCGACGACCGAAACCCTGCGCCGGGTGGCGATCGACCCGGTCTCGCGTGTGGAAGGCCATGGCAAGGTGACGCTGCTGCTGGATGATGACAACCGCGTCGTGCAGGCCCGGCTGCACATCGTCGAGTTCCGCGGCTTCGAGAGCTTCATCGTCGGCCGCCCGTACTGGGAAGTGCCGGTGATGGTGCAGCGACTTTGCGGCATCTGCCCGGTCTCGCACCACCTGGCGGCGAGCAAGGCGCTGGATGCGGCGCTCGGGGTGGCTGCCATTCCGGCGTCGGCGCGGGCCATGCGCGAGCTGATGCACTACGGCCAGATCATGCAGTCGCATGCGCTGCATTTTTTCCACCTGTCGTCGCCCGACCTGCTGTTCGGCTTTGACAGCGACGTCAACCGCCGCAACATCATCGGCGTCGCCGCTGCCCACCCCGATATCGCACGCCAGGGGGTGCTGCTGCGCAAGTACGGCCAGGAAGTGATTCGCCTGACGGCCGGCAAGCGGGTGCACGGCACCGGCTCGGTCCCGGGCGGTATCAACCGCCACCTGACCCGCGTCGAGCGCGACGAACTGGCGGCCCAGGTGCCGCAGATGCTGGCCTGGTGCGAGCAGGCGGTTGACCTCGCGGCGGCGCTGCAGGCGCAGAACCCGGCGCTGTATCAGAACTTCGGCAGCTTTGAATCGAGCTGGATGTCGCTGGTGCGCGGCGATGGCGCGATGGCGCTGTACGACGGCCGGCTGCGCGTGCGCAGCGCCGACGGCCGCGTGCTGGTGGATGACGTCGATCCGCAAACCTATGCCGACCTGATCATCGAGGAGACGGCGCCGTGGACTTACATGAAGTTCCCGCACCTGGTCGCACTCGGCGCCGAAGCCGGCTGGTACCGGGTCGGCCCGCTGGCGCGGGTGCAGAACTGCGATTTCATTGCCACGCCGCGGGCCGAGGCGCAGCGCCAGCGATTCCTGGCCCACGGGCCGGTGCATGCCACGCTGGCCTATCACTGGGCGCGCATGATCGAAATGTTGCACGCGATGGAGGTCATCGCCGAACTGCTGCAGGACGACGCACTGATCGACGGCGAGCGCATTGCGCCCCTGCCCGCACAGCGGCCGGCGCGGCGCGAAGGGGTGGGGGTGCTCGAAGCGCCCCGGGGCACGCTGATCCATCACTACGAGATCGGCGACGACGACCTGATCACCTGGTGCAACCTGATCGTCAGCACCACCCACAACAACCGCGCCATGAACGAGTCGGTGCGCGCGGTGGCGGCCGAGTATTTTGATGGCCGGGAAGTCACGCCCGGCCTGCTCAATCACATCGAGGTCGCGATTCGCGCCTACGACCCCTGCCTCAGCTGCGCCACCCATGCGCTGGGGCAGATGCCGCTGGAACTGCGGCTGTTGGGTGCCGACGGCCGCATGCGCAGCGGACTGCGACGCAATGGCGACGGCCGCATCGAGCAGCTGGAGACTGCACCATGAGCGTGGCACCGCTGCTGGTCCTGGCGGTGGGCAACCCGAGCCGCGGCGACGATGCGCTGGGGCCGATGCTGCTGGACCGGCTGCGCGAAGCTGCGCACAGCGATGTCGAGTACCTCGAAGATTTTCAGTTGCAGGTCGAGCATGCGCTCGATCTGGCTGGGCGTCAGGCGGTGCTGTTCGTCGACGCGGCGCTGCCCGGCTCGGCAGTGGGTGCGGACCTGACACCGCTGAGCGCCGACGCCCAGGTGCCGCCGGCCAGCCACGCGCTGCGCCCCCAGGCCGTGCTGTGCGTCGCCCAGCAATTGCCGGTCCCGGTGCCGCCCGCCTGGCAGCTGGCGATCCAAGGCGAGCGCTTTGCACTCGGTGAAGGCCTGAGTCTCTTTGCGCAGCAGAACCTGGAAGCCGCGGTGGAACTGGCAAGAAACTGGGTAGCTGCGCGGCGGGCCGAGCGGCCCGAGACGGGCGAGGTCGCCCATGCATGAACTGAGTCTGGCTGGCGGCATTCTGGGCATCGTCGAGGCGGCGGCGCAGCGAGAGTCGTTTGCCCGCGTGCGGCAGCTGCATCTGTGCGTGCCGGCGCTGGCGGGCGTCGAGGTCGAGGCCCTGCGTTTTGCGCTGCAGGCGGTTGCGCCGGGTACCGTGATCGAAGGGGCCGAACTGGTGATTGATGAGCCGGCGGCGCGGGCTCGCTGCGCGGCCTGTGGCGGCATGACCGCGGTGCGCGAGCAAGCCCGGCCGTGCCCGCATTGCGGCGCCTACCGGCTGCAGGTCCTGCCCGATGGCGGGCTGCGGGTGGTCGACCTGCTGGTGGCCTGAACGGGTAGCAGGCGTTTGACAAGGAGGAAGCAGCGATGTGCGTGATTTGTGGTTGTGGGCAGGCGTCGGGGCATCCGGGTAGCGGGCACGCGGCTGATCGCGCGCCGGCTGCGGCTGCGGCGGCTGGTCTGGTCGATGCCACGGCTTCGGTCCCGGGCCTGAGCCCGCAGCGGGCGGTGCAACTCGAAGCCGATGTGCTCGGCGCCAACCAGCGCATTGCCGACCACAACCGGGCGCACTTTGCGGTGCACGGGGTGGCGGCGTTCAACCTGTTGTCGAGCCCTGGCGCGGGCAAGACCACGTTGTTGTGCGCCACCGTCGCCGCGCTGCGCCAGCGCCGGCCCGACCTGCCGCTGGCGGTGATCGAAGGTGATCAGCAGACGCAACTGGACGCCGACCGCATTCGGGCCACCGGTACACCGGCCATTCAGGTCAACACCGGTCGGGGCTGCCACCTCGACGCGCAGATGGTGGCCCAGGCCTTCGCCCGCCTGCCGCTTCACGCGGGGCCTCATCAGCATCAGCATCACGACCACGACCACGACCACGACCACGACTGCGGCAGTCAGCCGCACGCTCACGTGGATGGCCGGTCGCTGCTGTTCATCGAGAACGTCGGCAACCTGGTCTGCCCGGCGCTGTGGGACCTCGGTGAGGCGGCCAAGGTGGTGATCCTGTCGGTCACCGAGGGCGAAGACAAGCCGTCCAAGTACCCCGACATGTTTGCCGCCGCCGACCTGCTGCTGATCAACAAGATCGACCTGCTGCCCTACGTGGACTTCGACGTCGGGCGCTGCATCGAGCTGGCCCGCCGGGTGCGGCCGGACATCCTGGTGCTCCAGCTGTCTGCCCGTAACGGCGAAGGTTTGGAAGCCTGGGTCGACTGGCTGCTGCAGCCCCGGGCAAGCGCACCTGTGCAGCTTTCGGTGGTGCAAGCATGAACGTACCGGGCGGGCTCGCGCCGTTGTCTATGCAGACGCTGCCCCAGCGAGCGGCGGCCCCGGTGCTGGCTGTTGGCGCTTTCCTGAAAAATCGCGCCTGTCTGGTGGACGGCAACCGACTGCTTTGGTCGACGTCGCATGGTGACCTCGGTGGGGTTGACGCCTGCCGCGCGCTGGCAGCCTCAATCGAGCAACTGCTGGCACAAGCCGGCCGGCCGCCGCTGGCGGTGGCCCATGACCTGCACCCCGACTTTCCCAGCACGCACCAGGCCATCGCGCTGGCGGAGAAGCTGGGCGTGCCTGCGATGGCGGTGCAGCACCACCATGCGCACATCGCCGCCGTGCAGGCGGAGCACGGTCTGACCGGGCCGGTGGTCGGCATCGCCCTCGATGGCTTTGGTCTGGGCAGTGACGGCCAGGCCTGGGGAGGCGAACTGCTCTGGGTTGATGGCGCCCGCTGGCACCGGCTGGCCCATCTGCCGCAGCTGGCGCTGCCGGGTGGCGACCGCGCGGCGCGTGAGCCCTGGCGTCTGGTGGCGGCGCTGCTGCACGCTTCGGGCCGTGGGGAAGAGATCGCGTTGCGTCTGGGGCCGGTGGTGGGCGAGCAGGCCGCGCGCGTCGTGCAGCAGATGCTGTCGCGAGGCCTGCACTGTCCGCCCACCAGCAGCGTCGGGCGCTGGTTCGATGCCGCCGCCGCTGCCCTGGGCCTGTGTGTGACGCAGCAGGGTGAGGCCGAAGCCGCGATGACCCTGGAGGCGCTGGCCGCCGACTGGCTGCAGCGCAACCCGGGGTTTGATACGGCGTGGAACAGCTTGGATCTGTACGCACTGCTTGGTAGTCTGCTGGCGGTGGATCAGGCCGATACCGAAGCGGTGGCGCGGGGCGCAGCGGCCTTTCATCTGGGGCTGGCCGACGGTCTGGCAGCGGCAGCGATTGTGGCGGCAAAGCAGCGCAACTGCCGAAACGTCGTGTTGGGCGGCGGTTGCCTGGTCAACCGCGTGCTGCGTCAGCGCCTCGTGGCCGCCTTGCTTAGGGCGGGTCTGACGGTGCACAGCGCGGAACCAGCAGCCAGCGGCGACGCCCACCTGGCGCTTGGGCAGGCCTGGGTTGCCGGTCAGGCGCTGATGGAAGCCGGCCGAGCTTCGGTGATGCCGGCCATGCCGCCGCATACGGTTTCGCCGGCGGTGGCCGAATTGCAAGGTGCGAACTGACATGTGCCTGGCCCTGCCGGCCCTCGTGGTCGCCCTGCTCGAAGCACCGCACCAGGCGCTGGTTGAACTCGGAGGCGTTCGCAAAACGGTTTCGCTGGAACTGACGCCCGAGGCCAGGGTCGGCGACTACGTGATCGTGCATGTCGGCCATGCCATCGGGCTGCTCGATCCCGAAGAGGCCGCGCAGACGCTCGCGCTGTTCGGTGAACTGGCCGCGTCGCAGGCCGCCACCGGGTCGCCGCCGCTGGAGCCGCAGCCATGAAATACGTCACCGAGTTTCGCGATGGCGTGCTGGCGGCCAAGGTGGCTGGCCGCGTCGCGGCCGAGGTCGAGCCGGGGCGCGACTATGCGTTCATGGAGTTCTGCGGCGGTCACACCCATGCCATCGCTCGCCATGGCATTGCCGACCTGTTGCCGCCGAACGTGCGCATGGTGCACGGCCCCGGCTGCCCGGTGTGCGTGCTGCCGGTGGGGCGCATCGACATGGCGACCGAACTGGCGCTCAGGCGCGGCGTCGTGCTGGCAACTTACGGCGACGTGATGCGGGTGCCGGCCTCGGACACGCTGTCGTTGATGGGTGCCAAGGCCCGTGGCGCCGATGTGCACATGGTCTATTCACCCGCCGATGCTCTGGCGCTGGCGCTTGCCCGGCCGCAGCGCGAGGTGGTCTTCCTGGCGGTGGGTTTCGAGACCACCGCGCCAGCCACGGCGGTGCTGATCCGCCAGGCGGCGGCAGAAGGCGTGCCCAACATCAGCGTTCTCTGCAACCACGTGCTGACACCCCCGGCCATCGCGCAGATGGTGGAGCCGGCGACTGCGCACGGGGAGTTGGCGAGCCTTTTACCTGATGCACCCAAAGCGCGCCTGGACGGCTTTGTCGGGCCGGCGCATGTCAGCATCGTGATCGGCTCGAAACCTTACGAGCCTTTTGCCCGCGATCACCACAAGCCGGTGGTGATTGCCGGTTTTGAACCCCTGGATGTGATGCAGGCGGTGCTGATGCTGGTGCGGCAGGTCAACCAGGGCCGCGCCGAGGTCGAAAACGAATTCACCCGGGCGGTCACCCGCGATGGCAACCCGGTGGCCCAGCGGGTGATGGCCGAGGTGCTGGAGACGCGCAGCCGTTTCGAATGGCGCGGGCTTGGGGAGTTGCCCGCCAGCGGTCTGCAGATTCGCCCGGAATACGCCGCCTTCGATGCCGAGCGCCGGTACGGCCTGACGTACCGCGCGGTAGCCGATCATCCGCAATGTGATTGCGGGGCCATTCTGCGCGGCCTGAAGCAACCGGTGGACTGCAAGCTGTTCGCCAACGTTTGCACACCGCAGACACCGATGGGCTCGTGCATGGTGTCATCCGAAGGCGCCTGCGCGGCGCACTACTCGTACGGGCGCTTTCGCGACATCGCCGTGGTGGCGGGTTGAAGGCGTGGCCGTGAAGCGCCCCGACTACATTCGCCCGCTGGACTTCAGGCGCGGCGTGATCGACATGAACCATGGCGCGGGTGGCCGCGCTTCCGCGCAACTGATCGATGAGCTGTTTCTGCCGGCCTTCGACAACCCGGCCTTGCGCCAGGGCGACGATGGCGCGCGGCTGGACGACCTGGCGCTGGCGTCGGGCGAGCGCCTGGTCATGGCCACCGACGCGCATGTGGTGTCGCCGCTGTTTTTCCCCGGCGGCGACATCGGCTGCCTGGCGGTCTACGGCAGCGTCAACGACGTGGCCATGTTGGGTGCCCGCCCGTTGTACCTGAGCGCCAGTTTCATCCTCGAAGAAGGTCTGGCGCTGGCCGCGCTGCGCCGCGTCGTCGATTCGATGGCGGCGGCCGCGCGTGCCGCAGGTGTGCCGGTGGTCACGGGCGACACCAAGGTGGTGCAAAGCGGCAAGGGCGACGGTGTGTTCATCACCACGACCGCGATCGGCGTGCTGCCGCCGGGGCGGCACATCGGCGGCGCGCGGGCCCGGGCGGGCGATGCCGTGCTGGTCTCCGGCCCGGTGGGCGCGCATGGCGTGGCGGTGCTGTCGCAGCGCGAATCGCTGGAGTTCGAGACCACCATCGAGTCGGACTGCGCGCCGCTGCACGAATTGGTGGCGCATCTGCTTGCGACCTTGCCCGAAGGCGCGGTGCACGTGATGCGAGACCCCACCCGCGGCGGGCTGGCGACCACGCTGAACGAAATCGCCCGTCAGTCGGGTCTGGGCATGCTGCTGCAGGAGGCGGCGATTCCGGTGCTGCCGCAGGTGGCTGCGGCGTGCGAGTTGCTGGGGCTCGATCCGCTGTACATCGCCAATGAAGGCAAGTGCGTTGTGATCTGCGCGACCGAGCATGCGGACGCCGCGCTGGCGGCGCTGCGCGCGCACCCGTTGGGGCAGGGCGCTGCGCGCATCGGCGAATGCATTGCGGACCCGCAGCATTTTGTCCAGATGGCCACCGGATTCGGTGGCCGGCGTGTGGTCGACTGGCTGGCGGGCGATCCGCTGCCGCGCATCTGCTGAGGCAGGCGGGGGGCAGAAAGCCCGCTACCTGACGACCGCCTCGCCATCGATCATCAAACGCCTGCGAGTGGCCAGAGGCGCGGGTGATCGCCCCAGGCAAGCCAGGATCGGCCGCACGAGCGGAAGCAGGCACCCGGCCGCAAGCGCCCGGTTTCAGCTGCCCGCACAATCGCTGCCTGGAGACTGCCGCTGCGGACACACAAGGAGACTTTTCGATGACGGTGACCACCACCGAACGGTTTGAAACCGATGCGCCGGCGCTGCTTGCGCTGGACTGGGGCACCAGCAGCCTGCGCGCGTATCTGCTCGATTCAAAGGGAGAAACCGCCGTGCGGCGGGAAGCGCCCTGGGGAATCCTGCACCTGCCTCGCCCGGCAGCCGAGGGCGGTTTCGACGATGCGCTTGAAGCCGTGGCGGGCGACTGGCTCACGCGCTGGCCTGGCCTGCCGGTGCTGGCCGGCGGCATGGTCGGCAGCGCGCAGGGATGGCGGGAGGCGCCCTACGTGCATTGCCCGGCCGACCTGTCGGCGCTGGCGGGTCAGCTGGCCTGCGTAACAGCGCGCTCGGGTGCGACGGTTCACATCGTGCCCGGCGTGCTGTTGCCCGGCCGCAGCGACAGCCATGGCAACCGCCTGCATCCGGACGTGATGCGCGGTGAAGAGGTGCAGATAGCCGGCGCCCTCTCGGCACACCCCGAGTGGGCGCGCGAGGTCTGCATGGTGCTGCCGGGCACGCATTCGAAATGGGCGTGGGTCGAGCGCGGCGTGCTCACGCACTTTGCAACCAGCATGGCCGGCGAGTTGTTTGCCGTGCTGCGCCAGCATTCGATTCTTGGGCGGCTGATGCCGGCCAGCGGCGCGGTCGAGCAGGACCCGTCTGCCTTTCTTCGCGGCGTGGACGCGGGTTATCACGCTGCGCCCGGCCAGCTGATCACCCGGCTGTTCGGTGTGCGTTCGCTCGGCCTGACCGGCGAACTGCAACCGCAGGCGCTGCCCGACTATCTGTCGGGGCTGCTGATCGGGAGCGAACTGGCCGCGATGTTGCGCGGCAGCGAGGTCGCTGCCAACACGCCACTGGTGCTGGTGGGGACGCCCGAGCTGACGCAGCGCTACCAGCGCGCGATGCAGGTGGCGGGGCGCGAGCCGGAGGCCGTGCTCGACAACACCGCGCCGCAGGGTCTGTGGAAAATCGCCGGACTGGCCGGACTGGTCAACCTTCAAGGAGCAAAAGCATGACGTTGAATGAACGGTTCGAAGCGCTCCTGCAGAACCTGCCACTGGTCGCGATCCTGCGGGGCGTAACGCCTGAAGAAGTGGTGGCGGTCGGCCAGGTGCTGTATCAGGCGGGCTTTCGCATCATCGAAGTGCCGCTCAATTCGCCCGAACCCATGTTGAGCATCCGCCGGCTGCGCGACAGCTTGCCGGACGATTGCATCGTCGGCGCAGGGACTGTGACCTCCGCAGCACAAGTCGGCGAGGTGCAAGCCGCCGGTGGCGAGATCATCGTGATGCCGCATGCAGATGCGGCGGTGATCGGGGCGGCCAAGGCGGCAGGGCTGCTGTGTGCGCCCGGTATTGCGACGCCGACCGAAGCCTTCGCCGCGCTGGCAGCCGGTGCCGATGCGCTCAAGCTCTTTCCGGCCGAACTGCTCAGCCCCGCGGTGCTGGCTGCGCTGCGGTCCGTCGTGCCGCCGGAAACGGTGATGTTGCCGGTGGGCGGCATCACACCCGACAACATGACGCCCTACCTGAAGGCGGGCGCCAGGGGCTTCGGGCTGGGGTCGGCGCTTTACCGCGCGGGCCAGTCGCTGGCGCAGACCGAGGCCAACGCGCAGCGATTCGCGATGGCCTGGCAGGCGGTCAGGCGTGGGTGAGTGCGGAAGGGGCGGCAGAGGGCGGAAGACGGCGGCACAAGGTCTCAAAGGTCTGAGGCCTTGGCCATGAAAATCCTGAAAAGGTAGCTTCAAATGACCATTCGACGCTGGGTTGAGTCGATTTTTTCTTGAAATTTTCCTGCAGAAACCCCAGGGGTCCCCCTCTGGGTAATCGCGATTTCCCGCAAGGCAGGATGGCGGCTCCCGGTGCTGCGCTTTCCCGGACAGAGGCTTTTCTGGTTGTCTGCCGGTGAATGGTCACGCCAGCGTGAACCTGCCGGCATCCAGCGCGTGGATCGCCAGGCGAGAAGCGCTGTCGCAGCGATGCGATTCACCCGCTTGCAGGATGATGTCCTTACCGACGCCGTCTTGTGTCAGCCAGAGGGTACCTTCCAGGCAGTGGATATCACGCAACATCGGCTGCTCTACCCAGAAGGTACGTCCCTTGTCCAGAGTCCCGGTCAAGGCTGCTGCAGTGGCAGGCCGTGCCTCGGCATGCAAGCTGCTGCGCATTGCAGCCAGCCACCTGCCCAGATGGCGGGCCAAGGGCCGGATCAAGGAAGGGATGGTCAAGCTGCTGCTACGGGTCAGGTGAGTGGCTGTGTTCATTTCAGGCTCCTGGGTGATGGTGTCCCGGCGAAATGTCAGGGCATGGCTGTAATGTCTTTCCGGCCGGGGGGAGTCGTCTTTAAGCCTTGCTAAGCCGGTGCTAAACGTTCCTAATCCGAGGCACTCAGGGGCACAATGAGACTTCGCCGTCTTCCTGAAGGCCTTTCTTGCTCCCCTCCCACCGTTTCGGCCGCTTTGAAGTTCAGCCGGCGCAACGCCAGCTGCTGGTGGAAGGCCAACCCGCCGTGGTGGGTGCGCGTGCCTTCGACCTGCTGTTGTGCCTGCTGGAGCGCCGCGACCGTGTGGTGGGCAAGGACGAATTGATGAACCAGGTCTGGCCTGGTGTGGTGGTGGAAGAGAACAACCTCACCGTGCAGGTCTCGGCACTGCGCAAGGTACTGGGCGCCGATGCCATTGCCACGGTGGCCGGGCGCGGCTATCGCTTCACGTTGCCGGCACTCGACCAGGCTGCGGCGGACATCTCGCTCGGCGGTACTGCGCTTTCAACCGCGTCACCGGCGACACCCGCTGCGCCGCACAACCTGCCTGCCGAGCGATCCAGTTTTATCGGGCGCGAGAAAGAGATCGCCGCCGTGCGGCAGGCCTTGCGACAGCACCGTCTGGTGACACTCACTGGCATCGGCGGCTCGGGCAAGACGCGGCTGGCGTTGCGGCTGGGTGCGCTGGAGATGGCTGCGGCTCCCATCCGCTTTCCGGACGGCGTGTTCTTCGTCGATCTGGCACCGGTTGGTGACGAGGAACTGCTGACGGCGACGATGGCCGGCGCCTGCGGTGTGCTGCTTGGCGAGGGTGCAGGCCTGTCTGGCGCCTCGCCGGATCACCGATTGATCGCGGCCCTGAAGCGGCGCGCCTCGCTGCTGATCATCGACAACTGTGAACACCTGCTCGAAGCGGTGGCCACGCTGGTTGATCGCATCCTGGCCGAATGCCCGGACATTCACGTGCTGGCGACCAGCCGCGAAGCGTTGGGTGTGGAGGGCGAGCAAGTCGTGCAGGTGCCTTCACTGGCCGTTCCCGATCCGTCCGCGCCTGACGCAGTGACCGACGCGATGCACCTGTTTGTCGACCGCGCGCAAGCTGCGCAATCCAGTTTTGTCCTTGACTTGCAGACGCTGCCCGCGGTGGCAGAGATCTGTCGCCGGCTCGACGGCATCCCGCTGGCCATCGAGTTCGCGGCGGCACGCGTGGCGCACTTGTCGGCGCAGCAGATTGCCGGGCGGTTGGAAGACCGCTTTCGCCTGCTGAGCGGCGGGCGCCGCCGCCTGCAACGCCAGCAGACGCTGCAAGCGACGCTCGACTGGAGCCACGACTTGTTGAGCGAAGACGAGCGCGCCGTCTTCCGTCGCCTGGCGGTCTTTGCCGGCAGTTTTGCACTGGATGCCGCAGAAGCCGTGTGCAGCGCGGGCGACACCGCCAAAGATCAGGTGCTGGACTTGCTGGGCTCGCTGGTGGCGAAGTCGCTGGTGGGTGCGGTCGAGGGAGCGGGCGGCCAGGTGCGTTATCGCCTGCTCGAAACCGTGCGCATGTACGCGTCCGAGAAGCTCGCCGCAGACGGCGAGGCTCAGGCACTGCGTACACGGCATGGCGACTGGTACCTGGCTTGGCTGGAAGGCATCCCGATCAAAAGCCTGCTCCACGATCTGGCCACGGTGGCGGCCGTCGGGCAGGAGATCGACAATCTGCGCGCGGCGGCCGACTGGTGCCAGGTGAACGAATGGCCCGAGCGCCTGGCCCGCATGACCGCCCGAATGTACGGTTACTGGTGGCTGGGTGGCGCGGGCCTGGAAGGCCTTCGATGGTCTCAGATTGCCCTTGCGGCCGGCGAACGGCTGGCCGTGGACGAACGCGTCGCCTGTCACGCGACCGTCGCCTTGATCAGCACCGTTCAGCTCGACAACGCTGTGGCCATGGAGCATGCGAATCGCGCGGTCACCCTGGCAGACGGGAAGAACAACACATTCGTGGAGACGGCGCTCAGCATGCGGGCGTTCGGTGCGTCGGTATTGGCGGCCGTGCCGGGCGCAGACCCAGGGCTGGCTTTGAATGCACGCGCTGACGCCGGGCGTGCCGTATCAATGGCGAGCGCTGACATGACAATGGCCAGGGTATCCGGGCCGATGTACACCTTTGGGCAGATTGAAATCAACCTGGGCGACATCAACGCCGCGACGCATTGGTATGAAGGGATCGTCCATTCACGTCAGGAGCCCGAGGTAACCGGCGTGTACTTTCCCCTGGCACTGGCCGGGTTGGCGGTCACGCAGCATCTGCTGGGCCACACCGAAGCCGCACTGCACGCCGCACTCGACTACCAGGCTCGCCGATCGTCGACCCTGAGCAATTTGCCGTGGTTTCAATCCGCCACCATCGAGATAGCGCCCGCCCTCGTTGAAGGCGGTCAGCGGGCGCACGCCATTGCGCTGCTGCGTGAAAGCGAGCGGTCTGTTCGCACGTTCGGATTTCCCATGGCCGAGAACCACCTGCTGTGCGTTGCCGCCGTCGTGGAGTATTTGCTGGGCAACCCGCATCGCGCGAGCCGTTTGCTGGCGGCATCGCGCCGGCTGGCGGGGGCGGCCGACCGGTCGATTCCTTTTCGCACGCCCTCCCATTGGGCCTATTACCGCCATTACCAGCCGCTGGTGCGCGCAGCGCTCGGCCCTGACGAAAGGCAGCGTACCCGCGATGAAGGTCAGGCCATGTCGATGGACGAGGCGATGGCCTGTGCGATGGCGGGACTGCGATGAGTTCGGGTGGTAACCGTAGTGACGCGTTGCCTTTCCGGGCGCAAGTCGTGTCGGGCGGTCAGCGAATTCAGCCAACGCCCATCGGTGACCGACCGGTTCACAAGCCTGCAGCAACCAACACAGGCCACTGATGGTTTGTTCATCAGATTTTGCTGATGAGAATGTTTTAAATCATGATTTGAATTGATGAATTGGCTGATCTAAAGTCAAAGGTCCTCAGTTTCACCGTCCCTTTACTGCCTGAGGAAGAGGAGATCCCATGACGCAATCCCGTACCCCGCCCGCCCTGCAATCCCTCGTGTTTGATGTCGACGGCACGCTCGCCGATTCCGAAAATGCCCACCGGCTGGCGTTCAATCATGCTTTTGCCGAACTGGGCATGGACTGGCAGTGGGATGAAGCCACGTATACCGAGCTGCTCACCGTCTCTGGCGGCAAGGAGCGCATTGCCCACTACTGGCACCAGCGCCACCCGGACGTCAAGGCGCTGGACGGCCGGGCTTTGGCCGACACCGTGGCGCGTATCCATGAATTGAAAACCGCTGCCTACGAGCAGTCAGTGCAGCAGGGCGCGGTGCAGTTGCGCCCCGGCGTGCTCAAGCTGATCGAGGCGGCCACCGATGCCGGGCTGCGTCTGGCCATTGCCACAACCACATCGCCGGTGAACATCGCCGCGCTGATGCGTGCGGCCATCGGACCGGACTGGACGCAGCGCTTCCAGGTGATCGAAGATGCATCGACGGCGCCTGTGAAAAAGCCCCACCCGCAGGTGTATCTCCAGACGCTTGCGCGGCTGCAATTGCCAGCGGCCGCCTGTCTGGCTTTTGAGGACTCCGCCAATGGCCTGGCGGCTGCCACCGGTGCCGGACTGGCGACCATCGTCACGCCCACGCGCTACACCGCGCACCAGGACTTCAGCGCAGCCTTGCGGGTGCTGCCGGATCTCTCCGGCGTCACAGTCGCGCAATTGCGTGAGTGGCATCGCGAGATGCCCGCTGCCGCATCCGCCTGAGCCGCGCAAGGCATGCCTTAGCGATGCCCCGCGGTAACAGCAAGGAGCAGCGATGGCACTTCAAAGTCTTGATCGCGCGCAATCGCCCGCCTTGCTTTCCTGTCGCGGCGCGTGGCGCGGCGACGAGTGCATCGGACCATCGGGTTAAACCCGATTTTGTTCAGGGCCGACAGCGGTTTTCATTGACGCAGGGTCGCGCTGCGACCCGGTTTCGACGAAAAGGGGGGTCTCATATGAAGTTGCTCGCTGTTTCTGTACTGGCCGGCGCGTGGCTGCTAGGTGGTGCTGCGCTGGCTCAGCAGCCCGCGATCTATCAGGGCGCCGACCTGAAGCTGGGCGAAAAGCTGATCGCCGATAACAACTGCGTGGCCTGCCACCAGAAAAAGGTGGGTGGTGACGGCAGCGCCATCTACAAGCCGGCCGGCCGCATCAACAGTGCCAGCCTGCTGCGTGGCATGGTCGAGCAGTGCAACACGGAACTGAATCTGGGCCTGTTCCCAGAAGAGGTCACTTCGATTGCCGCAGTGCTCAACCGCGACCACTACAAGTTCCGCTGAAACCGGGGGGGGGCCGCCGACGCATGGCCGGCACCTGATCTGGGTGTAAACCCTGATTCGGTTGCATATCCGTTGTTATATATTCGCACTTAAGAATATACTTACATATGACCGACGGAGCCCGACAGGGTTTCGCTCGCCGCGGGGCACGGTGCCTTTGTCGGCATCCGGGTCGACCAAGGAGCAGACGTGAATCAGCCAGACGTTCCATCGGGCCGCATCAAGAAGGCGCCCGAAAATTTCTTGACGCGTGAAGGCATCAAGACTGTTTTTGCCGAAGGCCGTCAAGGCCGGCGCAATTTCATCCGCAGCGCATTTGCCGCTGCGGCAGCCGGTGCAACGGCGCCCCTGGCAATGGCCCAGGGCAATCCGGTACCGGCCGAAGGCGGTGACCCGAACATCCTGAACCTGCCTGAGCATGCCAAGGGTCTGGGGCAGGGTGTCGTCACTGACGGCTACGGCAAGCCGTCGAAATACGAAGCCAACGTGCAGCGCCGCCAGAGCCCGGGCCTGACGCAGACCACTCAGGCGTCGGTGTCGTTTGCGCCGCTGCAGTCGCTGTTCGGCATCATCACCCCCAGCGGCCTGCACTTCGAGCGCCACCACCAGGGTTGGTGGGACATCGATCCCTCCAAGCACCGTTTCATGATCAACGGCATGGTCAAACGTCCGATGGTGTTCACCATGGACGAAATCATGCGGCTGCCGTCGGTGTCACGTTTCCACTTCATCGAGTGCGGCGCCAACACGGCCGCGGAATGGGGCAACGTGGCGGTGCCGACGGTGCAGTACACCCACGGCATGATTTCGTGCAGCGAGTTCACCGGTGTGCCGCTGATCACGCTGCTGGAACTGGCCGGCGCTGACCTGAAGAACGGCAAATTCGTGCTGGCCGAGGGTGGCGAAGGTTCGGCGATGACGCGAACCATCCCCATGAGCCTGATCCGCTCGGGCGAGGTCATCGTCGCCTATGGCCAGAACGGCGAAATGCTGCGGCCCGAAAACGGCTACCCGTTGCGCCTGGTCGTGCCCGGCGTGCAGGGCGTCAGCTGGGTCAAGTACCTGCGGCGCGTTGAGGTGGGCGATAAGCCCTGGGCGACCAAGGACGAGGCGATCCACTACATCGACCTGATGCCCGACGGCACGCACCGCCAGTACAGCAACATCCAGGAGTGCAAGAGCGTGGTTACCACGCCGTCGGGTGGCCAGGTTCTGTTGGACAAGGGCTTCTACAACGTTACGGGTCTGGCCTGGTCGGGCCGCGGAAAAATCCGCAAGGTCGACGTGTCGGTCGACGGTGGCCGCAACTGGCGCGAGGCGCGACTGGAAACGCCGGTGCTGTCCAAATGCATCACCCGCTTCAATCTCGATTGGGTGTGGGATGGCAAGAGCGCCATCATCCAGAGCCGCGCGACTGACGACACCGGATTCGTGCAGCCGACCTATCGCCAGCTGCGCGATGCGCGTGGCACCCGTTCGATCTATCACAACAACGCAATCCAGTCCTGGTTGGTGCAGGAAAACGGAGAAATCAAGAATGTCCAGCTTTCGTAAAGCCGCATCGGCGCTGGTCCTGATCGCGCTGGCCGGCAGTGCTGTCGCGCAAACGGGTGGCAGTTACCCAGGTATCGGGCGCACGGCAACGCCCAAGGAAGTCATAGCCTGGGACATTGACGTGCGTCCCGACTTCAAAGGCCTGCCGCCCGGCTCCGGTTCGGTGGCCAAAGGCCAGGACGTCTGGGAGACCAAATGCTCCAGTTGCCATGGGGTATTTGGCGAGTCCAACGAAGTCTTCAATCCGCTGATCGGCGGTACATCAGCCGAAGATGTCAAGACCGGGCGCGTCGCCAAACTTAAAGATCCGGCCGGTGGACGCACCACTTTCATGAAGGTGGCGACCATTTCCACGGTCTGGGACTACATCAACCGTGCGATGCCCTGGACTGCGCCGAAGTCCCTGACACCTGATGAGGTGTATTCGGTGACCGCATTCCTGCTGAACCTGGCCGGTGTGGTGCCTGAGAATTTCACCTTGTCGAACCAGAACATCGCGGAAGTGCAGCAGCGCATGCCCAACCGCAACGGCATGCAGACCAACCACAACCTGTGGCCCGGCAGCGAGTTCGGCGGCACCAAACAAAGCGACACCCGCAACACCGCATGCATGAAGAACTGCGTGACCGAAGTCGCAGTGGCGTCCTTCCTGCCTGACTTCGCCCGTGACGCGCACGGGAATCTGGCCGAGCAGAACCGCATTGTCGGCGCGCAGAAGGGTGCAGACACGAGCAGGCCTGAGGGCAAGTCTGGCGCGCCGGCAGCAGCAGCGCCAGCCGCTGCCGTGACCGCGCAAGCCGATGCAGCGGCCAAGCCTGCTGCTGGCGGCGGCAATCAGGCGGCCATCGCGTTGCTGGGCAAGAACAGTTGCACCGCCTGCCATGGCATGAACAACAAGATCGTCGGTCCGTCGTTTGCCGATATCGCCAAGAAGTACCCCGGCAAAGCCGACTACCTGGCGCAAAAGATCCGCAGCGGCGGCTCCGGCGTCTGGGGTGCCGTGCCGATGCCGCCGCAGACACTGAGTGAAGGCGATGCGAAAATCATCGCCAACTGGCTGGCCTCCGGAGCCGGCAAGTAGGGCAGAGGCGCAAAGTACGGGATTTCACCGGTACACCCCGCAGCATTTTTCATTAGCATTGGCTTATTCAAGGAGATTCGATATGCAAACCCGTCGCGAGACTCTCAAGCACAGCGTGGCCGTTGCCGGCCTGCTGGCATCCACCGGGCTGTTCCCGCAGTATGCCCATGCGGCCTACAACAAGGCCGCTTTTGAGGCCAAGAGCCTGGCCGACGTGCTCAAGGCACTGGGTGCGGGTGCGCCGGTCGAAAGCAAAGACGTCACCATCACCGGCCCCGACATTGCCGAGAACGGCGCGGTCGTTCCGCTGGGTGCCGGCACCACGGTTGCCGGCGTCAAGCAGATCCTGTTGCTGGTTGAGAAGAACCCGGCAGCCTTGGCAGCCTTGTTCAACGTCACCGACGCCGTGGAGCCCAACTTCACCACCCGCGCGAAGATGGGTCAGTCGTCGGACGTCTACGCCGTCGCCATCACCGCAGACGGAAAGGCGCTTTTTGCCAAGAAGGAAGTCAAGGTCACGCTCGGCGGCTGCGGCGGCTGATCGCCACCATACGCTTCGTTCACGATTCATTTTCAGATAGACAGTTCAGGAGAAACACATGGCAGATCCGATGCGCATACGAGCCCAGGCCGCTGGCGATAAAGTCACGGTGCGGGCATTGATGAGTCACGAGATGGAGACCGGCCAGCGCAAAGATTCAGCCGGCAAGGTCATTCCCGCCTGGTACATCCAGGAGGTGGAAGCCAAGCTCAACGGCAAGTCGGTGCTGACGGCCGAGTGGGGACCGTCCATTTCCAAGAACCCGTTTCTGCAGTTTGTCATCAAGGGTGGCAAAGCAGGCGACAAGGTTTCGTTGACTTGGAAAGATAACAAGGGCGAATCCCGTACCGACGAAGCCACGGTGTCCTGACCGCGTCAGGAGCCTCAATAAAAAGGGTGGGTGTCGCTCACCCTTTTTTCTTTCAACCAAACCATCAGAGGTGACCATGAAACGAGGAAACGCATTGGTGCTGCTGGCGTTGGGCTGTCTGGCCGGCGGCACGGCGCTGGCCCAGAAGACGTCGATCCAGGCTATCGAGGAATATCGCGCCATGCTGCAGGACGGCAACCCTGCCGATCTTTATGAAGCCAAAGGCGAAGATCTCTGGAAGCAAAAACGCGGGCCGAAAAACGCCTCGCTGCAGCAATGCGATCTGGGCAAGGGCCCGGGTGTGGTCAAAGGTGCGTTTGTCGAATTGCCACGGTATTTTCCCGATACCCAGAAAGTGCAGGATCTGGAGTCCAGGCTGTTGACTTGCATGCAAACCCTGCAAGGTTTCAACGCGGCGGAAATCGCCAAGACCGGCTTCGGCCGAGGTGAAAAAGCCAACGTGACGGCGCTGGCCACCTGGATCGCCGCCGAATCGCGCGGCATGAAATTCAACCTGCCGCAAAACGACGTGCAGGAAAAGGACTTCTACGAGATCGGCAAACGGCTGTTTTTCCAGCGAGGTGGTCCGCACGATTTCTCATGCGCCTCGTGCCACGGTGAAGACGGCAAGCGCATCCGCCTGCAGGATCTTCCCAACCTCACGGTCAATCCTGGCGACGGTGTCGGTTTTGCGGCCTGGCCGGCCTATCGCGTGAGCAACGGTCAGATGTGGAGCATGCAGCACCGCCTGAACGACTGCTACCGTCAGCAGCGTTTCCCTTATCCGGGTTTTGCCAGTGACGCCACGATTGCGCTGGGTGTGTACCTGGGCGTCAACAGCAAGGGCTCTGTGTCCATTGCCCCTGCTATCAAGCGCTGATCAAACAGGAGAAACGAGATGAAGAAGCAACACAAGATATCGCTTTCCTTGCTTGCTGCGGCTGCAGTTGTCGCAGGTTGTGCCTCCACTGGCACGACGACCAGTTCGGCCGATCTGGACAAGAAGACGGCAGCTGTTGTCAAGTCGTCTTTCCGGGATCAGGGCATCGTCAAGACTTCTGTGCTGGATACGGACGAGACGCTCAAGGCCTGCAGCGCCGCCGATGTCGCCGGCAAGCCGCTGGACGAGAAAACCGCCAAGGCCATTGAGGCGACCAACCTCAAAACCATCAAGTGGCCCGCCGATGGCAAGTACCTGGGCAACTGGAAAGAAGGCGAAAAGCTCGCCCAGAGCGGTCGTGGCCTGACATGGACCGACAAGGCTGACACTCCCAACGGTGCCAATTGCTACAACTGCCACCAGATCAGCAAGGAAGAGATCTCCTTCGGCACGATCGGCCCGAGCCTGTACAACTACGGCAAGATCCGCGGTGTGACCGACCCCAACAGCCCGGCATCGAAGGAAGTCGTGATGTACACCTGGGGCAAGATCTGGAACTCCAAGGCCTACAACGCCTGCTCCAACATGCCGCGCGCCGGCCACATGGGCATCCTGACCGAAGCGCAGGTGGCTGACGTGGTGGCCCTGTTGCTCGATCCGAAGTCGCCGGTCAACCAGTAAGTTCGGAGCCCGCCTTGCTGAAAACCCGGCCGCGCCGGGTTTTCTTCCGTTCAATAAATCAGTGATTGCAGAATTATGAATTTAACCAAACGCGAGTTCATGCAGGTGCTGGGTGCCGGCACGATGGCCGGCATGGGCCTGGGACGCTATGCCGAGGCCGAAGCCGCAGCAGCTGCCGGCGGCCTCTATGACATTGCCCGGTTCGGCAATGTGTCGTTTCTGCACATGACCGACTGCCATGCGCAACTGACGCCTATCTACTTCCGGGAGCCCAGCATCAATCTGGGACTCGGTTCGATGAAAGGCCAATTGCCACACCTGGTGGGCGAACATCTGCTGAAGTTCGCAAAGGTCCGGCCAGGCACGGCCGAAGCCCATGCCTTGACCTACCTGGACTACGAGAAGGCCGCCTTGCGTTATGGCAAGGTGGGCGGATTTGCGCACCTGTCCACGCTGGTCAAGCGGATGAAAGCCAGTCGCCCCGGCGCGCTGCTGCTCGATGGTGGCGACACCTGGCAGGGCTCCGGCACCTCGCTGTGGACCAACGGCCAGGACATGGTCGACGCCTGCAAGCTGCTGGGTGTGGACATCATGACCGGCCACTGGGAATTCACGCTGGGCATGGAACGGGTGAAAGAGATCATTGAAAAGGACTTCAAGGGAAAAATCGACTTTGTCGCCCAGAACGTCAAGACCAATGACTTCGGCGATCCCGTCTTTCCCCCCTATGTAATCCGCGAGATCAACGGTGTGCCCTGCGCCATCATCGGCCAGGCGTTCCCCTACACCCCTATTGCCAACCCGCGCTACATGGTGGCGGACTGGGCCTTTGGCATTCAGGACGAGAACATGCAGAAGATGGTGGACGAGGCACGCGGCAAGGGCGCGCAGGTCGTCGTCGTCCTGAGTCATAACGGCATGGATGTGGATCTGAAGATGGCTTCGCGCGTCAGCGGCATCGACGCCATCATGGGTGGTCACACACACGACGGCGTACCGGTGGCATCCATCGTGGTCAACAAGGGCGGCAAGACCATCGTCACGAACGCCGGTTCCAACAGCAAGTTCCTGGGTGTGCTCGACTTCGAGGTCAAGGACAAGAAGGTCATGGATTTCCGCTACAAGCTGCTGCCGGTTTTTGCCAACATGCTGCCGGCTGATGCGGAAATGAATGCACTGATCACGAAGATCCGCGCGCCCTATGCGGCCAAGCTATCTGAAAAGCTGGCCGTCACCGAGGGCACGTTGTACCGACGCGGCAACTTCAACGGCACCGGCGACCAGTTGCTGCTGGACGCATTGATGGACGTGCAGGGCGCCGAAATCGCTTTCTCGCCGGGCTTTCGCTGGGGCACCACACTGCTGACCGGCCAGGCCATCACGCGCGAATGGCTGATGGACATGACCGCCACAACGTATTCCTATGCCACCGTGAGCGAAATGAGCGGCGAAACCATCAAGACCGTGCTGGAAGACGTCTGCGACAACCTGTTCAATCCCGACCCGTACTACCAGCAGGGCGGCGACATGGTGCGCGTGGGCGGTCTGCAGTACAGCTGCAACCCGATCGAGACCATGGGCAAGCGCATCACCGACATGCGGCTCAATGGCAAGCCCATCGAAGCGGGCAAGAAATACAAGGTGGCCGGATGGGCGCCGGTGGCCGAAGAAGCCAGGACTGCCGGCAATCCGCAGGTCTGGGATCTGGTCGAAACCTGGCTCAAGGCCAAGGGTGGCAAGGTGGGGCCGCGCAAGCTCAACACCCCGAAGATCACCGGTGGGCTGCCGAATCCTGGTTACGCCGCAACCGGGGGCTGAGTCTCCGACAAGGTACCGGGTTTCGCCCCGGTGCCCTTTTCCAGTGACCGGGTTGGCGGCGTACATCTTCAGCGCGGCCAGCACCGGTCTAGACCGGCAAGTGCGGTCTATTCACCCGTTTTTCAGCGACGGTGCAGTGACCGAGAATGAGGGATCGCAACCCCAGGTACCGTCACAAGTGCCGCTGTTTCACGGACGCCGGACCTTCTGACGACACCCATGCAGGCGGAAAATTCCGCAACATCAGCAGGCGGCTGGTTGTTGGAAGAAAACAGCGCGGGTTCCGTTTCGATTCCCTGGTACCACCGACAGGAATCGAACCTGTATCTGAGACTTAGGAGGTCCCCGTTCTATCCATTGAACTACGGCGGCAAGGGGCAAATTTTAGCCGCTAAATTTGCCGCTGCTATAGCGTATCTGTTCGCCGCTGTATCGCTGTATCATTCAGCGAGTGATACCGAAAAGATACGGTATCACTTTCACAGTGGCATCCATCGTTCAAGTCAACGGCAAATGGCGGGCGCTGGTCCGGCGCAAGGGCCATCCATCATACTGTCAGACCTTCGCGGTCAAGGCGCAGGCGCAGGCATGGGCGCGGGGCATTGAGGCCGACATCGATCGTGGCCAGCCACTGGCGCCGCGCACGGTGATGGGCCGGGTGATACTGGTATCAGATCTGATCGACAAGTACCGCAAGCTGCGCGAGGCGTCGCGCCCGGTGCGCGATGTCACCAACGAGCATTACATGCTCAAGGCCTTGGGGCGGCTGCTTGGGCCGCTGGACGTGACCAGGCTGCAACCAGCCGATCTGGTGGCCTACTGCGAGGCGCGCCGGTCCGAGGGCGCCGGGCCATACACCATCAACATGGACATTTCGAAGCTGGGCACCGTGCTGCGGCTGACCAGCGTTCACCTCAAGATCAATCTGCCTGACGTGGTGGGCCAGGCGCGGCCGCTGCTCAACCACATGGGCCTGATCGGTGGCGGCGGTCGGCGTGAGCGCCGGCCTACCGAGGATGAACTGGCGCGCCTGGTGCCGTGGCTGGCTGAAAACCGGGGGGCGATCTACGCCGACGTGGTGCGCTTTGCCGTGCTGACGGCGATGCGGCGCGGCGAGATCGTGCGGCTGCTGCGGGCCGATCTGGACGCCTCAAAGCGCCTGGTGCTGGTGCGCGATCGCAAAGACCCCCGGCGCAAGGAAGGCAACGATCAGTGGGTGCCGCTGATCAACGGCGCGTGGGAGTTGGTGCAGGCGCAGCCCGCAGTTGATGAGCGCATCTTTCCGCTGCACGAGCAGACCACCAGCAAGTATTTCAGCGATGCGTGCAAGGCGCTGGACATCCCGGATCTGCACTTTCACGATCTGCGGCACGATGGCATTTCGCGCCTGTTCGAGCAGGGCTTTGACATCCCCCGCGTGGCCATGGTGAGCGGCCACAAGTCGTGGACCCACCTCAAGCGCTACGTCAACCTGAAACCGGAAGACCTGCACCGTGGGCCTGGCGCGCCTGCTGACGCATCGCGTCCAGATACTCCGCCACGTCCCTGACGTCGGCCCAGCGCTTTGCGCCGTCAATGTAGGTCGGGATCGGGAAGGTGCGCTCGCTGATCTTGCGCCGGATGTTGGGGGCCGTGGTGTCCAGGATGCCGGCCAGGTGGTCCAGGTCAACGCGCAGGCCGTGCTTTTCGATCAGCACCATTTGGGTCAGGATGCTCATGCCGCCTCCCTCACTTCCCCCGCCGCCCACACCCGCACGCGGCGCACCATCGCGGCGCTCTCTATGGCGGCTTGCTCGGCGATGCCGTGGCGGGCGATCTCGACCAGGGCGTCAAACACGTTGGCCGCCGCGCGTGCAATCAGCAGCTCGGGGCCGTTGAAGGCGACGCGGCCGGTGCGCACGTAGCGGTTGGCCACGCTCTCATAGATGCCGATCTGCTCGGCCACGGCTTCCAGGGCCTCGGGGGTGAATTCGGTGCCGTCTTGCGCCAGCAGCCGCATCATCTGGCTGTAGGTGGCGCCGGTCTCGACCCAGTCCCACAGGTCATCGGCAGTGGCGGTGCCGTTGACAAAGCGGTCGATCAAATCCCAGTGGATCAGCTTGCAGTCTATCTGCTGGTGCTGGCTGAGGCTGCCGCGCCAGAACTTGGGCAGCTGCTGGCGTTTGGCGCGGGCGGCGTTGCGGTGGGTGGTTTTCATGCGGCCTCCATCATTCTGCGAATAAGCACGACAGCCGCCGCGCCAGCCTGCAGCGGTACAACGCCATTTCCGCAGCACTTGAGCCGGGCTGCTCGATTGGCGAAGTCCAGCCTGCCGGCCAGCCCATCAGGTGCTCCGTGAAGTAGGGATTCAGTCGCTTTGTCGATGGCGGGTGCGCGCCAGGGTTCGGCGGCAAGGATGTCTCCCCATCGGCTATCGGTGGGTCCGGGCGCAAACAATCCAGCGTCGAATGCGCCACGAAGTTGGCTAACTGGTCCATGTGCTTCCTGCCCCCCACCCGTGACCAGCGCATGCTCCTGCGAGTTCGGCCCCTTGGCGTCTCGGGCTGCAGGCGTTGGCCATTGGCTGGCTGCAATCGTCAACGGCAGACCCGCACCATTCCCGTTGCCGTGTTTGATCTTCAGCAGTGCAGCCCGCGCATGCCATGTTTCCGGCGACTCCCCGTCGTTGGCGACACTGGCGCTGGGCGTAGGCCATTGCGCCGCCGCACTCGGCAGCATCAGATCGCCCTTGCTCCCCGCCTGATTTGGGCCGCCCTTCGTGCCGTCCGTGCCCCTCGGTGTCGGCCAGCCCGGCGCCTTCACGATTGGGGCATCCGTACCGGCCAAGATGCTCTGGGAATTCGTGGCCGCAGAATTCGCATTCCAATACTTCACCTGCGACTCCAGCCCGACCGTGCGCTTCTCTCCCTCCGGTGTCATTCCCTTGCTGGCCACCAGTTCCGGCGACACTGAGCGGCCGCCGTTCGGCACGTTGGGCGTGAGCCACATGGCAACCTCGTACGCCAGTTTCATCGCATTGCCCGGCCCGCTCGGGCTGTGGCCCGAATGCTTCGCGTCCTGGCAGATCGGCGCGCACCACTCTCCACGCCCAGCAGAACCACCTTGCCCGCCCGTGGCTGGCACCCACTTCGGACGCTGAAAGAGTGAGCCATTCCGCACACCACCCTCGGTCGGCCAGTTCTCCCAGGACGCGGGCGGCTGCGCGTTCTTCGAGCTCGCCTTCGGCTTCGTCCACAACGGTGGCGGTGGCAGAAGCGATGCCTGCGACGTTCTCCAGAAAGAGGTATCGCGCACCGCTATCTTCGGCAATGCGCAAGAGTTCAAAAAAGAGCCCGCTGCGTTTGCCGTCAAGCCCGGCCCGCCGGCCTGCAAGGGACAAGTCCTGGCACGGGAAGCCGCCAATGACGCAATCCACCGCTCCACGCCATGCTGCAGCGTCGAAGGTGGTGACGTCGGACCAGACAGGCGCGTCATCCAGGGCGCCTTCGGCCATGCGTGTCGCCATGACGCTGGCGGCAAAACCTTCCCGTTCAACGTAACAGACGGTGCGAGTCTCGACGCCCATGTGTCGGAGCCCAGCTCGCAGTCCCTCTCCGAGCATGCCGACGCCGGCGAAAAGCTCGATGGTGTGTAGATGAAGGTCATTGATCACGCCACCCTCCACACCCGCGCCTGCCCCGGCCCGGCACGGCCACGCTCTGGCCGATCTTGCTGAGCTTGTCAAACAGCGGGTCCCACTTGCTGACGCCGGTGTTGTTGCCGTGCGCCGTGTAGGGCACGCCGTCGTCTACCTTGAGGGTGTCAATGTCCAGATTGACCGGGATGCTGCGGTAGCCGCGCGGTGATGGCTTGCCGGTGAGCGGCGGCAGACTGGCGGCGGCGGGCGCGCTGGCGGTGAGGGCGCTGCCGCGCTGGTAGTAGTAGTCGCCATCAGCATTGCGGGCGCGCTGCAGCAGGCCGGCGTCGACGGATGGTTTGAGCAACGTGTGGATGTTGCCGCGCACGCACCCGAACTTGTCGGTCATGTCATCGAGCAACAGGTGTTCGTCGGGGTTGGCGCGGAAGAAGGCGATGCACTGCGCGGCCAGGCTGTCGGCGCGGGGGCGGTAGGGGTTGGTCATGGTTTGTGGGTGCCTGTGGGTGAGTGGATGGCCCGGCGCACGCGCCCCGGGTGCAGGTGGCGGTAGACGGCCATGCTGGCGACGATGCCGAACGGCCCGCCGGCCAGGTAGGCGGCAACCTCAAGACCGGCGGCGTCGGGCGCGAGCTTGAGCAGCACCAGGTTGCAGCCGCCGATGGCCAGCGAGTTGCAGAAAGCGCCCACGTAATGGCCGTTGTTCACCAGCTGGCTTTGCAGGCCCAGCGCAAACACCAGGCCGAAGGTGCTGGCGAGCAGGGCCAGGGCCGATGCGTGGGCGCTCATTGCGGCCACCGCCCTTCCAGCGCGGCGCGGGCGCGGTCACGCACTTCGGCGGTGACGGCGTAGCCCAGCACCTCGGGGTGCAGCAGGTCGGCCGCCAGCGCTCGCAGGGCAACAAGCTGGGCATGGTGCTCGGCCGCATCGGCATGGCTGCGCTCGGCCAGCATCAGGTGGCCCAGCTCGTTGCGCGTCAGGTGGCCCTTGCGCTCCAGAAAGGCCAGGTGGGTGCTGGCGGCGTTGCTGCTGGCCCAGCCAAAGGCCTGGGCAATGGCGGCGCAGGTGGGCAGCTGGTCGTTCAGGCGCAGGAAGACGCGCAGGTAGTCCAGCACGTGCTGCTGCAGCGGCGTCAGGCCGGCGGGTTTTTTGCGGGTGGTGGGCGGTGTGGTGGGGGTCATGGTGG
>JACSRS010000085.1 GCA_014879655.1 Burkholderiaceae bacterium
GGGTGGAGGGGGGGGTGGCGGCGCGATCGTGCGCGTCTGCATCACCGGTGGCAGCGGCGCCTTGTCGCCGCGACTGCCCCACTCGATGGCCCGGTCGATCAACAACAGGTGCGCACCCAGCACCAGCGCGGTCAGCGCCGCCAGCGTGCGCAGCGCCAGCGGGCGGTTCATGCCCCTCGGTGGCCGAGGTCGCGCGACAGCTGCGTGGCAACCTGCCGCAGCGGCACCTCGACCGCGCCGCCCCAGTTCGCGTCCAGCGTCGCCGCCGATCCCAGCGCGACGATGCCCATCACCATGCGGTCGTCCGAGTCGAAAACCGGCGCGCAGAAGCCGACGATGCCGGGCAGCAGCGTGTCGACCACGCGCGCCATGCCACGTCGGCGCACCTCGGCCAACATGGCCTGCACGTCGCCAGCCGAGACCGGCGCATCAGTCCTCAACGACGTTGACGGGCGCCTCTGCAGGCGCCTGAGCTCGTCGCGGATCATTGCGTCAACGCGCCCCGGCGTCGATTCGTCTGTCAGCCATGCCGCGAAACAGCGCCCGGTAGCCGAGGTCAGCAGCGGCATCACGTCGCCCAGCCGCAGGTTGACCGGCATCGCCAACGGCGACTCCAGCCAGTGCACCAGGGTCGGGCCATGGTTGCCCCAGACCGCCAGCGCCAGCGTGTGGCCCACCTGCGCCAGCAGCGCCGGCAGACGCTCGCGCCCCATCTTTACGGCGTCCAGCCGCGACAGCGTCGCCAGCCCCAGCCTGAGCGCCGCCGGCCCCAGGTCGTAGCGCGTGGTGGCCGCGTCCTGCACCACCAGCTCCAGCCGCTGGAAACTCACCAGGTAGCGATGCGCCTTGGCCGCACTCATCTCGGCAGCGGCCGCCAGGTCACGCAGCATCAACGGTCCGTCGGCGCGGGCCAGCACTTCGAGCAGGGCAAAGCCCACTTCTACCGACTGGATGCCGGCGCGCTCACGATCGGGCACGTCGGCTTCGCCGGCGGTACCGTCGGGCCGATCGATCAGGCGCGCTGACTCCGTTTGCACTAGAATTCCCGAAGGTGTTTCGTTTAGTTAAACTGATTTACCAATCCGTAATCTAACGCATGTTGGCGTTGTGCGGTTGGCTTTGAGGAGACCCAGCCATCATGAAGCTCGCCACCTACAAGGACGGATCGCGCGACGGACAACTCATCGTCGTCTCACGCGACCTCGCCAGCGCCCATTATGCGACCGGCATTGCCTCGCGCCTGCAGCAGGTGCTGGACGACTGGGGCTTCCTGTCACCCCAGTTGCAGGACCTTTACGAAACGCTGAACAACGGCAAGGCACGCCATGCTTTTCCGTTTGATCCGCGCCAGTGCATGGCGCCGCTGCCGCGCGCCTACCAGTGGGCCGACGGCTCGGCCTACCTCAACCACGTCGAGCTGGTGCGCAAGGCGCGCAACGCCGAGGTGCCCGAGAGCTTTTACGCCGACCCGCTGATGTACCAGGGCGGCAGCGACGACTTCATCGGCCCCTGTGACGACGTGGTGGTTCCCAGCGAGGATTTCGGCATCGACTTCGAAGCCGAGATCGCGGTGATCACCGGTGACGTGCCCATGGGCAGCACGCCCGCGCAGGCGCTCGAAGGCATTCGGCTGGTGATGCTGGTCAACGACGTCAGCCTGCGCAACCTGATCCCCGCCGAGCTGGCCAAGGGCTTCGGTTTTTTCCAGAGCAAGCCGGCGACCGCGTTCAGCCCGGTGGCGGTGACGCTGGACGAACTGGGCGACGCCTGGGACAAGGGCCGCGTCAACCTGACGCTGCAAAGCACCTGGAACGGCCGCAAGGTCGGCCTGTGCGAGGCCGGCCCCGAGATGACCTTCCACTTCGGCCAGCTCATCGCCCATATCTGCAAGACGCGCAATGTGCGCGCCGGCTCCATCGTCGGCAGCGGCACGGTGAGCAACAAGGGGGTCGAGGTGAACGGCCGCATGGAATGGCCGCGCGGCTACAGCTGCATCGCCGAAAAGCGCTGCATCGAAACCATCCAGGACGGCAAACCGGCCACGGCCTTCATGAAATACGGCGACACCATCCGCATCGAGATGAAGGGCAAGGACGGCCAGAGCCTGTTCGGCGCGATCGACCAGAAGATTGCTGCACCCGTCTGACAGACTCCGGCCCGCGCGGGGCAGGGGTCAGGTATGTGACTGGAAGTAAAAGTTGTTGAAGGGTTTGAAGCCTTTCATAAAATCTTCCCACGCACAACGATCCTGGAGCTTCCCCATGAGACAAGCAACGTCAGCATTTCGAGCCCGGAGCAGGCCGCTGGTCATCAGCGCACTGTTGCTGGGCATCGGCCTGTCAGGGGCGCAAGCGCAGACCAAGGTGCTGATCAACCCGGGTGACCAGGGCGAGCAGTCGCGCTTCAGCGTCTACAGCGCCTGGAAAACCATCATCGAGCAGGCGCTGCGCAAGGACAAGACGCTGGTATCCAGTGTTTCGATGTCGACCGACGCGACGGCCGATCTGGGCGCCACCCGCTCGCGGATCCCTGACATTTTCATCGCGCCGGCTCATGTGATCGGCAGCGCCGTGCGCTACGGCTACACCCCGGTACTGGGCATGGACCGGCCGGTACAGGCCGTGATGGTGGCCTCCAAGGACAGCCCGATCACCGGCCTGGCGCAGATGCAGGGCAAGAGCCTGGGTCTGCCGATGCAGGACAGCGTGGTGACCTACCTGGTGCGCGGCGAGGTGCACGCGGCCAACACCACGCTCAAGCGCCATTTCAAGACCGTCTATGACACCCGCTACCAGGACGCGCTGCTGCCCTGCCTGCAACTGCGCCGCTGCGATATGGTGGCGGTGGAGCGCGCCGTCTTCGACCGCTGGGTGGCTGCGGGCGAGCCGGTAAAGATCGTGATGGAAACCAGGTCGGTACCCGCTCTTTCGGTGGCCCTGAAGGAGGGCTCCAAACCCGGCGCCGACGCGCTGCGCGCCGCATTGGCCGAATATTCGGGCGCGGTGCCCGGCGCCGAAGGTGCGAAGCTGTCGCCGTTGACGGTGAAGGACTTTGACTATGTCTCCACGCTGGGCTACTTTACGCCGCGGTCACTGCCGGGTGCCACCCTGGTCGACGCGAAAACGGTGTCGCAGGTGCTACAGGGCGGTGGCGTGTTCATCGACACCCGAACAGAGGCCGAGTACAAGGCCGGCCATGTGCCGGGCGCGGTGCTGGTGCCTTATGTCGAGAAAAGCCACAAGGACCCGGACTTCAACGCCGCCGACGACAAGTTCGACCTGACCAAACTTCCACCGGCGAAAGATGCGGTGCTCGTGTTCGCCTGCAACGGCGCCGAATGCTGGAAGAGCTTCAAGGCCAGCCACGCCGCCATCAAGGCCGGCTACACCAGGGTGCACTGGTTCCGCGGCGGCCTGCCGGAGTGGCGTGCTGCCGGGCAGAAGGTGGACAGCGCCTCCTGACGCGCCGGTCACGGCGCTGGCCGCTCAGGCCTGGCGGATCAGCACCTTGATGCCGCGGATCAGCATTTCCACCGAGATCGCCACGAGGATCAGCCCCATCAGGCGCTCGAAGGCCATGACCACCCGGTCACCGACCACCCGCTGGATGCGTTCGGCCAGCACCAGCACCACCGCGCAGACGGCCATCGTCACGGTGAGTGCGGCCACCCATTCGAGCCTCCGCTCGGGCGCCTGACTGACCAGCAGCATGACCGTGGCCAGCGCTGACGGGCCGGCCAGCGCCGGAATCGCCAGCGGCACGATCAGCGGCTCACCCGCCGGCTGTTCGGCGTCCGCCGACTGCGGCGACGGAAAAATCATGCGCAGCGCGATCAGGAACAGCACCACGCCTCCGGCAATCTGCAGCGACAGGTCCGACAGGTTCATCAGCCGCAGGAAGGCGTCGCCGACAAACATGAACGTCAGCAACAGGCCGAAGGCAATCAGCACTTCGCGCAGGATCACGCGCGGGCGCCGCTGCACTGGCACACCGCGCAGCGCGTTGGCAAAGATCGGGATGTTGCCCAGCGGATCGGTGATCAGAAGCAACAGGATGGTGGCCGAAACAAAGGTGTAGCCCATGGCGGCGGGCGATCAGTGCCGGTAGATGTCGGCCAGCGAGCGGAATCCCTTGATTTCGATCGGGTTGCCGAACGGGTCAAGGAAGAACATCGTCCACTGCTCGCCCGGTTCGCCAGCAAAGCGCTGATGCGGCGGGAGCACAAACTCGGTGCCGGCGGCCTGCAGGCGCTGCGCCATCGCCTGCCAGTCGGGCAATTCCAGCACCAGCCCGAAATGCGGCATCGGCACCAGATGGTCACCCACACGACCGGTGCGCGCCGTGGCAAACGGCGTGCCCAGATGCAGCGACAGCTGATGCCCCATCAGGTCGAAATCAACCCAGGTATCGGTGGAACGGCCCTCGGCACAGCCGAGCACGCCACCGTAGAAGCGTCGTGCCTCATCAAGATCGGTGACGTTGAAGGCGAAGTGAAACAGGCTGCGCATGGCTTCAAGGATAGCGCAACGCACCTGAACGCCTGCGCGCGGCTGACGCTGGAGACAGTTACTGCGGGTGCGCCTTTTCGTACTTTTCCTGGCAATGAATGCAGCGCGCCGCCTCGGGCGTAGCATGCAACCGTGCCGCGGTGATGTGGGTGCCGCAATCGGTGCATTCGCCGTAACTGCCCTTGTCGATGCGCGCCAGCGCCGCGTCAATGGCAGCGAGTTCCTGCATTTCGTGCTCGTCGATGGCGAACTCGATTTCCTTTTCGGTCGCGATCTGCGCCGGGGAGTCTTCGGGATGACCGAAATGCGCCGATGCAGCCTCGGCGCGGCTGACCACACCACCGCGCTGCTCGGCAATCTGCGCCAGCAGACTGGCACGCATCGCGACGAGTTGCTGGTGATATTCAATGGCCTGTTGCTTGTTCATGAAATGGGCTCCTTGTAGATCCTTGCCTTCATCATGCGCCCGCCCGTCGCACGGTGTGTTGACCTTGGTCAAGACCGTTGGCGCTGTGCGGACGTTTGCGCTCGCGCGCGACAATGCCCCTTCATTGTCAACCGATTGATTGCCGCAAGGAGACACCATGACCGCCCCCATCATTGACTACAGCCGCTACCAGACGCTTGCCATCAACCGCCGCGGCATCAACGGCGCCGTGATCGACATCCAGATGAAGGCGCAAAACGGCAAACTGCCCACCGCCGGTCACGACGGCCACTGGGAACTGTGCGAGATCTGGCGCGACATCGGCCGCGACGACAGCGTGCGCTGCGCCGTGCTGCGCGGCGAAGGCCTGGGCTTTTCCGGCGGCGGCGACCTGGCACTGGTGCAGGACATGGCCAGCGACTTTGCCGTGCGCACCCGGGTCTGGAAAGAGGCACGCGACCTCGTCTACAACGTGATCAACTGCGACAAACCCATCGTCAGTGCGATGCACGGACCGGCCGTCGGCGCGGGGCTGGTGGCCGGCCTGCTGGCCGACATTTCCATTGCTGCGAAGACTGCAAAGATCGTGGACGGCCACACCCGGCTGGGTGTGGCGGCGGGTGACCACGCGGCCATTGTCTGGCCGCTGCTGTGCGGCATGGCCAAGGCCAAGTACTACCTGCTGCTGTGTGAAGCGGTGAGCGGCGAGGAGGCCGAGCGCATCGGCCTGGTGTCGCTGGCGGTGGACGAGGCCGAACTGCTGCCGCGCGCCTGGGAAGTGGCCGACCGTCTGGCCGCCGGCAGCCAGACGGCGATCCGCTGGACCAAGTATTCGCTGAACAACTGGCTGCGCCAGGCAGGGCCGAGCTTCGACACCTCGCTGGCACTGGAGTTCATGGGCTTTGGCGGCCCCGACGTGCACGAAGGCGTGGCCAGCCTGCGCGAGCGCCGCGCCCCGAAATATTGAGCGCGAATCTCGGGGCTTGCGCAGCCCCGAGACGGGGGACCATCAGGACTTTGCTTTGGCTTTCGCGGCGGCCAGCATCAGTTCGGTGTTGGTCTTGCGGTCGGCGTTGACCTTCTGCACCGTCGGCCGCTCGCCCAGTCGCTTGAGGTAGTCGCGCACCGGCAGGTCGGCCAGGTAGTCGCGGCCGTAGATGATCTTGGTGGCGCTGGCCACCAGCTGCAGGTGCACCGCGCCGGCGCAGTCGGCCAGCGTGAAGCTGTCACCCGCCAGGTAGGGCGCAAATTTGGCCAGCCCGGCGAAGGCGGCAATGTTCTTCTCCAGCTGCGGGCCGATCTTCTCCTTGGCGCTGTCGCTGACCTTGCCGCCGAAAAAGGCTTCCGGGTACAGGTTGCGCGCGACCAGTTCGAGGTGCAGTTCGGTGTAGCGGATCAGCTCGCGCACCTTGGCAGCGGCATAGGCATCGGCCGGCAGCAGCGGATGCGCGGGGTATTTCGCCTCGATGTATTCGAGGATCACGGTGGATTCGGACAGCGGACCGTCGTCGGTGAGCAGGTATGGCACCTTGCCCAGCGGGCTGGCTGCCTTGTCGGTCTGGCCGACCCAGGCCAGTTCTTCTTCAAACGGCACGCCCTTTTCGAGCAATGCAAGTTTGACCTTGTTGTAGTAGTTGCTGGCGGCAAAGCCACAGAGTTTGAGCATGGGGAGTCTCCTGAATAGGTGGTGGAACGCATCGGCGCCGTGCGGGAAGCGCCGTGCAGCGTAACCGCTACAGGGCCCCGCCGGGCGTCGCCGACTTTACGCCGCGCAGGTCTGGCTTCCGGCTGTTCGGGGCATGGGCCATAATCTACGCCATGCAAAAGCTGTGCAACGCCCGCCTGATCGCCCGCCTGGTGCTGGTTTGGTTTGCGTTGTCGCTCGGCGTAGCCATCGCCTCGCCGCTGGTGGCGCCCAAGGCGTCGCAGCTGGTATGTTCCGGCGTCTCGGTCAAGCTGGTGGTCGAAAACGCCGACGGCGCCATGGCCGAAATGGGACATTCGGCGCTGGATTGCCCGCTGTGCGCGGTGACCAGTGCGCCGCCACCTTTGGCCGATCTCGCGGTCGAGCCACCTCATCCGCTGTCACACGCCCTGTCGCCGATCGTCGCGGCCCGCATCGCCGAGCGCATCAGCGCCCCCTGGCAGGCCCGCGCGCCGCCGACGCTCTCCTGATCATTTTTTCATAGCGAGCCATGACCGGTTGACGCTGGGAATGGCTGGATTTGGATGATATTTTGGAGAAAGCATGGCGTTTTTCGCCCGGTCCGGCCCCCGGACCGTCCTGATCCTGTGGTGGGCAGTCCTGGTGGTCGCCCTGGCGGCCTGCCAGCGCAGCGATGAGAAGGCAGCCCCGTCGTTCCGCGGGCTCGACCTGACCGGTGCGCCCTACGGTCGCGATTTCCGCCTGACCGATGCCGACGGCCGCACGCGCACGCTGGCCGACTACAGGGGCAAGGCGGTGCTGTTGTACTTCGGGTTCACCCAATGCCCCGACGTCTGCCCGACCGCCTTGATCCGCGCCGCAAAAGTCAAGCAAATGCTGGGCGCTGACGGCGAAAAGTTGCAGGTGATCTTCATCACGGTTGATCCGCAGCGCGATACGCCGCAAGTGATCAAAGCCTACACCGCCGCCTTTGACCCCAGCTTCATTGGTCTGTACGGCGATGCGAAGCGCACCCGCGAGACCGCCGACGAATTCAAGGTCTATTTCCGGCAGGTACCCACGGGCAGCTCCTACACAATGGACCATTCCGCCTTGTCCTATGTGTTCGACCCCCAGGGCCGGTTGCGCCTTGCCCTGCGCCACGAACAGACCGCTGAAGACTACGCCCACGACATTCGCCAGCTGTTGGCTGGGAAATAATCGAATTTTCAACCCAAGGAGATCCCTATGAAACGCATTGCATTCACTCTCGCCGCACTGGCCCTGGCTGCCGCAGCCCATGCCCAAGTCACCGTCAAGGATGCTTGGGTACGTGCCACCGTGCCGCAGCAGAAAGCCACCGGCGCCTTCATGCAGCTGACCGCCGCCCAGGACGTCAAGCTGGTGGCTGGCAGTTCGCCGGTGGCCGGTGTGGTCGAAATCCACGAGATGGCGATGGACAACAACGTGATGAAAATGCGCCAGGTGCCGGGCGGCTTGGCCCTGCCGGCCGGCAAGACGGTAGACCTGAAGCCGGGCGGCTACCACGTCATGCTCATGGATCTGAAAGGCCAGGTCAAGGACGGCGAGGTGGTGCCGGTGAGCCTGGTGTTCGAGGGCAAGGACGGCAAAAAGCAGACCGTCGAGATCAAGGCGGCTGCGCGCCCGTTGAACACCGCAGCCAAGACTGACGCGAGTCAGGGCGGTGACCATGGCGCCATGAAGCACTGACCGCTGCTTCCTGTGCCCCACCGGCAGACCCCATGACCTCCTTACGCGCACGCCGCCTGGCCGCCTGGATCGCGATGTTCGCGATGGCGCTGACCGCGCTCGCGCCCACGGTGTCGCGCGCGCTGGCGCGGGGGGCTGCCGGCCCGGTTGCCTGGACCGAGGTCTGCACGGCCTCGGGCAAACAATGGATCAATCTGGACACCGCCGCGATTACCGGGTCCACCGCGTCCACGGTTGCCGGTGAGCCCGGTGGCCGCCAGCCCGCCCACAACCCGCTGGACCATTGTCCGTTTTGCCTCCTCGCTGCGGAACGTCTCGGCCCTGCGACAGACACCGTGGCTCATTTCTTTGCGCCCGGCAATCCTGTGGCCCCGGCCATCGGGCTGTTGCCTGCTTTTCGCTCCCTCATTTCCCTGGCGGCCCATGCGCGCGGCCCGCCCCTGAACACTTCCCCACTTTCTGTGGCCTGAACGCTCCCTCGCCGGCGCGTGCGGCCGGTTTGATGTGTCCTGGCTAGCGGCGCGACGGCGCTGCGGGCCGAGTCAAGGAGCGTAGTTCGTGAAAATGATTGAATTGAAGTCGGTGCCCGCCGTGCGCGGCACTCCGACAGGCGTCAGCATCCCCCGGGGGCAGACCCTGTTGCAGATTGGCGCCGCCGGCACTGTCTGGCGCGTGCAAAAGGGGGCATTTCGCCTGGAGCGCCCGGTGGGCGGCGGGCAGACCGTGGTGCATCTGGCGCTTTCAGGCGATCTCGTCGGAGTGGAGGCGCTGTGCGCCGAGCCCTATGCCTGCACGGTCACGGCCCTGGTCGACAGCATTGCCACGCCCGAGCCGATGGTCGGTGAAGCCGACCTGACGTCCACGCTCGCCGCCGCCCTGCTGCAACAGCAGCGCCAGTCCTTCGACATGGCGCAGATGCGTCTGGGGACGGCGCCGGTGCGTCTCGGTCAGCTGCTACGCCTGCTGGCCCGCGCCTTCGGCGTTCCGGAGGGCGGACTGGAGCGCAAGGCGCTGCCGACGCTCAAGGACATGGCGCAGATCATCGATTCGACGCATGAGACGGTCTGCCGGGAACTGGCACGTGCGTTGCCGCCACGGGCACGCCAGGCCCACGCTCCGAGTCGCGCAGCCTGGCGAGGGGCAATCACACCGCTTGCACCGCACTGCTGAAGCTGACCCTGAATAGCGTCGAGCGCTTCAACTTGACCCTGAAATTCGAGCGCGTGGACAACCGGGCCTTCAAGGTCCGGATGCAGAACCGGTGCGGCGAACCTCGTGGCGCAAGTCAGCAATGAACCTTGTCTTATTGATTCTTTTCTTTCACAACCGGAGAAATTTCCATGAATAAACCCTTCAAGACCCTCTTGGCCACCACCAGCCTCATCGGCGCGGCCCTGCTATCCGCCTGCGGTGGCGGCGATGATGCTCCCGTCACGCCGGCCGACAGGACGGTAAACATCAGCTTTGCGGCAGTCAACGGCAGCACGCCCGTGGCCTGCGGCACGGCCCTGACGGGCATGGGCAGCACCGGGGTGGGCGCTGCCTTGCAGGACCTGCGCTTTTACATCACCAACGTCAAGCTGATCAACGACAAGGGCGAGGCCGTAGCGGTCAAGCTTGCGGCCAATTCGTGGCAGCTGACCCAAGGCACCGAGACGGTGACCCTGATCGACCTGGAAAACGCCACCGGTGCCTGCAGCACGCCGAACAACACCACGGCTACCAACGCGGTCATCACCGGCACCGTGCCGGCCGGCAACTACGTGGGTATGAAGGCCACCATGGGCGTGCCGGACACTCTGAACCATAGTGCCATCGCCGGCGGCGTGCCGCCGCTGGACATCTCGCCCATGGCCTGGTCCTGGCAGTCGGGCCGCAAGTTCGCCAAGATCGAAATCAACCCGGTCGGCGCCATCGCCAAACCGGATGGCAGCTCGATCACGACGTTCAACTTCCACCTGGGTTCAACCGGTTGCACCGCCAAGACGGATGCGAGCGGCGCGGTGGTCAAGGATGCGGCGGGCAACACGGTCTACAACTGCACCAACCCGAACGCGATGGACTTCAGCCTGGCCGCCTTCAATGCGGATACCCAGAAGGTCGTGCTCGACATCGGAAAGCTGTTCTCCACCACCAACGTCACGCAGGAAAACGGCGGCTCGCCCGGCTGCATGTCCGGTGCCACCGATCCGGAATGCCCGACGATGTTTTCGCAACTGCAGGTCTCGTTCGGCCCGGGTTCGACCGGTCTGCCGATCAACGGCGGCGCGGCGCAGCAGATCTTCAAGGCAGCGGCGAAATGAGTGTGCGTCACCGACAGTTCCTTCGGACGCTGTCGGTGGCCGGCGCCCTCCTTGGGGTGCTGGCCCTGACCGGCTGCGGAGGCGGTTCCGACGCGGCCGCATCGGGCGGGGTCACCCAGGACGGTGGCGCCTGGACCTGGGCGCTGCCGGCCGGCTTCCCGACGCCTGCGGTGCCGGCTTCCAACCCCATGTCGACCTCGAAGGTTGACCTCGGGCGTCACCTCTTCTACGACAAACGCCTGTCGGGCAACGGCCAGCAGGCCTGCGCCGGCTGCCATCTACCGGACAAGGCCTTCACCGATGGTGCTGCGGTGTCACGCGGTTCCACGGGCGAGTTCACCGCGCGCAATGCGCAGCCGCTGGGCAATGTGGCCTACAACCCCCTGCTGACCTGGGCCAACCCTTCCCTGCTGGTGCTGGAGCGTCAGATGGAGGTGCCGCTATTCGGCGAGAACCCCATCGAGATGGGCATCAACGAGGGCAACAAGGCGGCGGTGCTGCAACGCTTGGCCGGCACCGCCCTGTACAAGGACAAATTTGCGGCCGCTTTCCCGGGTGAAGCCGACCCGGTGAGCTGGCTGAACGTCATCAAAGCCATTGCCGCGTTTCAGCGTTCGCTGATCAGCGGCAACAGCCGATACGACCAGAAGAATGCCGGCACAGCGGTGTTCACGCCGTCGGAACAGCGCGGACGCGAATTGTTTTTCGGCGACAAGGCACGCTGCTCCCGCTGCCACAACGGCTTCAACTTCAACGACCAGGCGGTGCACGCCGACACGGCCGCCTTCAGCACACCGTTTCACAACATCGGCCTGTACAACGTCGGCGGCACCGGCGCCTATCCGGAACCCAACCGCGGCGTGATGGAACTCAGCGGCCTGTTCAGGGACATGGGTTCATTTCGCGCGCCCAGTCTGCGCAATGTGGCCGTGACGGCGCCCTACATGCACGACGGCAGCGTGGCCACGCTGGAGGAGGTGGTGGAAATCTTCGCCGAAGGCGGGCGCAACGTTACCACCGGTCCCTACGCGGGCGACGGGCGGCTGAACCCGTACAAGAGCCCGCTGATCAGCCCGCTGGGTTTGACCGCACAGGACAAGGCCGACCTCGTCGCGTTCCTGAAGACGTTGACCGACACCGGCTTCCTGTCCGATCCCCGGCATGCCGATCCGTTCAAGGCGCCCTGAGCGTTGAGACCGTTTCCGATCTTGTTCACCTCTCTCATTCAACCCGACACGGCGATGGCCCCATGAAATTTCGACTGAACTGCATCGCCGCACTCTGCGCGGTCCTGCCCGTGGCCGGGCTGGCCCAGGATGACAAGACGATGGAGACGGTCACGGTGACCCAACCCCGGATGCTCAGCCCCGGCGAGACGGCCATCGGCGAATCCACGCTGGCGCCGATGCGCGCAGCCACCAGCGACACAGCCCGCCTGTTGCTGGATGTCCCTGGCGTGAGCCTGTACGGCGCGGGTGGGGTTTCCAGCCTGCCTGCCATTCATGGCCTGGCCGACGACCGGCTGCGAATCCAGGTCGACGGCATGGACCTGATGGCCGCCTGCCCGAACCACATGAATTCGGCGTTGTCCTACATCGACCCGTCGCGCGTCGCCAGCATCACGGTGTTTGCCGGCATCACGCCGGTGAGCGTGGGCGGCGACAGCATCGGGGGCACGATCCAGGTCAAGTCGGCGCCACCGCGTTTTGCCGACAGTGCTGAGCAGAGCCAGGCCTCCGGCCAGGTCGGGGCGTTCTACCGCAGCAACGGCAACGCCAGCGGTTTCAACCTGGGTGCCGAATACGTGGCCCCCAACCTGTACCTCAGCTACAGCGGCTCTCTGGCCCGTTCGGACAACTATTCAGCCGGGGGCGACTTCAAGGCCGCAGGTCCGGGCACCGTGGGCGGCCCCTGGCTGACCGGCAGTGAAGTGGGTTCCTCGAACTACAACGCACGCAACCACGACATCGGTTTGGCCTGGCGGCACGACCAGCACCTGCTGCAGCTCAACGTGAGCCAGCAGAACATACCGTTCGAGGGTTTTCCGAACCAGCGCATGGACATGACCGCCAACGACAGCACCCAGGTCAACCTGCGCTACACCGGCAAGTTCGGATGGGGGCAACTGATGGTGCGTGGTTACGACCAGAACACCGACCACGAGATGAACATGGGGCCGGACCGCTTCTCATACGGCGCACAGGGCATGCCGATGAACACGCAGGCGAGGACGCGTGGCGGCCTGGTGCAGGCCGACGTCGCGCTTACCGATCAGGACATCCTGCGCTTTGGCCTGGAGGCGCAGACCTACACCCTGTATGACTGGTGGCCCCCGGTGGGCGGCGTGATGGGCCCCAACACGTTCTGGAACATCGACTACGGCACGCGCAACCGCGCCGGCGTGTTCGGCGAATGGGAAGCGCAGTGGAGCGAGCAATGGCTGAGCCAGATCGGTGTGCGCGGAGAAGTCGTGAAAACCGACGCTGGTCCAGTGCAGGGGTACAACGCCCAGCCGATCTGGTCCGTCGATGCGGCGGCGTTCAACGCGGCCTATCGCCCGCGCACCGACCACAACCTCGACGTCACCGCGCTGACCCGCTACACACCCGACGCCAAGCAGCAGTACGAGGCGGGGTTTGCGCGCAAGTCACGCTCGCCCAACCTCTACCAGCGCTACGTCTGGTCTACCCAGCCGATGGCAATGCTGATGAACAACTTTGTCGGCGACGGCAATGGCTATGTCGGCAATCTCGACCTCAAGCCCGAGGTGGCCTACACCGTCAGCGCCAGCGGCGACTGGCATGACACCGTTCAGAAGGACTGGCGCGTCAAGGCCACAGGCTATTTCACCTATGTGCAGGACTACATCGACGCCCAGCGCTGCAACTTCGGCCAATGCGGCGGCACGGCCAACCTGACGGCCACAACCGGCTTTGTCAATCTTCAGTATGTCAACCAGTCGGCACGTCTGTATGGCGTCGACCTGTCCGGCAGCCTGCAACTGGGACAGAGCGCCGACTATGGCAGCTTCAAGGGCAGCGGTTTACTGAGCTACGTGCGGGGCAAGAACCCGACCACCGGCGGCGACCTCTACAACATCATGCCGCTGAACGCCAAGGTGGCGGTGACGCAGAACCTGGGCGGCTGGAGCAACACAGCCGAGGTGCAGCTGGTGGCCGCCAAGGTTGACGTGTCCCAGGTCCGCAACGAAGTGCCGACTGCGGGCTACGGCCTGCTCAACCTGCGCAGCAGCTACGAGTGGAAGCAGTTGCGCCTGGACTTCGGCATCGAGAACGTCCTGAACCGGCTGTACGCCATGCCGCTGGGCGGCGCGTACCTGGGCCAAGGCGCGTCAATGACCAGCAGGGGCATCCCCTGGGGCGTGGTGGTGCCCGGCATGGGCCGCTCGTTCAACCTCGCGCTCACGGTGCGGATCTGATCCGCTGCGCCGGCGAGTCCAAACACCTGCAAACCAATCTGAAGGCTCTCATGCACAACCGTTTTTCCATGTTTATTGCCGGGGCGGTTCTGTCATCCCTGGTGGCGTTGCTGACAGGCTGCGGCGGGGGCGATGGGCCGGCCATCAAGGCCATTCCCCAGTTCATCCAGTTCGGCGCTCCGCCCACGCTGGCGCTGAACGGCACAGCCACCGTCACGGCCACGGCGAGCTCCGGCTTGCCGGTCAGCTATTCCAGCGTGGCGCCGGAGGTCTGCGCGGTCAACGAGGCGACCGGACAGGTGAACAACTTCAATGCCGGAACCTGTCTCATTGCCGCGGATCAGCCGGGCAACAACGACTTCGCGCCGGCGCCCCAAGCCACTCAGAGCCTCGTGGTGGCCGTCAACCCGGCTCAGACCCTTCAATGGGCGCCACCGCCGGCGTTGGCATTGTTCGGCCAAGCCTTGGTGTCGGCCACGGCCAGTTCCGGCCTGCCGGTGATGAGCTACAGCAGCAAGACGCCTGCCCTGTGCACCGTGCACAGCACCAGCGGTCTGGTGACTTCGCTCACCTCTGGGGATTGCACCATTGCCGCCGACCAGTCGGGTGACAGCCATTTCGATCCGGCGCCACAAGTACTGCAGATTTTGCCGGTCGCGGCCTGGAGCGGGCCACTCACGGTACCGGGCGCGCCGACCGAGGTAGCCGCCACCCTGGGGGCCACCGCTGACAGCGCGGTGGTCCGGTTCCTTGGCCCCGCCTCCAGCGGTGGCAGCCCGGTCACGGGCTACACCGTGGTGTCGGTCCCCGCAGGATTCTCGTCCTCGGGCGCGGCTTCGCCGGTCGTGGTGGCCTGCCCGTCCGGTTGTGCGGGTTACGGCTTCGCGGTGGTCGCGAGCAATGCCATCGGCAACAGCGTGCCTTCCGCCGCCGCAGACCTGCTGACCGGCTTCAAGGTCACGGCCCGGTTCTTCGAGCCGGACACCCAGCCCAACGACACCATCTTCACCGGCTCCTTCTTCCTCAACTCCACCCGCTTGACGGTGTCTGGCCTGTCTGGCCAGCTGACCGAGTCCATGACTGGCCCGCCCATGTTGACGGTGCCGCTGGTCTATCAGCTGGCATCGAGCGGCGACGGGCAAGGCGGCCTGCTGGTCAGCAGCTTTTCCCTGAACACGACCAACGTCTTCGCGGGCGGCGGGTTCCCGACCGGCTCGGAGGGCCTGTACTACGGCTGGCCGACGACACCCAACCCGGGCGCGCCTGGCGGCGTGGGCAACTCGTATGTCACGATCTACGTGAACTCCGCGAATCCCCTGGCGCCGTTGGACCAGAGCCATGTCAACAAACTGGTTTACGGCGACTGTGCACCGGGCGGCATGATGGGCGACACCTGTATGACCGGCTATGTGGGCTGGGGCACGATGGGCGGTTACCCGGTGTCGCAGACCATCACCCGGCAATAGGGCGTGCACCCGAATCGGCACAAGCGCTGAGCCGCGCGGGTCGTCAGCGGTCACGCGTTGGAGTAAGCTGCTACCCAGGTTCAACCATGCAAACGGAGCAGCCCATGAGTGACTTTCCCAATCCCGCCTTCGGCAAGTTCGTCCCCGGTTTCGATTTTCTGCAGGGCCTGGCCAAGGGCGCCACGCAGAACATTCCGCAGATGCCCAACCTGGGTAACTGGGTCGCACCGACGATCAACGTGGAAGAACTGGAAAAGCGCATCGAGGAGCTCAAGGCCGTACAGTTCTGGCTGGACCAGAACGCGATGGCGCTGAAGGCCACGATCCAGGCGCTGGAGGTTCAGAAGATGACACTGGCCACGCTAAAGGGCATGAACTTCAACATGGGCGACATGGCCAACGCCTTCAAGCTCAAGGCCGCCGATACGGTATTTTCGGGCGTGCAGAAAGTGACCGAAACGGCTGCCGGTGCTGCCGGCACGGTTTCCGGCGTGGCCAGCGGTGTGGCCCATGTGGCGTCGGACGTCGCATCTGCCGCCTCCGGGCTCGCCAAGAAGAAAACCGCCGAGAAATCCGAGACAGCCGGCCTGATCGACCCGATGCAATGGTGGGGCGCGCTGACACAGCAATTCCAGCAGATTGCCGCCGGCGCCATGAAGGAAGCCGCACGCCAGACCACGACGGACACCCCGAAGACCGCGGCCAAGAGCGCCGCAAAAGCCGCCACGGGCTCGACCGCTGCGCCCCGGCGAGCTGCCGCGAAAAAGGCCACCCGCAAGACCCCGGCCAAGAAGGCCGCCACCCGGACAGGCGCCCGCAAGCGCTGAACCGCCTGCCCGCGCGGCGCCCGCACCGGCCGCCGCCGCGCCCCGAAGGACTGCATGAAACTGTTTCCGTGTGCCCACGCCACCCATCCGCAGTGGCGCATGGCCGTCGGCCTGGTGCTGGCGCAGCTGCACGCACAGATGGCGCTGCCCGCGTACGCGGGCGCACCGACACTGGCGCTGCTCTACATCACCGATCACTATGCCGCCGACGCTCGAGACATTCTGGACCTTCTCGCCGCCGAATTGCCGGGGGTGACCGACTGGGCCGGCACCGTGGGCGTGGGCATCGCCGCCAACAACGTGGAGTATTTCGACGAGCCGGCGCTGGTGGTGATGCTGTGCGACCTGCCAGCCGACCAGTACCGGGTGTTTTCCGGCGTGGCGCCGCTGGGCCTGGGCTTTGAAGCCCACACGGCGCTGGTCCATGCCGACGCCGAGACGCCAGACGTCGGCGAGCTGATCCGCGAAATGGCCGCCCGCACCGAAACCGGCTACCTGTTCGGCGGCCTGGCGTCCAGCCGCACCTCGGCCGTCCAGTTCGCCGTCAGCGGTGACGGCAACATCAAGGGCCATGGCCTGGCCAGCGGGGTCTTCACCGGCGGGCTTTCGGGCGTGGCCTTTGGCGAAGGCGTGACGCTGGTTTCGCGCGTGACACAGGGCTGCCTGCCGGTGGCGCCGGTGCACACCGTCACCCAGGCCGACGGCCCGGTGCTGCTGACGCTGGACGACGAACCGGCGCTGGAGGTGCTGGAGCGCGATCTGGGCATTTCGATCGACCACCCACAGGGACCGGCGCTGCGGGAAGCCATTGACGCGGTGCGCGCCACGCTGGTGGGCCTGGCAGCGCCCGACAGCGACGCGGTGGGCCGCACCGGCCACTTTGGCAGCGACGTGATCGTGCGCCACATCATCGGTCTGGACCCGGCGCGCCGCGGCGTGGCCATTGCCATGGCAGCGCAGGAGGGCGCCCGCCTGACGCTGTGCCGGCGAAACGTGCAGGCGGCGCGCGCCGACCTGACGCGCATCTGCGCCGAAATCCGCGAGGAATTGGAGCCGGAGACAATGACCTCTGAGCTGGCGGGTGCGCTGGTGGCCGCCGGTGCCGGGGCCGAGCCGCACCCGGCGCGGCGCATTGCAGGCGCCATTTATGTCAGTTGCGCCGGGCGTGGCGGCCCGCATTTCGGCGGACCCAGCGCCGAATTGCAGATCGTTCGCCATGCACTGGGCGATGTGCCACTGGTCGGCTTTTTTGCCGGTGGCGAAATCGCCCGGAACCACCTTTATGGCTACACCGGTGTGCTGACGGTATTCACCGGCTGAAAGCACCTGGCCGGTCGCCGACAACGTGCAGAATGGCGGCCAACCCCATCAACCAGGATTGCTCATGGTGACCGACACCGCAGCCACCGCCGGGCCGCCGCCCGACCAGTTCGCCCTGCTGCGCCAGCGCCGCTTTGCGCCCTATTTCTGGACCCAGTTCACCGGGGCGGCCAACGACAACCTGTTCAAGTTTGCCTTCACCATTCTGGTGACCTACCAGTTGCAGGTGGCCTGGCTGCCGCCGTCGCTGGCTGGGCTGGTGATCGGTGCGCTGTTCATCCTGCCCTTCGTGCTGTTTTCCGCGACCAGCGGGCAACTGGCCGACAAGATGGAAAAGTCGCGGCTCATGCGGCTGGTGAAGAACCTGGAGGTCGGCATCATGGTGCTGGCGGCCTTCGGCTTTCTCACCGGCAATGTGCCGGTGCTGCTGGCCTGTACCTTCGGCATGGGGCTGCACTCCACGCTGTTCGGCCCGGTCAAGTTCGCCTACCTGCCGCAGGTGCTCGGCGAGCGCGAGATCACCGGCGGCAACGGCATGGTCGAAATGGGTACCTTCGTCGCCATCCTGCTGGGCAACGTGGCGGGCGGACTGATCGTTGCCATTCCCGAGACCGGCCACCGCGACATCGCCATTGCCTGCGTGCTGGCCGCGCTGGCCGGACGTGCCGTCGTGCAGTGGGTGCCGAAGACGGCCGCCACCGATCCGCAGCTGCAGATCAACTGGAACCCGTTCACCGAGACCTGGCGCAATCTGAAGATCGCCCACGAAGACCTGGTGGTTTTCCGTTCGCTGCTGGGCATCAGCTGGATGTGGTTCTTCGGCGCAGTGTTCCTGAGCCAGTTTCCCGCCTTTGCCAAGGACGTGCTGCATGGGGACGCGCAGGTCGCTTCGCTGCTGCTGGTGCTGTTTTCGGTCGGTGTGGGCGTGGGCGCCCTGCTGTGCGAGCGGCTCAGCCGCCGTCATGTGGAGATCGGCCTGGTGCCGATCGGCGCTTTAGGCATGAGCGTGTTCTCGATCGACCTGTATTTCGCCTCGCGCGGCCTGCCGCCGGCGGCCAGCCTGACGCTGGCCGAGTTTGTGGTGCAGCCCGCGCACTGGCGCCTGATGGCCGACCTGGTCCTGCTGGCACTGTTTGCCGGCATCTACAGCGTGCCGATGTACGCACTGATCCAGCTGCGCAGCCCGGTCACGCACCGCGCCCGCATCATTGCCGCCAACAACATCCTCAACGCCCTGTTCATGATTGCCAGCTCGCTGCTGGCGGGCGTGCTGATCAGCGCCGGCTTCACGGTGCCGCAGGTGTTCCTGTTCACCGGTCTGGCCAACATCGTGGTGGGCGCCTGGGTGTTTCTGGTGGTGCCCGACTACCTGATTCGTTGCGTGGCGTGGGTGCTGTCGCGACTGTTCTTCCGACTGCGCCTGCGTGGCGAACAGCACCTGCCTGCCACCGGGCCAGCCGTGCTGGTGTGCAACCACATCGGCGCCGTCGACCCCTTTCTGGTCATCGCCGCGACACCGCGGCCGGTGCGCCTGCTGGTCAATCAGGGGCTGCTGCAGCGGCCGGTGGCGGGCTGGCTGTTTCGCCTGTCCGGCGCCATTGCGCCCAACCCGGAAGGCCCGCACCCTTTCACAGCGGGACCGGCCGCACAGGAAGCGGCGTTGCAGGCGCTGAACAGCGGTGAGATGCTGGTGGTTTTTCCGGAAGGCCGGGTCAGCAACGACGGCTCCATGCAGATCTTCAACGGCGGTTTGCTGCAGTTGCTCAAGCTGGCACACAGCCGTGGCCTGACGGTGCCGGTGATCCTGATGACGCTGACCAGCGGAGCGGCCGCCGGCGCGGGTGGCAGCGTCGAGCCCGCCGAGCGGCGCCGTCTACCCGGCAAACCGGCGCCGCGATCCCTGTTCGCCGAGGTGACCCTCAGCGCCCGCGCGCCGGTGGCCGGACCGACGGTGACGATGGAGTCGCTGCGCGACCAGGTGGCCTGGTCACCCGATAAGCCGGTCAGCGCCTCCCGGCCTGCCTGAGCGGACAAGTCGCCAGAAACCTCGCGCTGGCAGCCGGCGCCGCCCGCCGGCGAACCGTCAGACGCCGCGCGCCCGGTCCGCGCGGAACTGCGCGCGAAAGGCGCCGAAGGAACCGGCATCCAGCGCGTCACGCACTTCGCGCATCAGGTTCAGGTAGTAGTGCAGGTTGTGCACCGTGGCCAGCATCGGGCCCAGCATCTCGCCACAACGGTCCAGGTGATGCAGATAGGCGCGGCTGAAGCCCTCGCGCCCGCCGTCCATCCATGAAACGCCCGACGCACCCGCACAGGCATGGCATGTGCACGAGGGGTCGAGCGGCTGCGGGTCGGCCTTGTGCCGCGCGTTGCGGATCTTCAGGTCGCCATAGCGGGTGAACAGCGTGCCGTTGCGCGCATTGCGCGTGGGCATCACGCAGTCGAACATGTCGACGCCCTGCGCCACGCCTTCGACCAGGTCCTCGGGCGTGCCCACGCCCATCAGGTAGCGCGGCTTGTGCGCAGGCAGGCGGTGCGGCGTGTGCGCCATGATGCGCAACATCTCGTCCTTGGGCTCGCCGACACTGACGCCGCCGATGGCATAGCCGGGAAAATCCATCTCGACCAGCGCCTCCAGCGACTGCTGGCGCAGGTTTTCGTACATGCCGCCCTGCACGATGCCGAACAGCGCATTGGGGTTGGCCAGCCGGGCAAACTCGTCCTGGCTGCGCTTGGCCCAGCGCAGGCTCATCTGCATCGATTGGCTGGCCTCGGCCTCGGTGGTCAGGTGGCCCTTGGTCTCGTAGGGCGTGCATTCGTCCAGTTGCATCACGATGTCGCTGTTCAGCGTGGTCTGGATCTGCATGCTGACCTCGGGCGACATGAACAGCTTGTCGCCGTTCACCGGCGAAGCAAAGTGCACGCCTTCCTCGGTGATCTTGCGCATCGCGCCCAGGCTCCAGACCTGAAAGCCGCCCGAGTCGGTCAGGATGGGCTTGTGCCACTGCTCGAAGGCGTGCAGCCCGCCAAAGCTCCTGACGATGTCCAGGCCCGGCCGCATCCACAGGTGAAAGGTGTTGCCCAGAATGATCTGCGCGCCCATGTCATGCAGGCTGCGCGGCATCACGCCCTTGACGGTGCCGTAAGTGCCCACGGGCATGAAGATGGGGGTTTCGACCACGCCATGGTTCAGCGTCAGGCGGCCGCGGCGAGCGTGGGTGCCCGGGTTTACACCCTGGGTGGCGTCGGTCTTGAGCAGTTCAAATTTCAGCATGCGGAGATTGTCGGTGATCACTTCTTCGTAACCCGCAAAAAACAGGGTTACCCGCGAATCGCTAAAACAGGCTTACACATCCCGGGTCGGAGCTTTCATGAAATGGTATCAATCGGTCGCGGTCAAGAGCTTCATCATCGCCTTCATTGCCACGCACATCCCGCTGCTGGTGCTGGTGGCCGTGGTGACTTTGCGTCCGCAATGGCTCACGCCCTGGGGCGTGCTGGGGGCGGCGCTGGGAGCGACGCTGCTGGCCACGGCGGTGGTGATCGGGACGCTGTGGCGATTGTTTCGCCCACTGCGGCTGGCCGCGGACGGCCTGGCGGGTTTCATGACCCACGGGCGACAGATCCAGCTCAGCATCGGTTCGCAGGACGAGATCGGCCGGCTGGTGCAGTTGCTGGTGTTGTCCCTGGCGCACTTGGACCGGGGGCGCGCGCCGCTGCTGCAGTCAGGGGGCGGGTCGATCGAGCGGCGCACCCGTCTGTCCGAGAGCCAGGCCGGTGGGCAGCTGTCGATCATGGCCTTGCTGGAGGTGGACCAGTGGCGGGCATTGGACGATTCGGCCGATTTGCAGCGCATGCACGAAGTGCAGGCGGCCCTGCACCGGCGGCTGCAGCAGGTGATGGCCGGCGGCGAACTGCTGCTGCCCTGGGGAAGGGGCCGCTTTCTGGTGGTGATGAAGGGCACGCTGCTGTCCGCCCGTGAGCGGCTGGAGACCGCATGCCAGCGTTTTTTTGTGCCCTCGGGCCCCACGCCCTACACCTGCAGCGCCGCACTCGATGTGCGATCCGGGGGCTCGGCGGGCTGGGCCAGTGCCCTGCAGCGGCTTGACCAGCGGCTGTTTGCGCTGCGGCTGGAGGGCGGAGCGGCCCTGGTGGTCTGATCAGGCCGCCCGGCGCTCCAGCAGCATCGCATCGCCATAGCTGAAGAAGCGGTACTGTTCCCGGATGGCAAGGGCGTACAGCGCCATGATGCGCTCGTAGCCCGCAAACGCGCTGACCAGCATCATCAACGTGCTCCTGGGCAGGTGGAAGTTGGTGACAAGCATGTCGACCAGCCGGAATTCAAACCCCGGCGTGATGAAGATGCTGGTGTCGCCGCTGGCCTGGCCCGAGCGCGCCCACGATTCGAGCGTGCGCACCGTGGTGGTCCCCACCGCCACCACCCGGCCGCCGCGCGCGCGGCAGTCGGCAATGGCCTGCTGCGTGGCGGGCGGCACGTCGTACCACTCGCTGTGCATCGTGTGGTCAGCAAGGTTTTCTGTTTTCACGGGCTGGAAGGTGCCCGCGCCCACATGCAGCGTGACGCTGGCGCGCCGGATGCCCCGCGCGTCGAGTTGTGCAAGCAGCGCTTCATCAAAATGCAGCGCCGCGGTCGGCGCGGCGACGGCGCCGGGGTTTTTTGCAAACACGGTCTGGTAGCGCTGCGCATCGTCGGCCGTGTCGGCGTGCGTGATGTAGGGCGGCAGCGGAACGTGGCCGTGCTTTTCCATCAGTGCGTGCGGCTCGTCGCTGAAGTGCAAGTGAAACAGCGCACCGTCGCGGTCGGGCCAGCGCCCGAGCAATGTGGCCTGAAAGCCGCCGCGCGAACCCCCGGCCATGTACAGCGTGGCGCCGGGCAGCGGCTTCTTGCTGACTTTCAGGTGGGCCACCACCTCGTTGCCCGGCAGCACCCGCTCGACCAGCATTTCGAGCTTGCCGCCAGAAGCTTTTTCGCCGAAGAGGCGCGCCTTCACCACACGGGTATCGTTGAACACCAGCAGATCGCGCGGGTCGAGCAGGGCGGGCAGGTCGCGAAAAATCCGGTCGACGGGTGACTCTCCGGTTCCGTCAAGCAGCCGCGAGGCGCTGCGTTCGCTGGCCGGGTGCTGCGCGATCAGTTCGGGCGGCAGCGAGAAATCAAAATCGGAGAGGGTGTGGGCGCGCTGGGCACCCGGTGCAGCAATCGGCATGACGCTTGAGGGCTGGACGGGGCCCGTGCCAAGGAGTTGAGGGGGAAAGGATTGTCCCATGCGGCCCGGCAGCCCGGGCCTGGCCGTGAGGAGGTGGTTTCGGGCCGCATCAGGAAATATCAAAACAGTAGCAATAAAGGTCCATTTGACGCTGGATTTGTGCCAAAAATACCCGAAATATCCCTGCTGGGCCCACAGGGGGGTGTCACCCCGGCAGGTAGGCCATGCCGTTCTGAATCACACCGATCAGCGCCAGCTGGTTCTCGGCAGACTCCGAGAACCCGGTGAGCACCTGCTCGCGGGTCTGCGCGCCACTGGCCAGCTG
>JACSRS010000197.1 GCA_014879655.1 Burkholderiaceae bacterium
CCGATCACTAATGCCGCCAGCGCCGAGGCCAGAACGGCAACGGGCAGCGTCCACCACAGGCTGACCGGTTCGCCGGCCGGTGTGAGAAAAGCCAGCGCATAACCCGCCAGTCCGAAATACGCGGCGTGACCCAGCGAAACGAGCCCGGTCACGCCCTGCAGCAGGTCCAGGCTCATCGCCAGAATCGCCATGATCATCATCCGGGTGACCCACTGGGTGTAGTAGTCGCTGCCGACAAACGGAAACGCCACCAGAGCAACCAGGCCCATGGCCAGGATCAGCCGCACGCTGCGCGGTAGCACTTCCAGATTGGCGCGGGGGCTGCTCATGTGCTCGCTTTCATTGCTTGAACAGGCCTTCCGGCTTCCACAGCAGCACGGCGGCCATCAGCATGTAGACCAGCATGCCCGACATGCTGGGCAGCAGCACCTTGCCGAACGTGTCGACCAGGCCCACCAGCAGCGCGGCAATTAGCGCGCCCCGCACCGACCCGATGCCGCCGATCACCACCACCACGAAGCACATGATCAGCACCTGCGAGCCCATGTTCGGGTAGACGCTGGCGACGGGGGCGGCGATCATGCCGGCAAAGGTGGCCAGCGCCACCCCGAGGGCAAACACGATGGCGTGGATCAGCTTGATGTTGATACCCAGCGACTCGGCCATCTCGCGGTTGAAGGCGCCGGCGCGGATTTTCATGCCCAGCCGGGTCCTGGAAATCAGCAGGTACAGGCCTATGGCCAGCGCGATGCAGATGCCGGACATGAAGAGGCGGTAGACCGGGTAGGAGAGGGTGTCGGTGAGCGGGATCGAAAAGCGCATCAGTTCCGGCACGGGAACGCCGTGCACGTCGTCCCCCCAAAGGATTGAACGCATTTCTTCGAAAATGTAGATCAGGCCGAAGGTCAGCAGCACCTGGTCCAGATGGTCGCGCCGGTAGAAGTGACGGAACAGCAGCCACTCCAGCGCCAGACCAAAAACGATGGAGAGCAGAGCGCCGACGAGGATGGCCAGCGTGAGGCTGCCGAATTGGGCCGACAGCGAGTACGCGAGGTAGGCGCCCAGCATGTAAAAACTGCCATGCGCCAGGTTGACAACGCCCATGATGCCGAAGATCAGCGTCAGACCGGCCGCCAGCATGAACAGCAGCAGCCCGTATTGCACGCTGTTGAGCACCTGGATGAGAAAGTTCGCGATATCCATCGGAGAAAGCAAAAAAACGGCGGATCAGATCCGCCGTCAGCCGAAGCAAGCAAGCAAGCTTGCCGGAAAAAATCGTCAGGTCAATCAGACCATCTTGCAGCCGGTGCCAGGGTCGGCCAGCGCCTTGACCGCCACACCCAGTACTTTGTTGTCCTTGTTTTCCACCACCCGCAGGTAGATGTCCTGTACCGGGTTGTGCTGTTTGCTCATGGTCCACTTGCCACGCGGACTGTCGATTACGGCGCTTTCCAGCGCCTTGTAAAGCGCGGGCTTGGCGTTCAGATCGCCCTTGACAGCCTTCGCGCCCTGTACCAGCAACTGTCCGGTGTCGTAACCCTGCATGGCGTACACGTCAGGCTGGCTCTTGAAGGTCTTGGCGTAGGCCAGGCGGAATTCGTTGTTGCGCGGGGTGTTGAGCGAATCGGCGTAGTGCAACGTGGTGATCACGCCATCTGCCGCGGGGCCGGCAGCCTCCAGCACCCCTTCGGTCAGGAAGCCCGAGCCGTACAGCGGAATCTTGCCCTTCAGACCGGCGGCTGCGTAGTCTTTCATGAATTTGGCCGCAGCCGGGCCGGCAAAGAAGCAGGCAACTGCATCGGGTTTGAGGGTGCCGATTTCGGTCAGCAAGGCCTGGAATTCAACGTTGGGGAAGGGCAGGGTCAGCTCCTTGATGATGGTGCCGCCCGCCTTGGTGTAGCTCTCCTTGAAGCCGGCAAAGGCCTCGTCACCGGCGGCGTACTTCCAGGTGATCCAGACGGCTTTTTTGTGGCCGGCCTTCATCATGGGCGCACCCAGCGCCAGTGTGGGCTGGCTGTTGGTGAAGCTGGTGCGGAACACATTGGGTGCACACAGTGCACCAGTGGCGGCGAGCACGCCCGCGTTCGGGATCAGGCTCAGAACGCCCGATTCACGCGCCACTTTCTGTATGCCCATCTGCACGCCCGAGTGCACCGTGCCAATGATGACGTCAACCTTGTCGCGCTGCACCAGCTTGCTGGCGTTCTCGACTGCCTTGGGCGGATCGGACTCGTCGTCGACCTTGTACCACTCGATCTCGCGGCCGCCGAGCTTGCCGCCGCCTTCGTCGATGGCCATGCGCAAACCGTTTTCGATCGCCACGCCGAGCGGGGCATAGGCGCCGGTGTATGGCAACATCAGGCCGACGCGGACCTTGTTGCCCTGTGCCAGCGCCAAACGGGGCAACAGCAAACCGGTCGAAGCGGCACCAATGAGGGCAGCGCTACGCGACAGGACAAGACGGCGGGAACTGGACATGGACGGCACTCCTTTTGTTTAGGCTTGAAGCACTTTAAGGCCATTCATGCCCCCGCCGTTATATGGCTAACCCCAAGAGCGGGCAGCTTCAACCATCCAGGCGCGGCACCAGGCTGAGCCCGCCGCCTCCGGCAGTTCTTCTTCGCCAGCATCCAGGCAATGGAGTTCGCCGATGCGCCGGGCGCCCAGATCGAGCAACCGCTCATCAATCGCCTTGCCGCCAAAACAGAACGTGTCGCCGTGGCTTGCCGAGTCGCCGAGCGCCAGCACGCCATACCGCACATCGCCCAGAAAGCGGGGTTGGGTAGCCAGTGAATCAAAAAAATGCCGGGCGTTGTCGGGCACGTCGCCCGAGCCGTAGGTCGAGGTGCAGATGAGAAAGAGGGATTCTGCGTCAAGGTCGTCGATGCTCAGCCCTTCCATCATTTCCACACGGATGCTGTCGGCCAGGTCGCCGCAGTCCATTTCAATGGCCTGCGCCACGCGCTCGGCTGTGCCGCTGACGGTGCCAACGAAGATTCGGAGGTTCACGGGAAACTTTCCTGACAATGTGCGCCCTGAATAAGCCGGTAACCACTCATCAGCTGGTGGTACGGGTCACGCATGAAAAAAGTTAATTAATGATAGCATCAACTATCCATTCGACGAAGGGTTTGTCGTAATTTTAAGAAAAAAGCATCTCCTGAAGGGATACCCCCGTCTCACAGTTTTGCGGTCCTGGAATTCTCCGACGAACGCAGCAGCAGGACTTGTAGTGCGCGCACTCTGCGGATCGCGTCATATTTTCAAAGCTTGGTTGATGCGCGACGGATTCACCGGCATCCATCGCAAAATCAAGGTGGACTTTCCGACGTGGATGTGCCCCGGCCCGAGATTCTCCGCCGCAACCAGTCGCCGTGTTGTCCAATAGCGCTGGCGCCCGCGATCGGCGCCCGTCGCGTTACAAATCATCAGCAAAGCCATGAAAGCCTTTTTCGGTCCGAACCCCTGCAGTTCCGAGCCAGTGGTGGTCGCCGAGTTGAAATTTGGGGCTCGCACCCAAGCCGAAATCCTGGCGGCTCGGGCCAGACTGACTACGGCCTATCCGGGCTGGCTCAGCGAATGCCCGGACCTGCAGGCCATGGAAAGCCCGCTGGCACTGGCCTGGCTGCTTGCGCACTGGTGCCGGGCTCTGCTCAACTCGGTTCGGGGGATGGTCGAGGCGGCCGGAGCTCGTTCGGTCGGCGGGGGCCAGGTTGAAGTCTGGGTCGGCTTTCATGAGCCACGCATCACGGCAAAAGCATTGGAACTGGCGGTGCAAGCTGTCAATGCGGCCTGTCAATCCGGGCAACCGTTTCCGCCGGCTGCGCTCACGTCGGCTGTGTCTGGCCTGCAGGCCACTTGCCGAAAGGACCATCCGGATTACGTCGCCCGGATACTGATGCTTGCAGCGCGCGCGCAGGGCATTCCGTATCTGTCATCACCGATGGGGCGCCGATGCTGGCAATATGGCTGGGGCGCAAAAGGCAGGGTCTTCCTGGAAGCCTCGCCCGTTGCGGAGAGTTGGGGCGGCAAGTGGCTCGCTGAAGAGAAATCGCGGACGACATTTTTCTTGCGGGCACTGGGCTATCCGACGACACAGCACCTTCTGGCCAGCACGGTGAACGAGGCGCGGGCGGCCGCCAATTCGTTGGGCTGGCCGGTGGTCGTCAAGCCGGGCGACCGGGGGCGGGGTACGGGCGTTACCGTCAATATCAGTTCAGAAGATGCGCTGGACAAAGCGTTTCTGCTGGCCCGCGCGGCTTCTTCGGCCCCCATTCTGATTGAACGTTTTGTTGAAGGATTTGATCACCGTCTGCTAGTGGTGCGGGGCAAACTCGTGGCTGTGACGCGGCGTGAGGCCGCAACCGTCGTGGGTGACGGGGTTAGCAGCGTTGCTGAACTGGTCGGGCACCTGAACGCTGCGCGGAGCGCCGATCCGCTGATGGCGAGGTACCTGAAGGTCGTCAAGGCCGAAGCCGCAGTTCTGGAGCATCTGGCCTCGCAGGGGCTGACAATGTCCTCCGTCGTCGAACGCGATCGGCGTGTCACCTTGCGGGGCAACGCCAACGTTTCAACCGGCGGCACACCGACGGATGTGACGAAAGATGTCCATCCCGAGGTTCGGGCCATGGCCGAGGCCATTGCTGGCAATCTGGGACTCACCTGCGTGGGGGTGGATTACATCACCACCGATATCCGGCAATCCTGGCGGCAGGCTTGCGGGGCAGTGGTCGAAGTCAATGCCACACCGGGGGTGGACCTTCACGTCACGACAGCCCTCCCTGAAGTGGAAATGGGGCGCATCGTGCTGGGGAATGGCATTGGCCGCATTCCCATCGTGGTGGTCGTTGCCAATGAGGCGGATCAGAAAGCACTTTTGACGGGGTTGACGGTGCTGGGAATGCTTGCCCGTCCAGGGACTGCGTGGATGGACTCGGCTGCCACCCGCATCGATGGGATCGAACTGGAACGCGCCAGACGCACGCAGCCTGAGCGAGTGCGGCAATTGCTGACAAACCGCCAGGTTCAACGTGCAGTGATGTGCCTGACAGC
>JACSRS010000121.1 GCA_014879655.1 Burkholderiaceae bacterium
ACATGTTTTCGATCATCACCTGGCCGAATCCCGAGCAACTGACCTGCGTCGCGCCGTCCATCAGGCGGGCAAAGTCGTAGGTGACCTTCTTGCTGGCAATCGACTTCTCCATCGAACTGATGATCAGGTCGGCGGCCTCGATCCAGCCCATGTGACGCAGCATCATTTCAGCAGACAGGATCTCCGAGCCGGGGTTCACGTAGTCCTTGCCGGCGTACTTGGGTGCGGTGCCGTGGGTGGCTTCGAAGCAGGCCACCGAATCCGACAGGTTGGCACCCGGCGCGATGCCGATACCGCCAACCTGCGCGGCGAGCGCGTCGGAGATGTAGTCGCCGTTCAGGTTCAGCGTGGCGATCACGCTGTACTCGGCCGGGCGCAACAGGATCTGCTGCAGGAAGGCATCGGCAATGCTGTCCTTGACCACGATGTCCTTGCCGGTCTTCGGGTTCTTGAACTTGCACCACGGACCGCCATCGATCAGTTCGGCGCCGAATTCCTTCTGTGCCAGCGCGTAGGCCCAGTCGCGGAAGCCCCCTTCGGTGTACTTCATGATGTTGCCCTTGTGCACGATGGTCACGCTGGGCTTGTCGTTGTCGATGGCGTACTGGATCGCCTTGCGGACCAGGCGCTCGGTACCCTCGATCGACACGGGCTTGATGCCGATGCCGGAGGTGTTGGGGAAGCGGATCTTCTTCACCCCCATCTCGTCGATCAGGAACTTGATCAGCTTCTTCGCCTTGTCGGACTCGGCCTCGAACTCGACGCCAGCGTAGATGTCTTCGGAGTTCTCGCGGAAAATCACCATGTGGGTCTTTTCCGGCTCTTTCACCGGCGAGGGCACGCCTTTGAAGTACTGGATCGGGCGCAGACAGACGTACAGGTCGAGCTCCTGACGCAGGGCGACGTTCAGCGAGCGGATGCCGCCGCCGACAGGCGTGGTCAGCGGGCCCTTGATCGAGACGACATACTCGCGCAGCGCCTGCAGGGTTTCTTCGGGCAACCAGACGTCGGGACCGTAGACCTTGGTCGACTTCTCGCCGGCATACACCTCCATCCAGTGAATCTTGCGCTTGCCGCCGTAAGCCTTGGCCACCGCCGCATCCACCACCTTCAGCATCACCGGGGTGATGTCAAATCCCGTGCCGTCGCCTTCGATGTAGGGAATCACCGGCTGATCGGGCACCGTGAGGGACATGTCGGCGTTGACGGTGATCTTCTGGCCCTCGGCGGGTACTTTGATGTGCTGATACATGGAAATGGAGTCTCCGGTGTGAATTCGACAGCCTGGATTCAAGGGGGCCAGGTCAACCCAAAGCGATTTTAGCGACAACAAAATTACGGAAAGCTGTCAACGCCATAAGCCGGGGGCCCGTTACGGATGGGACTTCTCTCCGCCGGAGAGGGTTGATGTGATCGAAATAGTCATCCCAAGGAAACTGAAATGAACAAAGTTCTCGCTGCTCTGATCGCCGGTCTGCTGGCCACCTCCGTTTTCGCCCAAGCCGCTGCTCCCGCCGCAGCCCCTGCCGCAGCCCCTGCCGCTGCTCCGGCTGCCGCCGCTCCGGCCAAGGCTGAAGCCAAGCCCGCTGCTGACAAGAAAGAAGCCAAGAAGACCAAGTCCACCAAAGAAGGCAAGAAAACCAAGTCCCACAAGAAAGCCAAGAAGTCTTCAACCGGTGAGGCGCCAGCCGCTACCGAGAAGAAGTAATTCTCTTGCCCGGACGCTTTGCGTGAAAATGCCCGCGTTTGCGGGCATTTTCTTTGGCGCTGCACCTGACGCGCCGGCAATCGGAGATTTCACATGACCTTGACACTTGTCAGCCCCACCCTCCGCTGGCATCGCACATTTTTTGTTGTTCTGGCGGCCTGGCTGGCGCTGGCGACCGCCGCACACGCGCAGGATGGCGCCCAGCTGGATCTGCCCCGCGTCAAGCTGTCCGCCGGCATGCACCTGATCGACGCCCAGGTGGCGGCAACGCCCCAGCAACGCCAGGTGGGACTGATGTTTCGCCATGAAATGCCGCAGCATGAAGGGATGCTCTTTGTTTTCGAGCAGCCAGCCACCCAGTGCTTCTGGATGAAAAACACCCGCATCCCTTTGACCGCCGCTTTTGTCGCCGACGACGGCACCATCGTCAACCTGGTCGACATGAAGCCGATGAGCGAAGAATCGCATTGTTCAGCGCGGCCGGTGCGCTATGTGCTGGAAATGAACCAGGGCTGGTTTGCCAAGCGCCAGCTCAAGGCGGGATTCAAGCTCGCCGGCCGACCCTTCGAAGGCCGCTGACACGTTGCCCTGCTGTCAATCGATCCTGAACCGATAGCAATAACCGACGATTTGGCGCTGGGATTTTCTGGATTAGACAAGAACAATAGAAAAAGCCGACCCAGGGGTCGGCCTTTTTTCTTGTCAGTGCCCGAAGTTTCAGGCGAAGTTTTTCTCCGCGAAGCTCCAGTTCACCAGCTTGTCGAGGAAGGTTTCGACAAACTTGGGCCGCGCGTTACGGTAGTCGATGTAGTAGGCGTGTTCCCAGACGTCCACAGTGAGCAACGGCTTGTCGCCGGTGGTCAGCGGTGTGCCGGCCGCGCCCATGTTGACGATGTCGACCGAGCCGTCGGCCTTTTTCACCAGCCAGGTCCAGCCCGAGCCGAAATTGCCCACGGCCGACTTCACAAAGGCTTCCTTGAAGGCGGCATAGCTGCCCCACTTGGCGTTGATGGCTGCGGCGAGCGCACCGCCGGGTTCACCGCCACCAGCGGGCTTCATGCAGTTCCAGAAAAAGGTGTGATTCCAGATCTGGGCGGCGTTGTTGTAAATGCCTCCGCTGGCTTTCTTCACGATGTCTTCCAGCGCCATCGATTCGAACTCCGTGCCTTTTTGCAGGTTGTTCAGATTCACGACATAGGCGTTGTGGTGCTTGCCGTGGTGGAACTCCAGCGTTTCCTGGGAGTAGTGGGGGGCCAGCGCGTCAATCGCATAAGGCAAGGCGGGCAAGGTGTGTTCCATGGTGTCCTCTCGTTGTCTGTGGGTTGAACAAAAAAGCTTGCAACGGACCCTATTCTAGGAAGTCAGCGCTCGGGCCGTTGTGCCGCCGTCAGATCAACCGTGCCATCGACAAGGGTGGCCTGCACGGCCTGACCGGGCCGGATGCGCGCCACGCTGGTGATCGCCCGGCCTTTTTCGTCGCTGAGCCAGGCGAAACCCCGGCGCAGCACGCCGCGCGGATCGACCGCCTGCAGCCGGGCCGCCAACTGATCGAGTCGCTGGCGTTGGCGCTCCACCGAACGATGCATCAGTGGTGGCCACTGCGCGGCGAGCGCCTGGTGCGCCCGCGCCTGCCGCTCCAGCCGCAAACCGAGTGCGTGCCGCAGGCGCTGTGCCTGCAAGGCCAGCCGCATGCGCTGTCGCGCCATCAGGTCCGACGGACGGCTCAGGCGGGAAGCAGCCAGATCAAGCCGCTGGCTGCGCAGGTCCAGTTGCCGGTTGCAGGCGTCACCGAGACGGGCCGAGAGCATCTGCAGTGTGGCCAACCAGACCGATCGGGGCTGCGCAACCAGCTCGGCCGCCGCCGTGGGGGTGGGCGCGCGCAGGTCTGCAACGAAATCGGCGATGGTGAAGTCGGTCTCGTGGCCGACACCGACGATCACCGGCACCGGGCTGTCGATCACCGTGCGGGCCAGTTCTTCGTCGTTGAACGCCCAGAGATCTTCTATGGAGCCGCCGCCACGGACCAGCAAGATGACATCGACCACCGGCGTCGATGGTGCCCGCTCACCGCCAGCCTCGGCCGTGCGCGCATAAAGCGATCGCAGGGCCTGCACCAGTTCGGCCGGTGCACCCGCGCCCTGCACGGCCGCCGGGGCCAGCAACACCGGAATGTGCGGCACGCGCCGCTGCAGCGCGATGACCACGTCATGCAGCGCCGCCGCGCCGCGGGACGTCACCAGCCCGATGCCTCGGGGCATCAGCGGGAGCGCCCGCTTGCGTGCGGCGTCAAACAGCCCTTGCACCTCCAGCCGGGCCTTGACCCGAAGGAACTGCTCGAACAAGGCCCCCTGCCCGGCCCGCTGCAGGCTCTCGACAATCAACTGCAGGTCGCCGCGGGCCTCATAGACCGACAAGCGCCCCTGCACCTCGACCAGATCGCCGTCGCGCGGCGAAAAGTCCAGGCCGCCGGCAGCCCGACGGAACATCGCGCAACGCAGCTGCCCGGCCTCGTCCTTGATCGAAAAATAGCAATGCCCGCTGGCTGCACGCGAAAAGCCGGTCAGCTCGCCGCGCACCGTGACCGGGTTGAAACGTGCGTCCAGCGCGTCAGCAACCGCGCGGCAAAGTGCCCCGACTTGCCAGATTCGCGGCGTCAATGCTGGAGGTTCAGGCGTCATCGCAAGCATTCATGCGCCCTGGCGCGATGTGGGTCATTCCAAACGCTCCACAGCGGCGACACTTTGTTACACAAGATCGCCCACTGCCCCAGAATCGCTGATTTTGTGGTACATGTCATTGAATTCATTGGCTTTTTTTCAGACCTTGCTCGGAGCCCGGCCTGGTTTCCCTCGGGCTTTTCCCATTCCGATACACGGCGAGGCAAGGTTCTTCACAAAGTTATCCACAGGCCGAATTGGAAAAGTAGCCACCAGACGGGCGATCCGGCGGGCTGGGACGCCAAACAGCGTGGGCGATAATGCAATGAGCAGGCACATCAGCCTGGACCCCCGGAGACAGACCCTTGATTTCGATCATACAAGCTGCAGGCTGGCCGATCTGGCCGCTCATTGCCTGTTCCGTGCTGGCGCTCGCCCTGATCATCGAGCGCTTCGTCAGCCTGAAAACCGCCCGGGTGGCACCGCCCAAACTGCTGGACGAAGCGCTGACCGTCTCGCGCGCCAGCGTGCCGTCGGCCGATGTGGTGAGTCAGCTGGAACAGAATTCCGCGCTGGGCGAAGTGCTGGCCAGCGGTTTCCGGGCGCTCAACAGCAACCCGCGCTGCTCGGAGGCCGACCTGCGTGCCAGCATGGAAGGCGCCGGCCGCGCCGTGGCGCACCGGCTGGAGCGCTACCTGGCGGCGCTGGCCACCATTGCGTCGGCGGCCCCGCTGCTCGGCCTGCTGGGCACAGTGATCGGCATGATCGAGATTTTTGGCTCGCAGGCACCCGGCAGCAGCGGCCTGGGCAGCGCGACCAATCCGGCGCAGCTGGCGCACGGCATCTCGGTCGCGCTGTACAACACGGCCTTTGGCCTGATCGTCGCCATCCCGTCGCTGATTTTCTGGCGCTATTTCCGCGCCCGCGTCGACGGCTACCTGCTGACGATGGAGCTGTCGTCCGAGCGGTTCGTGCGCCACTTGAACACGTTGCGCGCCCGATAGGTTGACCATGAACTTTCGCACCGGATCCCGCGACGAGCCGGAAATCAACCTGATTCCGTTCATCGACGTGCTGCTGGTGGTGCTGATCTTCCTGATGCTCACCACCACCTACAGCAAATTCACCGAAATGCAGCTGCAGTTGCCGGTGGCCGACGCGCAGGCCCAGCGCGACTACTCGAAAGAAGTCATCGTGGCGGTCAGCAGCGATGGCCGCTACATGGTGAACAAGGTGCCGGTGGACGGCCGCAGTGTCGACGCCGTCGCTGTCGCACTGGCCGAAGGCGCCCGCGCCGGCAAGGACAGCGTGGTCATCATCAGCGCCGACGCCACCGCGGCGCACCAGAGCGTGATTACCGTCATGGAGGCGGCAAGGCGCACCGGTCTCTCGCAGATCACCTTTGCGACGCAATCGGCGGCGCAAGCGGGCAACCGCTAGCCTGCCAGCCATGCGCCGCCAGGCCCGGCGTCCCTCGCAGCTGGCATGCGTGAAACACTGAAATCCCGGCTGCACCAGGCGGTGCTGCGCGCCTGGTTGCAACGCGGACCGGTCGCCTGGCTGCTGTGGCCGCTGTCGCTGCTGATGGGCGCGGTCGTGCGCATGCGTCGCCATGCTTACCGCGCCGGGTTGCTGGCTTCCAGCCATCCGGGCGTGCCGGTGATCGTGGTCGGCAACGTGGTGGCCGGTGGGGCCGGCAAGACGCCCACCGTGATGGCCGTCGTTCGCCATCTGCAGTCGCGAGGGCTGAAAACCGGCGTGATCTCGCGTGGCTGGGGGCGGCACGACGATGCGGTGGTGCCGGTCCGGGCGGACAGCAGCCCCGCAGAAGTCGGCGACGAGCCGCTGCTGATTCACCACCAGACGGGGGTGCCGGTGTTCGTGGGTGCCCGCCGCATCGACGCCGCACGGGCCCTGCTGAGGAGCCACCCCGATACCGACGTGATCGTCTGCGATGACGGCCTGCAACATCTTGCGCTGCGGCGCGACATTGAAATCTGTGTGTTCGACGAACGAGGCATCGGCAACGGTTTCCTGCTGCCCGCGGGGTTGCTGCGCGAGCCGTGGCCCCGGCAGGTTGACCTCGTGCTGGTCACCACATCCGGCCGATCCGGTTCGCCGCCGCCGGGCGTCGGTGGCGGATTCACCGCACGGAGAATGCTGGCCGGCATGATCGAACGGGCCGACGGGACGCGCGCCACCCTGGCCGAACTGGGCCGCCAGCGCTTTCTGGCAGTGGCAGGCATTGCAAGACCGCAGGCGTTTTTCGACATGCTGGCCGACGCCGGCGTGAAACCGGCGCAGATCCAGGCCCTGCCTGATCACTATGATTTCAGTAGCTGGATATCACCAATTGACGCTGGGATGACCGTGATTTGCACCGAAAAGGACGCTTTAAAACTGTGGGGGGTCTGCCCCCAGGCCTGGGCCGTCGGGTTGCAACTGACGCCCGAGCCGGCGTTCTTTGCGGCGCTGGACCTGAGAGTCGATGCGGCACTCGGACGCTCGCTATCATCGCCCCATGGACACCAAACTGCTTGAATTGCTGGTCTGCCCGGTCACCAAAGGTCCGCTGGACTTCAACCGGGACAAACAGGAACTGATCTCGCGCAGCGCGCGGCTGGCTTACCCGGTGCGCGACGGCATTCCGATCCTGCTCGAAGAAGAGGCCCGCACCCTGAGCGACGACGAACTCGAAGCCCTGCCCGCGCGCACGCCGCTGGTCTGACCGAGTCCGCTGCGACCCACCGACATGACTGTCCCTTTGCCTTTCACGGTGCTCATCCCCGCGCGGCTGGCGTCGACCCGGCTGCCGGAAAAACCCCTGGCCGACATTGGCGGCGCGCCGATGGTGGTTCGCGTTGCCCAGCGGGCGCGGCTCAGCTGCGCGATCCGCTGCGTGGTCGCGGCCGACAGTCCGTCGATCGTTTCCGCCTGCCTGGAACACGGCGTGGAGGCACTGCTGACCCGGGCGGACCATCCGTCCGGCAGCGACCGGCTGGCCGAGGCCTGCGACCAACTGGGTCTGCGTGACGATGCAGTCGTCGTCAACGTTCAGGGCGACGAACCGCTGATCGAGCCTGCGCTTATCGATGCCGTCGCCGCGATGCTGGCCATGAATTCCGATGTCAGCATGAGCACCGCAGCCCATGCCGTCGACAGCGTGGCCGATTTTGTCAACCCGAACGTGGTCAAGGTGGTGCTGGACCAGCGCCAGCAGGCGATCTACTTCAGCCGGGCGCCTATTCCGTGGTGGCGCGACGGATTTGCAGAAGCGATTGTTGCATTGCCGCAACCGGCACCACTGCGTCACATCGGCATTTACGGCTATCGTGCAGGCTTCCTGCGCCAATTTCCGGCATTGTCGCCGGCGCCACTCGAAACGCTGGAGTCTCTGGAGCAATTGCGCGCGATCTGGCATGGTCACAGCATCGCGGTTCACGTCACCGACCACGCCCCCGGGCCGGGAGTGGACACGCCCGAGGACCTGGCGCGCGTGCGGCTGCTGTTCAAGGCCTGAAGCCCGCCCGGCCGCCGTAAGTCTGGCCAAGGGTGGCCCATGCTATTCTCCGGCCCGACGAACCAGGCGACGGGCTAGAAGCCCGGCCGCTTCCTTCCCACTCGACATGAGGACAGCCATGAGACTGATTTTGCTGGGCGCGCCGGGAGCGGGCAAAGGCACACAAGCCACCTTCATCTGCCAGAAATACGGCATTCCCCAGATCTCGACCGGTGACATGCTGCGCGCCGCTGTCAAAGCAGGCACGCCGCTGGGCTTGCAGGCCAAGGCGGTGATGGAGTCCGGCGGGCTCGTCAGCGACGACCTGATCATCAATCTGGTGAAAGAGCGCATTTCCCAGCCCGACTGCGAAAAAGGCTTTCTGTTCGACGGTTTCCCCCGCACCATTCCGCAGGCCGATGCGATGAAGGCCGCGGGCGTCAAGCTCGACTACGTGCTGGAGATCGACGTGCCCTTCGAGGCCATCATCACCCGGATGAGCGGGCGCCGCTCCCATCCGGCCAGCGGCCGGACCTATCACGTCACGTTCAATCCGCCGAAGGTCGAGGGCAAGGACGACGTCACCGGTGAGCCGCTGGTGCAGCGCCCCGACGACCAGGAAGAAACCGTGAAAAAGCGCCTGGAGGTCTACAGCGCCCAGACCCGTCCGCTGGTCGACTACTACCGCAAGTGGGCCGAAACCGAGCCGGGCGCAGCCCCCCGATACCGCGCGATCAGCGGCACCGGCAGCGTGGAAGATATCACCGCGCGAGCCTTCGAAGCGCTGTCAAAATGACCCGGCAGCCCTGTCGGGCTGCCACTTTCAGGCGGGGCTGGAACGCAGGGCGTAGACCTTTCCATTGACGAAGAGGTATTCGGCGCGCAGCACCGGATCACCTTTTTCTTCGGTCAGCGTAAAGCCCACCACCGACAACTCGGTGCCCGGTTTGATCTCTGCGACGTTCCAGGCCTGCATCCGGGTCAGCGGCGCCAGTTCGATCTCCCATTTGCGGTCTTTTCGCTTGGGAACGACCGCCTTGGCCAGCAATGCCGGACCGTCCACAGGCGCCGTTTGCGCGGGCAGCGACCGTCGGGCAAGGTCGGCCGGCACGCTGAGACTGGCGGGCAACTCCAGTTCAAGTTCAGCATGCGGGTTCTGCCACTTCGCCCGGGTCACCTTGCCTTCAAGGTAGATCGGCCGGCTCTGGTCAAAGCTGCTCCAGCCATGGTGGGCCTGCGCCCCCAGTGGCAGAGCTGAGAGACCCATCAAAAACGTGCGTCGTTGCATTGGCACCTCCTACAGGTAGGCGATCCAGCGACCGCAGGCAATGACGGCCAGCCAGATCAGGGTCGAAAAGAACATCTGCGCCCGCGCCAGCGCGTCCAGCCTGGTCAGGGACGCCCTCGCATGGAACCAAGCTGCATTACAACCGGCCAGCAACAACAACATGATCTTCAGGGTGAAGGCGCGATTGCTCAGCAACTCGGCCGGTTGCGACGCAAACATCAGCAGCCCCGACACGGCCGCCATTGAGAAGCCGGCCAGCGCCAGCGCCAGGCTCAGCCTTGCCAGATCCGCCACCGGCAAAGCGGCGCCACGACCGAAAACCCGCAATTCCAGCAGCACCAGATTGCCCAGCAGCAGCGCGATGCCTACGATGTGCACGATTTCCAGCGCCGGGTAGGTCCAGGCATGCGCTTTGAGTTCAGCCAGCATCTGCAGGACCATCCGACGCCAGCAGCGCAAGCATCAGCGAGATGCGGGCCTTGACGGGGCTCAGACCATTCGAATCGGGCAAGGTGTCGCCGGGTGTTGGCAGCACCCGCCCCTGGCAGCAACGGCTGGCGCGAACCACCCGCACCCCGGATTCCTGAGCGCGCAGCAATGCAGCCTCGAGGTCGGCGTGCAGACTGCCATTGCCCGTTCCCGCGGCGACCAGTCCCTTGACGCCTGCACGAACCAGCGCATCGACCTGACGTCCATCGGCACCTTGATGATTGATGACAATTTCGACCCACGGTGGCTCGGCAGCGTTCGCCACGGCCTGCAGACCGGCCGTGACATGACCATGACCCGCCGAATCACTTTTGCCGGCCCAGCGCACCCGCCCCTGCTCGACATGGCCACATGGGCCGTCCGGACCTGAATCGAAGGCATCCAGCCGGTACGATTGGATTTTCTGCACGCGCAGCGCATCGTGGACCACACCGGCACAGACGGCGAGAACACCGCTGGCGCGCTGATCAAGCGCCACGGTGACGGCATCCAGCAGGTTTTGCGGGCCGTCAGGCACCAGCGCCGTCGCAGGGCGCATGGCGCAGGTCAGCACCACGGGCTTTGCCGGCTGCAGCACCGACTGCAGGAACCAGGCTGTTTCTTCCAGCGTATCGGTACCGTGCGTGATCACCAGTGACTGCACCGCGGGGTCAGTCAGCCAGAAAGCGCAGCGCTGAGCCAGTTGTTGCCACACCAGCCAACTCATGTCCTTGCTGTCGATCTGCGCGACCTGTTCCGTCACCAGCCGGCACCCGTCCAGCGCATCGGCGAGCGGTGGCACGGATTCAACCAGCTGATCGACCCCGATCTGAGCGGCGCTATAGCCGACGTGATCCGTCTGAGCATCAGCCTGGCCGGCGATCGTGCCGCCCGTTCCGAGCACCACAAGGGTTTTGGCGTCGACAGCATGTTTCATCGGTTGCATTCTTTGAAAAACTGGTTAAAAATACAGATACTGTTTATCCAGACAGCTCCTGCCACCTGAAAGCATACAAGGAGTGACCCATGACTGACGCCTCGACGCACCCCGCGCGCCTGACTGCCCGGCAGCAACAGATTCTCGACCTGATCCAGGCGGCCATTGCCCGCACGGGCGCTCCCCCTACTCGCGCCGAGATCGCCGCCGAGCTGGGTTTCAAGTCGGCCAATGCCGCCGAGGAGCACCTGCAGGCATTGGCGCGTAAAGGCGTGATCGAACTGGTCAGCGGTACTTCCCGCGGCATCCGGCTGCGCAGCGACGCGCTGCGGGCGATCAATGAATCGCGCAACCGGCAGTTCTCACTGCCGCTTCCCAGCCTGGCGCAACTGGCGCTGCCGCTGGTCGGTCGGGTCGCAGCCGGGTCACCCATCCTGGCGCAAGAACATGTCGATCAGACCTATTACGTCGAAAGCAGTCTGTTCCAGCGCAAGCCCGACTATCTGCTGAAAGTCCGAGGCATGTCCATGCGCGACGCCGGCATCATGGACGGCGACCTGCTCGCTGTCCAGTCCACCCGGGAAGCCCGCAACGGGCAGATTGTGGTGGCCCGGCTGGGCGAAGAAGTGACGGTCAAGCGTTTTCGGCGCAACAAGGACCAGATCGAGTTGCACCCGGAAAACCCGGACTATCCGACGATTGTGGTGGCGCCTGGCGAGCACTTCGAGATCGAAGGACTGGCCGTCGGCCTGATCCGCAACACGATGCTGATGTAAGGCCAGTTGCCTCTTCAGTTCATTTTCGACTTATCGCTGCAACAGGTGGCGGGCGTTTGATGGTTGATTCTGGAACCACAACCCTGTTGCAACGAACCGCTTTGTCAATCCTGCCTGTGTTCGACCTCTTTCCTTGAAAGGTTTCACATGGGTCTCGCTTTGCTAACCCTCTCCGGTCTTTCATCGGCATTGCCAAGATGGGTTGCCCAATTCCTGGGCGTTCCACCGCGGACCACGCTCGCGCCGGTGGTCACCAGACCGCATCCGAAGCGCGCCAGCTGCCAACATCGCCCCGCCATGTTGCGGCGCCGGTTGAACCGCACCGATGCAGACCGCACGGCTGCACTGGACAGCGCCTGCGTCACGCGACACGGCGACGGCTCCGGAATGGCACCCCCGACGGCCGCGCCTGCTCACCCCGTTGGAGCCTTGCGCGTGGTTCGAACCATTGAACCCGGCCTGCCGGCAGGCGTCATGGGTCGATTCGCGATATCGGGTCGGATGGCCGACGTCTGCGCTGAACTTGATCGTCTGGCTGCGAGTGAGTGTCCTGGCGGCGGCCCCGGCGCACACTGACCCTCATCGCGGCTTGCCGCATCTGCTTCAAGCGGGTCGCTTCCGCTGGCCGCTGCAGATTTTCCGGAATCGCACAGCCCCGCTTGACCGCCTTGCCTTCCGAAGTTGCATCGTCCCTGCGGGCACAATGGCGGCATGAATATCGTGATTCTCGATGACTATCAGGATGCGGTCCGCAAGCTGGAATGCGCCTCCCGACTGGACCCCTTCCCGGCCAAGGTCTATACCAACACGGTCAAGGGCATCGGGCAGTTGGCGGTCCGGCTCAAGGATGCGGATGTGATCGTGCTGATCCGCGAGCGCACGCAAATCACGCGTCAGCTGATCGACAAACTGCCTCGACTGAAGCTGATCGCCCAGACCGGCCGGGTGGGCGCCCACATTGATGTTGCTGCCTGCACCGAACGTGGAATCGCTGTTGCAGAAGGTACAGGCTCGCCGGTCGCACCAGCCGAGTTGACCTGGGCACTGATCATGGCAGCCACGCGACGTCTGCCCCAGTATGTCGGCAACCTAAAGCATGGCGCCTGGCAGCAATCGGGGCTCAAGTCAGCATCAGTGCCGCGCAACTTCGCACTTGGCACGGTCCTGGCCGGCAAGACGCTGGGGATCTGGGGCTACGGTCGAATTGGCCAACTCGTTGCCGGCTATGGCAAGGCATTCGGGATGAACGTCATCGTCTGGGGCAGCGAGACATCCCGCGGCAAAGCGGCTGTCGACGGCTTTCAGCCAGCGCCGAGCCGGGAAGATTTCTTTTCCATGTCCGACGTGCTGACCTTGCACCTGCGGCTCAGCGACTCGACGCGCGGCTTGGTAACGGCAGCGGACCTGTCGCAAATGAAAACGACGGCGCTGATCGTCAATACATCCAGGGCTGAATTGATCGAGACAGACGCCTTGATCGGCGCCCTGAATCGCGGTCGCCCCGGGTTGGCGGCGGTTGACGTGTTCGAGAGCGAACCCATCCTGCAGGGCCACGCGCTGCTGCGCCTGGAAAACTGCATCTGCACCCCACACATCGGTTACGTCGAACAGGAAGGCTACGAACTGTACTTTGGCGTCGCCTTTGATAACGTCGTGAATTTCATCAAGGGAACCCCCACCAATATCGTCAATCCCGGCGCCCTGCAGGTCAGGCGCTGACATGGAAAAGGCGCGACTTCCGACCGTACTCTGGTCCCTGCTGTTTGGCAACCTCGTCATCGGCACCGGTGTCATGGTGGTGCCGGGCACTCTGAACGAGATCAGCGAATCGCTGAAAGTAACCACCGCCGCGGCAGGACAGCTGATATCCGCAGCGGCGCTTGTGATGTGCCTGGGCGCACCCCTGTTGGCCGCGCTCGTCGCGGGGTGGGATCGGCGACGCTTGCTTGCGGCCAGCATGGCCTGGTATGGCTCTTTACACCTGCTGAGCGCCACGATGCCGAGCTTTGCTGCTCTGCTGCCCGTGCGTATGCTGACCGTCATTTCGCCTGCCATCTTCACGCCACAGGCCGCCGCCTGCGTCGGCTTGCTGGTGCCGGCGGCCCAACATGGCCGCGCCATCACGTTTGTATTCCTGGGTTGGTCGGTCGCATCGGTGCTGGGGCTGCCGCTGGCGTCCCTGATCGGTGGCACGCTGGGCTGGCGCGCAGCGTTTACCGCCGTCGGGCTGCTGGGCCTCGTCAGCGCGGTCTGGATCTGGCGGGTGATGCCGGATGGCGTCAAGCCACCGGCACTTTCACGACGCGCCTGGACGGAGACGTTCAGGTCAGGTCCGCTGATGGTGTGCATTGCCGTGACCGTCCTCTACTCTGCCGGCCAATTCGTGCTGTTCTCATACTTCGCGCCGTACTTCAAACACTCACTTTCCGCGAGCCCGCTGGACCTGAGTCTGTTCTTCGCATGGTTCGGGCTGTTCGGCTTTCTGGGAAACATGTGGATGTCCCGGCAGATCGACCGCCTTGGCGCATCGCGGGCCGTCAATCTGGGCATCGCCAGCATGGCTATGAGCCTGGCGCTGTGGCCGCTCGGAGTGACCGTTGTTTTGACCAGTCTCGTCGCGGTTCCGTGGGCGCTGGGTTGTTTTGCATCCAACTCGGCCCAGCAAGCCCGTCTGGCGGGCATGGCCCCCGGACTAGCCTCAGCGTCGATCGCCCTGAATTCGTCAGCCATGTACGCTGGCCAGGCCATTGGCGCAGCCAGCGGCGGCGCGCTCATTGCAGCGGGTCAGATGAGCCTGCTCAACTGGTACGGATTGGCCGGCCTGCTGGCCGCCTTGGGACTGAGCAGCTATGCGACACACCTGCTCAGGAATCGATCACTGCGCCGACACAAATAGGTCGGTGATCAAACTGTTCAGCGCTTGCTGCGCTTGGTTTCTTCATGCACCTTTTGCGCCAGATCGAACAGGTCAAAATCCATGATGTGACTGTCCTTCGCCGGAGCAGCACTCGGTGACGATGGCGCGGGAGCAGGTGCAAGTGCCGAAGGCAAGGGCTCCACAGCGGCTGCATCCAGCAGCGAAAGATCAATATCCAGACCCAGATTGGGCGACGGAGGCACCCGCATGTCCGAGTTCACGGTGTCGCCCAGATACGCGCGGGCAACCGGCAGCGGCTGGATGTCTGTTGACTGGAATTTCGGTCGGTCGGAGTCGTCTGTCGTGTCGTCGGTAAATTCAAATGGCGCAAACGCATCCGGCGATCGCGCGCCACCCTTCAATACCGGCCCTCGATCTTTCGCCTGCACGACCTCGCGGGCGATGGCATAGAGCAGCAGGAGCTCACGGTAGGCTTCGAGGTCAAATGTCTGATTGCCCTGCCCCGGCTTGCGGAAAATGGATTCTTCTATGACGTCCAACACCTTGGACGACGGCCACAGTGCCACGATTCGCGAGATGGCCGACTCGTAGGACTCGAGTCCTCGGGAACGCAGGCCGAATGCTTCAAATTCGGGAACCTCTGCGTTGAACACTTCGTTGAATTCCTTGCGCACCTGATCGTAGTCGTGCTTGCGGCCCTGCAGGTGGTAAACCTTCAGCAGATCCAGATAGGCGACTGCGCTGGTTTCGTTACTGTCGGAGATGTGGTTTCTGAGCGTCGCAGCAGCCTGGTCGTACTGGCCCAGCGAAATGAAGAAGTCGGCCTGTTGCTGAAGATCAAACAACTCCTCCACTTTGACCGCCCGGCCTGCGCCGGTCAGACTGGACTGAAAATCCGATCCGTCGTACGCGGGCAAAACCGCCGTTCGCACCATCGCAGCAGGTTTGACCCTCGCTGACGGCTTGTCGACCGGCTCAGGCATCTCATCAAGATCGATATCAAGTCCCGCCGAAACAGATGTGCCGGCGTCATCCTCGACCGCAGGAACGGGCGTAGCGACCGGCGCAGGCCCGGCACTGTCAATCTCGTCAGTCTGCTCACCCCACCATTGGGCAGGCGTCTGCTGTCGCGAACGGTTCCAGAAATAGGCGGCCGCACCGATTGCCACGAGCAATCCAGCAAGTAGGCCGTAAACCAGATTGTTGGCGTAACGCTCGGACTGCGCTTTCTCGACCCTGGATTTCAGCTCAGCCAGCGCTGACTGGCTCTTCTGGCTCTGGGCGCGCAAGGCCGCCACATCGGCCTGCAAGGCTTGCAGTCGCTGCTCGTCGCGGATGATTTCTTCCGGAGAAGCATTGATCGCCCGCCACAACGCTGCTGCTTGCGCCCGCCTGGCCTCTCCATCGGCCGGGAGCGAGAGGATTTCGGTGGATGCCCGCAACACGGGATCACGTTCTGCGAGCAGCTCCACCGGGTCCAGTTTCAATCGGGACGATGCGAGAGGCTTCTTGCTTTCGGACTTTCTGACGACGCTGCGCGCTTTCGGGGCCGGTGCCGGCGCGGGAGTCGCCTTCGGCGCTGATCGGGCAACTGCTTTGGCTGCGTCGGCCTTCTGGCGGGTCGCGTCAACGGCAGCCTGAACCAAAGAGTCACCACCCGACTGACTTTGGCTGCCGCTGCGCCGCGGCGAAGTGTCAGATGGCGCAGGAGGGGCCACTAGAGGCGCAGTGCCGACCGTCGCACGGCCATTGACGCCGCCAACAACAGGGGGCGCAGCGTATTCTGCCGGCACTTCACTGAGCAGGACATAACGCCGGGTTGACGTATCGCCGCAACCCGTCTTGAGATAGATGGTCACGACGGGTTCATCAACCAGCGCAGATGAGCGAACTCGCACGAAGGCTTCAGACGGTGAAGATCCCGGCTCGACCGAAACCTTCACTTTTTGCCCACCCACCCGTGTATCCGAATGGAAAACCTCTGCTGTGGCACACAGTCCGGAGTCCGTCATTCCGGGATCCAGCGTCACCGGGATCGTGACGTCCAGTGGACGACCGATCCAGACCATTCCCTTGGCCCGCCCGAGGCTGATGGCTGCGCTGTTAAAGGCAAGTGCCAGCAACAGCCCCCCAGTCAGGACACGGCTCGTTTTCACTGCGTGATTCATGTTGTGGGCGAATTCTGGCACAGATACAAGCGTACGAAGACGTCAACGATAATCGGGAAATGACCAATTTCACGCTTTCAAAGGTTGGCATCGTCGGCGCGGGCGCCATGGGCCGAGGTATTGCGCAGATTGCCGCTCAGGCCGGCAGCACGGTGCTGATCCATGACACCCGGCCCGAAGCGGTTGGGGCCGCAAAGGCCGCCGTTTTCGCCCAATGGGACAAGCTTGAGGCCAAAGGCCGCATGGGTACCGCCGAAATTTCGGCGTGCAAGTCGCGCCTTCAGACGGCGGGGCAATTGTCAGATATGGCTTCATGCTCGCTGGTCATTGAAGCGATTGTCGAAAACCTGGACATCAAGCAGGCGCTGTTCGATCAGCTCGAATCGCTGGTGACCCCCGATGCCTTGCTGGCGACCAACACCTCGTCCCTGTCGGTCACCGCCATTGCCGCCAGGCTGAAACATCCCGGGCGATTCGCCGGCTTTCATTTCTTCAATCCTGTGCCCCTGATGAAGGTGGTGGAGGTGGTTGCGGGTATCCGTACCCATGAATCGGTTTGTGCCGCTTTGCGCGAATATGCGCGAAAGCTTGGCCACACGCCGGTGCAGGCCCAGGACACTCCCGGATTCATCGTGAACCACGCCGGGCGAGGTTTTGGCACGGAAGCCCTGCGCATCGTCAGCGAAGGCATTTGTGACTTCGCCACCGTCGACCGGATATTGCGCGACCAATGCGGCTTCCGCCTGGGCCCGTTTGAGCTGATGGACCTGACGGCGCTGGACGTTTCGCATCCGGTAATGGAATCGGTTTACCACCAGTACTACGAAGAGCCTCGCTACCGGCCCAGCGTCATCACCGCGCAGCGGCTGGCTGGTGGTCTGCTGGGGCGAAAGTCGGGAGAAGGTTTCTACCGGTACGTGGACGGGTCGCAACAGGTTGCCCCGGAGCCCGCTGTGCCTCAGGGCACGGAGTGCCCGCCGGTCTGGGTATCTCCGCGAGCGGCACGCCGCTCGGAACTGCTACAGCTGCTCAAGGACCTCGGGGCTTCGATCGAAACGGGTGTTTCGCCTTCCCCTGCGGCGTTGACGCTGGTCGCCCCGCTCGGCTTTGATGTCACAACTGTGGCGGTTGTCGAGCGGCTGGATCCTGCCCGAACCATCGGCATTGACCTGTTGATCGACGACGCCGCCACCTCCCGGCGGGTTCTGGCGACGAACCCCGCCACGCGCACCGATATGCGTGACGCAGCGCACGCCCTGTTCGCGCGCGATGGAAAATCTGTCAGCGTGATCCGTGACAGCGGCGGTTTTGTATCCCAACGGGTGATCGCGACCATCGTCAACATCGCTTCGGACATCTGCCAGCAACAGGTTTGTAGCCCTGGCGATCTGGAAAAGGCAGTCACGTTGGGCCTGGGCTACCCCATGGGGCCGCTGGCCATGGGTGATCGCTACGGCCCGACCAATGTGCTGGAAGTGCTTTTCAACATGCAAACCGTCTATGGCGACCCCCGCTACCGCCCGAGCCCCTGGCTACGCCGGCGCGGCGCGCTGGGCCTGAGCCTGCTTCACACCGAGGACTCTGGCGCGTGATTGCACAACTGCTGAGCACCCGCGAGGGGCGCACCATGGTGCTGACGATCAGCAACCCGCAATCGCGCAACGCGCTGGGTCCCGAAATCTACGCCTCTGGGGTCGAAGCGCTCAATGCGGCCGAGCCCGACAGCGACGTGCGAAGCGTGGTGATCACCGGCGAAGGGAGTGTTTTCTGCGCTGGGGGGAACCTGCAGCGCCTGCTGGCCAATCGGCAATTGGCGCCTGACGTGCAGGCCGCGAGCATCGAAGGCTTGCACAACTGGATCGAGGCGATCCGCACTTTCCCGAAGCCCGTGATTGCAGCCGTCGAAGGTGCGGCCGCCGGCGCCGGTTTTTCTCTGGCTCTGGCCTGCGACCTGATCGTGGCCGCATCCAATGCGGTGTTCGTCATGGCCTACAGCAACGTCGCCCTGTCGCCCGACGGTGGCGGCAGCTGGAGCCTGTCCAAGGCCTTGCCGCGCCAGCTCGTCACCGAGTTGCTGATGGGGGGCGAAAAAATTGCCGCCGCCCGACTGCGTGAACTGGGTGTCGTCAATCAGGTTTCTGAACCCGGCCAGGCCCTGGCAAGCGCTTTGAAACTGGCTGAAAACCTGAATGCCCGCGCACCCAACGCGCTGGCCAGCATCAAGGACCTGTTGAATCAGATCCCCAGCTCGACACTCAGCCAGACGCTTGCTGCCGAGAGCGACCACTTTGTCGCGAATCTCCACCATGCGAACGCGGGCATCGGCATCGCGGCGTTTCTGGAAAAAAAACCGCCACAGTACCGGTGATGCCGGTCTTCCCGGCGTCGGCAGGCAGGCCCGACACCCGGCCTGCGAGCAGGCCTTCTTTCATCCCTTGGACGCTCAGGCGACAGGCCTGACCACAGACTGCGGACACACGCGCGACAATGAAAGCGTCATCAGTCACGCAAAAGACAGACCATGGACGATCCCATTCTTACCATTGACGAACGCGAGGCGATCAATAGTGGTCGCTGGTTTTCATCCCTGTCTCCGTCTCTACGTCACGACATCCTGCGATGCGCCTACGTCAAACGCTACAAGGACGGCGACCTGATCGTCGCCAGGGGCGACCCGCCGAACGAATGGTCAGCCGTCGCGCGCGGGGCAGTCCGGGTGAGTTCGACCTCGATCGGCGGCAAGCAGGTGACGCTGACCTATGTGGAGCCCGGCATCTGGTTTGGCGATGTGGCGATCTTCGACGGCGACCGGCGCACGCACGATGCGTATGCCCACGGAGAGACCACGCTGCTGAGCGTTGCGCGAACCGACTTCCAGAAGATTCTGGCGCTTCATGTCGAGCTCTACGAAGCGTTGGTCCGGCTTCAGTCGCGGCGGATCCGGCAGCTCTACGGTCTGGTGGAAGACCTCAACACACTGCCGCTGCGTGCGCGACTTGCGAAACAGCTGCTTCATCTGGTTCGCAGCTATGGAGTGCCCTGCCTGTCGGACGGGCGCGAGATCCGGATCGGGCTGCAACTGGCGCAAGAAGAACTGGCCCAGTTGCTGGGTGCGTCGCGCCAGCGTGTCAACCAGGAACTGAAAGCGATGGAGCGTGAAGAAGCCATCCGGATCGAACCCGGTGGTCTGGTCGTCCGCGATCGCGACGCACTGATGCGCATCATCGAATCGGACAACTGAAACCACAGCCGCAAATCCAACCATGAGTGACTTCGACCATTTCATCGGCACCAAGGCCGTCTCCGGGGCCCACGTCATCGATGTGGACAGCCTGAGCAGCTGGCTGGACAAAAACCTGGACGGATTCAAGGGCCCTTTGACCCTGGAAATTTTCAAGGGTGGTCAGTCCAACCCCACTTACAAGCTGATCACACCGTCGACCAGCTATGTCATGCGCGCCAAACCCGGCCCGGTGGCCAAGCTGCTGCCTTCGGCGCATGCCGTCGAACGCGAGTTTTCCGTCATGAAGGGCCTGCAAGGCAGCGCCGTGCCTGTACCGCGCATGTACGCCCTGTGCGAAGACGAATCGGTGATCGGCCGGGCCTTCTACGTGATGGAGTTCATGCAGGGCCGGGTACTCTGGGACCAGTCGCTGCCAAGCATGCAAAACACCGAGCGGCGAGAAATCTACGACGAGATGAACCGGGTGATTTCGGCTTTGCACACGGTCAGGTTTGCCGAATGTGGTCTGAGCGGTTATGGCAAACCCGGCAACTACTTCGAACGCCAGATCGGCCGCTGGAGCAAGCAGTATCAGGCCTCGGCGACACAGCCGATCGATGAAATGGACCGGCTGATGGCCTGGCTGCCCGCCAACATCCCGGCGCGCGGCCGCGATGACAGCATGGTCAGCATCGTTCACGGTGACTACCGGCTCGACAACCTGATGTTCCACGCCACCGAGCCACGGGTCATTGCCGTGCTGGACTGGGAACTGTCCACGCTTGGCCATCCGCTGGCCGATTTCAGCTACCACTGCATGGCCTGGCACATTCCGCCCGGCGCGTTTCGCGGCCTCGGCGGCCTGGACGTCGCCAGCCTTGGAATCCCCACCGAAAGCGAATACATCCGCATGTACTGCGACCGGACCGGCCTGGCCACACCCGAAGACCTGAAGGCCGACTGGAACTTTTACCTCGCCTACAACATGTTCCGGATCGCCGCCATCCTGCAAGGCATCGCCAAGCGGGTTGAAGCCGGCACGGCGTCAAGCGCGCAGGCTCGGGCGTCCGGCGCCGGCGCACGCCCAATGGCCCAGCTGGCGTGGAAATTCGCCAGTCAGGCCTGAACCCCTTTCATCGCAACCAGCAGGAGAGATTTCATGGATTTTGAGTACACACCGAAAGTCAAGGACATGCAGGCGCGCCTGCTCAAGTTCATGGATGAGCACATCTACCCGAACGAGGCACGCTTCTTCAGGGAAATTGCTGAAAACCGCGCGAAGGGCAACGCCTGGCTGCCCACGGCCATCATTGAAGAGCTCAAGCCCAAGGCGCGGGCCGCCGGCCTGTGGAATCTCTTTCTGCCGCGTTCGCCGCGCGCGCCGGAAGGACTCTCGAACCTCGAATACGCGCCGCTGTGTGAAATCATGGGTCGCGCGCCCTTCTCCGCAGAAGTCTTCAACTGCTCGGCACCCGATACCGGCAACATGGAAACGCTGGAGCGCTATGCCAGCGAGGCGCTGAAAGACGAATGGCTGGAGCCGCTGCTGCGAGGTGAAATTCGCTCGGCCTTCCTGATGACCGAGCCGGACGTGGCATCGTCCGATGCAACCAATATTCAGTGCCGCATCGAACGCGATGGCGACGACTACGTCCTCAACGGCCGCAAATGGTGGTCGTCCGGTGCAGGCGACCCCCGCTGCGCGGTTTACATCGTGATGGGCAAGACCGATCCGGATGCGGGACGCCATGAACAGCAGTCCATGATCGTCGTGCCGGCCAACACGCCGGGCGTCAAGGTGGTGCGGGCGCTTTCCGTCTTTGGCTACGACGACGCGCCGCATGGCCACATGGAAGTGCTGCTGGAAAACGTTCGTGTGCCCGCCTCCAACCTGCTGCTCGGCGAAGGCCGCGGCTTTGAAATCGCCCAAGGCCGCCTGGGCCCGGGCCGCATCCACCACTGCATGCGCTCCATCGGCATCGCAGAACGCGCGCTGGAACTGATGTGCAAGCGCCTGAACACCCGCATTGCATTCGGTCGCGAAATTGCGCGCCAGTCCGTCTGGCAGGAACGCGTGGCCGAAGCCCGCTGCATGATCGAGCAGGCGCGCCTGCTGACACTGAAGGCGGCCTACATGATGGACACCGTGGGCAACAAGGTGGCCAAGGCTGAAATCGCCATGATCAAGATCGTCGCCCCCAACATGGCTTGCCAGATCATCGACTGGGCCATTCAGGCCCACGGCGGCGGCGGTGTGTCGGATGACTTCCCGCTGGCCTATGCCTATGCTCACCAGCGCACGCTGCGCCTGGCCGACGGCCCGGACGAGGTGCATCGCGCATCCTTGGCCAAGCTCGAATTTGCCAAACACCTGATGCTGCGCGGCGACGTGGAGATGCCCATCACGCGCGGCAGCTGAACGCGACTGATCCTGAAGGAGTTCCGGTTTGATCGACGTCTATTCCTGGGCCACACCCAACGGCCACAAGGTCCACATCATGCTGGAGGAATGCCGGCTACCCTACCGCGTTCACGCCGTGAACATCGGCGCGGGCGACCAGTTCAAGCCAGACTTCCTGAAAATCAGCCCGAACAACCGGATTCCTGCGATCACCGACTCGGAAGGGCCCGACGGCAAACCGATCTCGTTGTTCGAGTCTGGCGCCATTCTGCTGTACCTCGCGGCAAAAACCGGCCGCTTCCTGCCCGACACCGACCGGCAGAAGTTTGAAGTTCTGCAGTGGCTGATGTTTCAGATGGGCGGCGTCGGGCCGATGCTGGGTCAGAACCATCATTTCCGGCTGTATGCGCCTGAAAAGATCGAGTACGCGATCAATCGGTATACCGCCGAGGCGCGCCGCCTGTACGGCGTGATGGACCGCCAGCTTCATAAGCGCAAATACATCGCCGGCAAGCAATACTCCATCGCCGACATCGCCATCTATCCGTGGCTGCGCAACTGGCAGAACCAGGGCATCGACTGGGCTGATTTCCCGCACCTGAAAGAGTGGTTCGACCGTATCGAGAGCCGGCCGGCGGTGCAGCGCGGCGTCAAAGTGCTGGCAGATCTGCGCAAACCCCTGACCGATGCCACAGCCCGTGACGCTTTATTTGGTGTCGGACAGTACGACAGGCGCTGATTGACGGCACCCGCCGGGTTAGAATGCCAGGCTTGTCGGAGCGTAGCGCAGTCTGGTAGCGCATCTGGTTTGGGACCAGAGGGTCGTAGGTTCGAATCCTATCGCTCCGACCAATCAACTGTTTTCAAGAAGGCTCACAATGTGAGCCTTTCTTCCATCTGCCCGTAGCTCAACTGGATAGAGCAACGGCCTTCTAAGCCGTAGGTCGGGGGTTCGAGTCCCTCCGGGCAGACCAAATCAGCATTTCA
>JACSRS010000058.1 GCA_014879655.1 Burkholderiaceae bacterium
AAGCCGTTGGACAGCGTGAAGGCAAGCTGGCTGATCGGGTTGGCGCCGGCTTCGGCGATGTGGTAGCCGCTGATCGACACGCTGTAGAAGTTGCGCACGTCATGGTGCACGAAGTACTCGGCAATGTCGCCCATCACCTTCAGGCTGAATTCAGTGCTGAAGATGCAGGTGTTCTGACCCTGGTCTTCTTTCAGGATGTCGGCCTGCACGGTGCCGCGCACGTTGGCCAGTACCCATTCACGGATCTTCTCGATTTCGGTGTCGGTGGGATCCCGGCCGTTTTCGTCCCTGAACTTGTCGATGTTCTGGTCGATCGCTGTGTTCATGAACATCGCCAGGAGCGTCGGCGCCGGGCCATTGATGGTCATGGACACGCTGGTGGTGGACTTGCACAGGTCAAAGCCGCCGTACAGCACTTTCATGTCGTCCAGGGTGGCCACGGAAACCCCCGAATTGCCCACTTTGCCGTAGATGTCGGGCCGCGCGTCGGGGTTGTTGCCGTACAGCGTGACCGAGTCGAAAGCGGTGGACAGGCGTTTGGCCTCCATGCCTTCGGACAGCAGTTTGAAGCGGCGGTTGGTGCGAAACGGGTCGCCTTCACCCGCAAACATGCGGGTCGGGTCTTCGTTTTCGCGCTTGAAGGCAAACGTGCCTGCAGTGTAGGGGAAGCTGCCGGGCACGTTGTCCAGCATCAGCCACTTGAGGATTTCGCCATGGTCTTCGAACTGCGGCAGCACGACCTTGCGGATGGTGGTGCCGGAGAGGGATTTGGTCGTCAGCGCGGTGCGGATCTCGCGGTCGCGGATGCGGACCACGTATTCGTCACCGGCGTAGGCCTTTTGCATCTGCGGCCACTGCGCCAGCAACTTCTGCGCCGCGCTGTCCAGTCTCGTGGCCCGTTCGTCGGCCAGTCGCAGCACGGTGCTTCGGGCGCCGTCGCGCGCCGCGTCGTCTTCGTGCAGCATGCGTGCCGTTTCGCGCAACTGCTGCAGCTCCCGCGCCAGCCGCGCCTGGCTGCGCGCACGCGCCTTATAGTCGCGCACGGTGTCGGTAATTTCCGCCAGGTAACGCACCCGGCTGGCCGGCACCACCGGGTTCTGGTTGGTGCTGTGGCGCACGGTCACCGCAGGCAGCAGGCCGGGCCCGACTTTCAGGCCGAGCGCCGCGAGGCGTTCACGCAGGGCCTGATACAGCGCGGTCACGCCGTCGTCGTTGAAGCGAGCCGCCATGGTGCCGAACACCGGCATCTGCTCCGGCGGGGTGGTGAAGGCCTCGCGGTTGCGCTGCACCTGCTTGGCGACGTCACGCAGCGCATCGCTGGCGCCCTTGCGGTCGAACTTGTTGATAGCCACGAACTCGGCGAAATCGAGCATGTCGATTTTTTCCAGCTGGCTGGCTGCGCCGAACTCGGGTGTCATCACGTAGACCGGCACGTCGACCAACGGAACGATCGCGGCGTCGCCCTGGCCGATGCCCGAGGTCTCCACCACCACGAGGTCGAAGCCGGCGGCCTTGCAGGCGGCGATAACGTCGGGCAGTGCCTGGCTGATCTCGGAACCGAAGTCGCGCGTGGCCAGGCTGCGCATGAAGACGCGCTGCCCGTTGTCGGGCGCATCGGCGCTTGCTGGCAACTGCCACGGGCCGATGGCGTTCATGCGGATGCGGTCACCGAGCAGCGCGCCGCCGCTCTTGCGCCGGGACGGGTCGATCGAGATGACGGCCACGCGCAGCGCGTCGCCCTGATCCAGCCGCAACCGGCGGATCAATTCGTCGGTGAGGGAGGACTTGCCGGCGCCGCCGGTGCCGGTGATGCCGACGACAGGAATGGTCCGGTTGCCCGCGTCGGCGCGTACCGCCGCCATCAGCGATTCATCGGCTTTCTGGTTTTCCAGTGCGGTGATGAGCTGGGCCAGCGCGCGCCAGGCCATCTCGCCGTGGCCCTGGATGGCGGCAACGGTCCCGGGCGCGTAACCGGTGATGTCCTGGTCGCAGCGCATCACCATCTCGCCGATCATGCCCGCCAGCCCCATGCGCTGGCCGTCTTCGGGGCTGTAGATGCGCGTCACGCCATAGGCCTGCAGTTCGCGGATTTCCGGCGGCACGATCACGCCGCCGCCGCCGCCGAACACCTGGATGTGCGCGCCGCCGCGGGCCTTGAGCAGGTCCACCATGTACTTGAAGTACTCGACGTGACCGCCTTGGTAGGAACTGATGGCGATGCCCTGCACGTCTTCCTGCAACGCGGCGGTGACGACTTCGTCGACGCTGCGGTTGTGGCCCAGGTGGATCACCTCGACCCCCATGCCCTGCAAGATGCGGCGCATGATGTTGATAGCCGCATCGTGGCCATCAAACAGGCTGGCGGCGGTCACGAAGCGGACCTTGTGGGTGGGGCGGTACTCGGCAAGTGCCTTGAATTCAGCGGACAGGTCGGTCATGGCGGGTGGTTGTCTCCGGGCAGGTTTTGTTGGAAGGGGTTATTTGATCTTCAGGCCGTTCAGGGCGGGGTCGGACGGCGGGTAGCGCAGTTGCAGTGACTGGAATTTTTCACGCAGCAGCGTCGCAATCATCAGGTTGCGATGCGTCTTGGAGTCGGCCGGCACCACGGTCCATGGCGCCCAGGGCGTGCTGGTGGCGCCCAGCAGTGCCGCGTAGGCCTGCTGGTAGGGCTGCCACTGGCGGCGCACTTCCAGATCCCCCATGCTGAACTTCCAGTGCTTGGCCGGATCGTCCACGCGCTCCTGCAGCCGCTGGCGTTGCTCGTCAAAGCTGATGTGCAGCATGAACTTCATGATCACCGTGCCGCTCTGGCTGAGCAGTCGTTCGAACGCATTGATCTGCTCGTATCGCTGGCGTGTGGTGGTCGCGTCGATCCAGCCATTGACCACCGGTACCAGCACATCTTCGTAGTGGCTGCGGTTGTGCACCATGATCTCGCCGGCGGCGGGCACCTGCTGGTGGATGCGCCACAGGAAGTCGTGCGCGCGCTCGGCCTCCGTCGGGGCCTTCCAGCCAATGGTCCGCACGCCCAGCGCGCTCATGCGGCCGAACACGCCACGCAGCGTGCCGTCCTTGCCTGCAGTGTCGGTGCCTTGCAGGATCACCAGCAGCTTGTAGCGACGGTCCGCCCAGAAAAGGTCTTGCAACTGGTCCAGTTCGACGGCCAGCGCCTCGACGGCGGCTCGGTCCTGCGCCTTGTCACCGCCGGAAAACGGCCTCTCGCCGGGTGGGCAGGCCGCCAGGTCGAACGGCGAGCCATCGCCGGTGGTCGACGGCTGCCAGCGAGAAAGTCGGTCGGCGGATGAGCGGGCCATAGGTATGAAAATTGATTGACGTTTACGTAAACGTCAATCTTACCTGCCGCGATCCTTGCTGTCACTGTCGGGTGGCTTGCCGACATCTCCGACGCACAGCGAGGGCTGGGGGAGGGTAAGGACACATTTGCGGGAATATTCAGTCAATTTTGACATTTTCGACCGTCAAAACGATGCTTTTAGCTATAACAAATATAGTGAATTGCTTGATCGAAATGGCGGGTGTTCGAGGTCGGAAAATTCCTGACCGACATCCGCGCATGCGCGGGTTGAAAAGCGTCAGTCGTTATCATGTTGCCTCTTTCCTATCTGCCGCCATACCGGGAACCATCATGAGCCGAATTGTTGACGCCGCCAAGAAAAAGGCGCTGTGCGCCCGTCTCGCCCGCATCGAGGGCCAGGTCCGCGGTTTGCAGAAGCTGATCGACAGCGATGCAGACTGCGAAAAGATTGCCCAGCAGATGGCAGCGGCGCGCAAGGCGCTGGACAAATCATTTTTCTCGATGGTCGGTTGCATGATCGAGCAGGGCGACCAGTCGCCCGAGCACGTCTCCGAGATGCTCACCAAATTCGCCTGATCCAGCGGAGTTGAAGTGATGAACCCGATCCAGCTGTTCGACACCGCCTCCAGCACCTACACCTATGTGCTGTTTGACGAAGCGACCCGCGAGGCCCTGATCATCGATCCGGTTGATGACCAGATCGAGCGTGACCTGGCCGCCTTGCGTCAATATGGGCTCAAACTGGTCTGGACCGTCGAAACGCACGCGCATGCGGACCACATCACCAGCGCCGGCCTTCTGGCCGAGCACACCGGCGCCCGAACGGCAGCGCCTGACGGCTGCGGCATCACCACCGCGGCCGTACAGTTGCGCGACGGCGAGGAACTGGCTTTCGGCAGCCAGAAAATCCGCGCGATGCACACACCCGGCCACACGGGCGGCAGCATGAGCTACTTCTGGCAGTCGCCAACGGGCCGCCATGTCTTTACCGGCGACACCTTGCTGATCAATGGTTGCGGTCGCACCGACTTCCAGTCGGGCAGTGCCGAGGCGCTGTATCACAGCCTGACCGAAGTGCTGTTCGCGCTGCCCGACGACACCATCGTCTGGCCGGGGCATGACTACCAGGGTCGGACGCATTCCAGCATCGGGGCGGAAAAGGCCGGCAATGCCCGCGTCGCCGGCAAATCGCTGGCCGAGTTCGTCGCGATCATGGATGCGCTGAATCTGCCCAAGCCCAAACGCATCGACGAGGCGGTGCCCGCCAACCTGACATCCGGTTTGCGCCACGATGCAGGCGGCGATCTGCTCCATGCCCGGCCGGCGCAAGGCTACGCGGGTGATGTGGCGCCACAGCTGGCCAATCGCTGGTGGCAGGACGGCGAGGCGGTGCTGGTCGACGTCCGCACCGATGCCGAGCGTGAATGGGTCGGTTTCGTGCCCGGTGCGGTGGCGCTGGCCTGGAAACAGTGGCCCGGCATGGCGATCAATCCTTCTTTTGACCAGGGGCTGAAGGCGGCTGCGAGTGGCGGCAAGAAATTGGTGCTGCTGTGCCGCAGTGGTGTGCGTTCGATTGCAGCAGCCCGACGCGCCACCGAACTGGGCCTGGAGGCCTACAACATCCTGGAGGGTTTCGAAGGCGACCCGGACGAGTCGGCTCAGCGAGGCCACAAGGGCGGCTGGCGCTTTCACGGCCTACCCTGGCGGCAGGGTTAGCGTCCTTTGGCGGTCGGTCGCAGGTGCGGGCGCCGTCAATTGTGAGAATTCGCAACCGACCCCTGTCAATTCTGACAGGGGTGGGGCCACAAAAATGTGTTGACGGGCTTCCAATCAAGGGTATTCGTAACCTTGGAGTTGGCCATGTACGCCCTCAATCGCTTCCGATCGTCTTCTACGGCGTCCGCACCCATCAGTGACCATCTGGCATCGCGGGTTTCTCGGGAATTTACCGAGCGATGGGACACCTTGTGGGGCGGCCGGTCGCTGCTGCATGGCCGCACGCCCGGTCCCGACGCGGTCCGGCTCGATGGCAACGACTACCTGAACATCACCGGTCACCCCGCCATCGTGCAGGCGCAAACCGACGCCATTCTGCGCGACCGCGAGTACGTGATCCAGTCCAGCGTGTTCCTGCAGGACAACCATCCGGCGCGCGCGCTGGAACTGTCGCTGGCGCACTGGCTGCAGCACGAAGACGGGGTGATCAGCCAGTCGGGCTACAGCGCCAACCTGGGGCTGCTGCAGGCTGTTGCCGATCCGCAGACGCCCGTCTACCTGGACAGCCTCGCGCACACCTCGCTGTGGGAAGGCGCCCGCCGTGCAGGCGCGCCTTCGCACCCGTTCAGGCACAACGATCCGCAGCACCTGCGCCGCCTGATCGAGCGGCACGGGCCGGGGCTGGTGGTGGTGGACTCGGTGTACAGCACAACCGGCGCCATCTGCCCGCTGGAAGAACTGGTCACGGTCGCGGAGGCGGGCCGCTGCATGTTGCTGGTCGACGAATCGCATTCGCTGGGCACACATGGTCCGCAGGGGGCCGGTCTGTGTGTGCATCTGGGCCTGAGTCACCGGGTGCATTTCATCACAGCCAGCCTGGCCAAGGCCTTTGCCGGCCGCGCCGGGTTCATGACCGTACCGGCGGCGTTGCGCAACTACGTGCTCAGCACCAGCTACCCGAACATGTTCAGCTCCTGCCTGCTGGCTCATGAGGTGGCGGGACTCGCGGCGACGCTGAAGGTGGTGCAGCAAAGCGACCCGGCGCGCGCACGACTGATGGGGGTCAGCCGGCGCATGCGCCGCGAACTCACCGATCTGGGCTACCCGGTGCATCAGGGTACCGAACAGATCATTGCACTCGAATCGGGCAGCGAACCAGCCACGATGGTGCTGCGCGACCACCTCGAAGCTCGCGGTGTTTTCGGTGCCGTATTCTGCGCGCCGGCCACCAGTCGCAACCGCACGATGGTGCGCCTGACCCTGCACGCAGGCCTGACCGATTCCGAACTCGATCATGTGATTGCCACTGCTGCCGATCTCGCGCCCGTTCTTGAGCCGTGGAACTGGCCCATTGCCAGACGCTCCCGCACCGCGTGCGAGGCCGAAGCAGCCTGAACCGTCAATCAAGCGACGAAAGCTCCACCGGTTCACGCGGACCGCAAGCGCGCAGATAGCCGCGATAACTGCGGCTGGCGCCCGGACACAGCTGCGGCGGTACGCGAAACAGACCGGCCAGCAGTCCGGGCGAATCGCCCACCCGGGTCGTCGGTGCCCAGGCCGGCTCATCAAGTCCCAGCGACTGCCGAAACTCGATATCAACGAGTTTGCGCCCCAGGCGAATCTCTTCGATTTCCGCATTGCCGATGCTGCGGCAGGCCGCCAGTTCGGCCAGTTCTTCGACCCGGTCCGGCCGCTCCAGTTGCAGCCAGAACGCCTGGCCGTCAGCGTCGAGTGCAAGCACGCCAAACGGATCGCCCAGTACGAAATACTCCGCGAGCTGGTGACTTTCCAGGCACGCGGCAAGGCCGTCTGCCACGCCAGGCGCTGCGAGCAACTGCAATTGTTCGCGCGACAGCGTCGAGCGCCAGATCAATGCCTGTTCGGGGCGCGGCGCATCAAGCATGCGCTGGATGGTCTGCGTCAGCTTGCGCGCGATGCCGTCCACCTGCTTGGGGATGTACTGTTCGATCAGGCCCTGGTTGAACGCATCGACGGCAATCTGCTCGTCGGCACGACCGGTGAGCAGGATGCGCGCTCCCACCCAGGGCGACAGCTGTTCAAGCGCTTGCAGCCCGTTCATGGCCGGCATCGAGTAGTCAACGACGCAGACCTGCGTCAGGCCGTAGCGGGCAGCCGGATCCTGCTGCCAGTATTGCAGGATCTGCGGAACCAGCGGCCGGCCTTCACGCCATCGGTCGATCATGTCGCGCTGCTGCCAGTCCAGGGATTCCTGCAGGGGGGACTGCAGCCGCAGACAGCTGATGCAATCGGCCGGGTGCAGGTAAAGCGTCACTGGCCAGTGCTCGGGCATGACGTCAGCCAGCATCTCGATCCAGGCTTCGTCGTCGTCGAGGAACGCGACAGTGGCCGGGCAGCGGTACAGCGGAAAAATCATGTCAGCTCCCTCGATTCTGCCGAGCCGCAACAGGCTTGGCCACCGGCAATGTGATGATGAACTGGGCCCCCTGCGCCACTTCGGACCGGACCCGGATGTCACCGCCGGAAGCCAGCACCACCTGGCGGCAGAATGCCAGGCCGAGCCCGTGGCCGGTACCCCGGTCGGTGGAGAAAAATGGCTCAAAGATGCGCTGCTGCATGGCCGGTTCGATGCCGATACCGCGATCCGTGACGGTGATGCGGCCTTCGTCACCTCGAAAGCCGATCTCGATGCGCAGATCTCCTGGCTTCAGCACCGAACTGGCCCGCTGCAGGGAAAACAGCGCGTTCTTCAGGAGGTTGTCCAGAACCTTGACGAACAGCATGCGCGAGCCGCGAAAACGGAAGTTCCCGTGCGAGACGATTTCCACGCAGTCGCGCTCACGGCTGCTGCGAAACGGGTAGCCGGCAACGCCCAGAATCAGCAGTTCCTGCGCGTCGATCACGTCCCGATAGTGCGGCAGTTGCAGCAGCCTGGCGTTGGTGATCTGCAGGTCGATCTGGTGGTTCATCGAGCGCGTCAGCGTCTGCAGGCGGTGCGCCAGCTTCTCAAGTTGCGAACTGCGTGCTCCTTCGCCGGGCCGTCGTGCCTCCGCCTGCACCGCCTCTGCGATCAGCGCGGCGGTCGACAGCGGCGTACGCAATTCATGAGCCATGATGCCGATGGTTGCCAGCGACTGGGTCAGCCGCTCGCGGCGGAGATTGGCGCCGGAAAAGCCCAGCAGCAGCCCCGAAACCCACGCGAAGCCCAGCACCACCAGATGGACGGCATTGGCGGCGGTGGGCGCCAGCGGTGACTGACCGGCCGCCAGTGCCGCGCCCAGCAGGTAGCCCCCCACCGAGCCAATCGCGGCAATGCGCCAGTCGGTCAGGTGGAAATAGATCAGGATCATGGACGCGACGCTGGCCAGCCAGACCGTGTCGTCGCCGTTCATGGCATACATCCAGCTGAAGAACAGCGGCAGCTGGATGAAACAGATGATGTTGAAGACGTGCTGGGTTCGCGTGCTGCCGGGCTGGCTGGCCAGCGGCTCCAGCATCAGCAGACCACCGAGCAGGGCCATCGCGCACCGCGCCGCCAGGCTCTCGAAGGGCTGCGGCAGCCAGATCGCCCAGATCCAGAAAAACAGTGGATGGCCGATCAGCGACGCGGCGCCCAGCCACTGCAGGCGTTTGCGCGACGGATGCAGGATCGACTCCAGCGGCGCGTGAAACAGCTCCTCATTCACCCGGCGCATCAGCGGATGCTGGGTCAGCCACCGCCAGGTCGGCATTCCGATCATCCGGCGGCCTTGCAACAGTTGCTGTGTGACACGGTGCACGCGGTTCTCCTCTTCGATGCTATTGTCACGGCTTTGCTGCACTTGCCAATGCACCCCCCTGTTAACTTTGACAGCGTCGTTCTGGATGCACTGCTCAACGAATGGCTGGGCATGCAGGGCGAGCGGCCTGCGGGTTCGATGGCGGTGCTGGGTCCGGACCCGTTTGCCGGACCCGAAAAGCGTCTGGTGCTGGCCGTTCATCCCCCGCGCATGTTCGAAGCTGCGCGCCTGCTGGCGCAAAGTGCCGACTTCCTGATGGCCGCTGGCGGTTCGGCCAACCGGCTGGTCAGCTGGCAGCATCTGAGCCATCTGCCAGACGAGCCCTTGCTCGGCTGGCGACGCATCTGGCTGGACCAGGGCTATCTGAGTCTGGTTCGTGTGGCCTTTTCGTTGCCGGGGGGGCGGGCCTTCGAATGCTTCCTGTTCAGCAAACGCCTGCTCCGTGACCGCTCGGACGCGGCCAGAGCCGCCTGGTCGCTGATGAACCTGTGGCCGCAATTGCGAAAGTCGCTGGTAGAAGCCCGCTGCCTGCTCAGCCCCCGCGAGCGCGAATGCCTGGCGCTGGCGTTTGACGGACTGATTGCCCGCGAAAGTGCCGATCGGCTGGGCTGCAGCGAGCGCACGGTGAACTACCACCTGGCCAATGCGATGGCCAAGCTGAAGGTCGACAACAAGCTGGCAGCGATCCAGCGGGCCTGCTGGATCGGTGCCATCTGACGACCGGTCGCCTGCTTCAGGCTTTCGGCGGAATCCGCAGCTTCTGGCCCGGGTAGATCTTGTCCGGGTGCGACAGCATCGGTTTGTTGGCCTCAAAAATGAGCATGTACAGATTGGCGTTGCCGTAGTACTTTTTCGCGATGGCTGACAGCGTGTCGCCTCGCACCACGTCGTGGAACTGAGCCTCTTCGGTCGGCGCGGCCACCGACATCAGGTTTTCCACGTCAACCACGCCGCTGACGTTGCCGCAGCAAAGCGTGACCTTCTCGCAGGCTTCCTGGGTCGGTGCCTCGCCTTGCACCGTGACCTTGCCGCTGGCCCCGTCGAACAGCACGAACAACCCGGTAACGCCGAGATTCTGCGTTTCGATGTAGTCGCGGATCGCGTGGGCAGCCCGAGTGTTGAGCTCGTCCAGATTGGCCTGGGCCGACGGCTCGCTGGCGGCGCTGGCCGCGGCTTTCTCAACCTCCTTGTGGCCGAACAGCTTTTCGCCCGCTTCCTTGATGAAACTGAACATTCCCATGGTGTGCACTCCTTTGTCTTCAATGGTGGAAAAGAAGACCCACTGTAACGGCTGGTGATGACCGGACATCGGATTCGCCCGAAAACGCGGGGCGAATGAAACCCGCAATAATGCGACGCATGACTTTCTTGGCAATCGATGTCGGCAATACGCGACTGAAATGGGCACTTCATTCCGCACCGCTTCCCGGTTCGGCCGTGCTGGCACATGGCGTGGAGTTCCTGGAGAACATTGAAGGCATTGCCGAGCGCTCATGGTCCTCGCTGCCCGCGCCGGATGTGATGCTGGGCTGCATCGTGGCAGGCGAGGCCGTCAAGCGCCGGGTCCAGCAGGAGATGGAGCTGTGGGATGTGGACCCCAACTGGGTCGTCGCCAGTACGCAGGAGGCGGGCGTGACCAACGGCTACGACCATCCGACCCGGCTGGGCCCGGACCGCTGGGTCGCGATGATCGGCGCGCGCCACCGCATGCTGGCGAAGGGTCCGGCGCAACCGATGGTGGTGGTGATGGTGGGCACGGCCGTCACCGTGGAGGCCATGGATGCATCCGGGCGCTTTCTGGGCGGGCTGATCCTGCCCGGCCACGGCATCATGCTGCGGGCGCTGGAGACCGGCACTGCCGGGCTGCACGTGCCGACCGGCGAGGTGCGGGAGTTTCCGACCAACACCAGCGACGCGCTCACCAGCGGCGGCACCTTTGCCATCGCAGGTGCGGTGGATTGCATGGTCCAACATGTGCGCCGTCATTGCGGCGCCGAACCGGTGTGCATGATGACGGGCGGTGCCGGCTGGAAGATGGCGCCCAACATGTCGGCACGCTTCGAACTGGTGGAGAGTCTGATCTTCGACGGGCTGCTGGTGATTGCCCAGCAACGCTACGCCAACTCGGCCTAGCCATCGCTCAGGCAAATCGCTATCAATAGAGTAGCTTAAACGGACAATTTGACGCTGGGTTGGTGTCAAATAATCGTGAAATGGGGCAATAAACCCGCAGAGGGGTGCCCATCCGGCACCGCGCCTGGCGAGGCTCAGTCGCCGTCCGGCCGGTAGGCCCCCGTCAGCGCCAGCAGGTGCTGGCGCTGGCCGGCCTCCAGATAGGGCACCAGCAGGTTCAGCACATGCTGGGCGCCGCGCATCAGCGCCGCCTGTGCGTGTTCGGGCTCCAGCGCCCGGCGCGGGTCGCGAACGTATTCAAAACTCAGCCAGTAGGTCAGCACCACCACCATGCTGGTGGCGGTGGCCTCGACTTCGCGCGAATCGATGTCCACGGCGCCGGCTCGGCTCATGCTGTCGAGCATTGCGCGCACGGCGCGTGTCTTGTTCTTCAGCACCCACTGGAAATGCGTCTCCAGCCGGCGGTTCTTGCTCAGCAGGTCGTTCAGGTCGCGGTACAGGAAGCGGTACTGCCAGATCAGTTCAAACAGTGTGTGCATGAAGAACCACGCGTCCTCCACATCGCGAACGCCGTCGCTGGCATTGAGAAGCTCCCCCAGCGACTTTTCATACCGGTCGAACAGGCTGTTGATCAGCTCGTCCTTGGCCGGGTAGTGGTAATAGAGGTTGCCGGGGCTGATGTTCAACTCGGCAGAAATCAGCGTGGTCGAAACATTGGGTTCACCGAAGCGGTTGAACAGATCCAGCGTCACTTCCAGAATGCGCTCGGCGGTGCGGCGCGGCGCCTTTTTAGCCATGTGGTTTCACTCCCGATGTCTGGGGGCCGACGCCCGCGGAAGGCCCGGCGGACGCAGGGTGAGGGTCTGACACGCTCAGGCGGCGCGGCGCCGGCGGTTGGCCAGCGTCACGATGTCACCCAGGTCTTCCATCACTTCCTGCAGCGAGACGATGGCCTGGCCGACCCGGCTGCCGGGTTGCAGAGGTGTGACCAGTCGGCGGCGCGGGTCGTCGAGCACGTCCATGTTCAACTCGATGCCGTGCGGAGCAAAACGGGCGGTGAAATGACTGCGGCGCGAACGCAGCAGGCGTCGCGTCTGCTGGTAGGCATGCTCGGCCAGATGGCGACGCTGCCCATAGCTGAAGGTGTTGGCCAGATACAGTTCCGGATCGCGATGGTCCGGCTCGAACAGCAGGATGTCGGTATCCGGGTAGGCCCGCTCGTAGCCCTTCATGCCCAGCGCCATGCGTGAATGGATGATTGAGCGGAAGGTCTGGCTCAGCACCGACGGCAGTCCGCCATCGACGATGCGTGGAATGCGGCGCTTTTCAGGCGGCAAGCCGCGCTGCATCACCTGCATGACCTCGGGCAGCGTTGCGTCGTAAGGCACCAGCGGATTCACGCACAGCATCAGGTCGATGCCGTCGTCCAGCGCCACCGACGCATGCATGGTCTTTTTCAGCGCGCCATCGACAAAGTAGTGTTCATCAATCTCCACCGGCGGAAACAGCCCCGGCAGGGCCGAACTGGCCTGCACCGCCTTGGAGATCGGCACATGGTCCCAGCCCGGCCTGCCAAACGGCGCGGACTCGCCGCTGTCCAGATTGGTGGCCACCAGCGTCAGTTTGGTCTTGAGCTGGCGGAAGTCGTTGGTGCGGCCGTTGCGCGAAAACAGCGCACTCAGGCGCCGGTCGACCTCGTCGCTGGCAAACACGCCCGTCGGCAGACCCGGGCCCAGACGCTCCAGCGCACTGATCAGCGAGCGGCGCTCGACCAGCAGCCGCCACAGGGCTGACGCGGTCAGACCCGGCAGCATGATGGCGCGGCGCACATACTCGCCCCAGGCGGGTTTCATCAGCCAGGAGGGGTCGAAGACTTCCGCGCTTTCGTCGCTGTTTTCAATGAAGCCGGCGCACATCTCGCGCGGCGTCATGCCATTGGCCAGCGCCGCCGCGATGAAACCGCCCGCCGAGACGCCAACATAGTGATCCAGCCGGGTCAAATCCAGTCCGTCCAGCGACTCGTCCATCGCACACAGTGCCCCGATTTCATAGATCGCGCCCAGTGGGCCGCCGCCGGCCAGGGCCAGCGCAATGCGAGGCGGCGTCGAGACGGTTTTGCGGGCCGGCGCGCGCCGGCTACCGGTGCTTTCCATCGGGGTGGAGACGAGGTGCAGGGGAGGGGCTTTTTTGGTCGTCATGGTGTTTCAGTGTAGAGCCTCATGAAGCGTTCGGATGCTGCAGCGCAGCACGCAAAAGAAAAGGGGCGACCCGGTCGCCCCTTTATCACTCGTCCAGACCGCCAGGAATCAATCCCGGGGCCGGCACCGGACTCATCCTTCCGCAGCTGCCGAGGCGCTGGCAGCGCTCGTCTTGCGCGCTGTTGCGCGACGTGCGGCGGGCTTGGCCACGCCATTGCCAGCCTTGGCCGGTGCACGCGCCGTTTTCTTCGGTGCGGCCGGCTTGGCAGCAGCTTTTGCGGGGGCCTTTTGTGACAGCTTTTGCACGCTCTTGTTCAGTTCGTCAATCCGGGCTATCAGGGCCTCGACATCCTTGGCGGACGGCACGCCCAGCTTGTTCAGGGCTTTGGCGACGCGGTCTTCAAAAATGGTTTCCAGCTTGTCCCACTGGCCCGTGGCCTTGGACGTGATGCCGTTGGCAACACCGGCCATCTTGCTGGTGGCCTCGGTGATTTTTTCTTCGGCAACCGCCTGGGTCTTGCGCTGGATGGCCACGCCTTCCTTCACCAGCGTTTCAAAGACCTTGCTGCCTTCAGATTGCGCCTTGTTGAATGCGCCCAGCCCGGCCAACCAGATCTGCTGGGCAGAATCTTTCACAGTACCGCTCAGGTGAGCTGGTGATTTCTTGGCAGCGCTCGTCTTTGCCGTGCTCGCTTTTTGCAGTTTCTTGACCATCTTGGCCTCCAGGCTGATTGATTGAACATGAGCGCCGCCAGGGGGAAAGCCTTGTTGGCGCATTGGAAGAATGTTAGGCACTTCGACCGCCGCAGTGTAGGGCGAGCCTTCTAAACCGCAGGCGACGCGCCCGGCTTGCCGCTGGGGTTTGTGCTGAACCGGATGTGGCCCGAATCAGGCAAGATGGCGCGTTATCGTTCACCAACTTGGGGGTCAGGCATGCATTATTTCGTCACCGGCGCAACCGGATTCATTGGCAAGCGCCTTGTGAAGAAGCTTCTCGAACGCAAGGGTTCGGTGGTTCACTTCCTTCTGCGGAAAGAGAGCGAGTCCAAGGTCGCTGCCTTGCGTGCTTACTGGGGCGCCAGTGCGGCACGGGTTGTCCCGGTCTATGGCGACCTGACCAAGAAGAAACTGGGCGTGACCGGCGAGGACATCAAGAAACTCAAAGGCCAGATCGACCACTTCTATCACCTGGCAGCCGTCTATGACCTGGGTGCCGACGAGGCAAGCCAGATTGCGGTCAACATCGACGGCACGCGCAACACCGTCGAACTGGCAAAGGCCATCGATGCCGGGCACTTCCACCACGTGTCATCCATCGCGGCTGCCGGACTGTATGAAGGCGTGTTCCGCGAAGACATGTTCGAAGAGGCCGAGAACTACGAGCACCCCTATTTCATGACCAAGCACGAGAGCGAAAAAATCGTGCGCAAGGAATGCAAGGTGCCCTGGACCGTATACCGGCCGGCGGCCGTCGTCGGTGACTCGAAGACCGGCGAGATGGACAAGATCGACGGCCCCTATTATTTTTTCAAGCTGATCCAGCGTATGCGGCAGATCCTGCCGCCCTGGATGCCGTCGATCGGTCTGGAAGGCGGCCGTATCAACATCGTGCCTGTCGACTTTGTCGTCGATGCGCTCAATCACATCAGCCACCAGCAGAAAGCGGGCGGGCGGTGCTTCCACCTGGTCGACCCGGTGGGCTATCGGGTCGGCGACGTACTCGGCATTCTGTGCAAGGCAGCCCACGCGCCCAAGATGAACCTGTTCGTCAACGCCGCGTTGCTGGGCTTTGTGCCCAAGAGCGTGAAGAAAGGCCTGATGGCGCTGGCCCCTGTACGGCGCATCCAGCAGGCGGTGATGAAAGACCTGTCGCTGCCCGATGACATTCTCACCTTCGTCAACTACCCGACGCGATTCGACTGCCGCGAGGCCCAGGCTGAACTGGCCGGCACCGGCATCGAATGTCCGAACCTGAACGACTATGCCTGGCGCCTCTGGGACTACTGGGAGCGTCACCTCGACCCCGATCTGCACATCGACCGCTCGCTCAAGGGCACGGTGGGTGGCAAGGTTGTGCTGGTCACCGGGGGCTCGTCGGGTATCGGCCTGGCCGCTGCGCACAAGTTTGCCGAGGCCGGCGCGATCACCATCATCTGTGGTCGCGACCAGGACAAGCTCGATGAAGCCTGCAAGGAGGCGAGAGACCGGGGCTACGAGTTCGTGGCCTACGCCGCCGACATCGCCGACATGACCGACTGCGACCGCTTCCTGCAGCTGCTCCAAGTCAATCATGGCGGCGTGGACTTTCTCATCAACAATGCCGGCCGATCTATCCGCCGTGCCATCGAGTCCAGTTACGACCGGTTCCACGACTACGAGCGCACCATGCAGCTCAACTATTTCGGCTGCCTGCGCGTCACCATGGGCCTGCTGCCGGCGATGGTGGCCAAACGCAAGGGGCACGTGGTCAACATCAGTTCCATCGGTGTGCTGACCAACGCGCCGCGGTTCTCGGCCTATGTGGCCAGCAAGGCCGCTCTCGACGCCTGGACACGCTGTGCTTCCAGCGAGTTCGCCGACCAGGGCATCTCGTTCACCACCATCAACATGCCGCTGGTGCGCACGCCGATGATCGCGCCCACCGGCCTGTACAACAACGTGCCCACGCTGTCGCCGGAGCAGGCCGCTGACATGATCGCCCAAGCCTGCATCTTCAAGCCGGTGCGCGTTGCCACCCGTCTGGGCATCACCGGCCAGCTGATGCATGCACTGGTCCCTCGCGTCGCGCAGATCGTCATGAACACCAGCTTCCGCATGTTCCCCGACTCGTCGGCCGCCAAAGGCGACAAGAACAGCAAGCCGCATCTCTCGGCTGAAGCGGTCGCCATGCAGCAGATGATGCGCGGCATCCATTTCTGATCTGCGCTGGCGTCGCCAGGCGGCGCAGAATGCAGCAAGGGCGCCGACGGCGCCCTTTTTGCTTGCAGCGGCGATAATGCGCAGTTGTTTCCACAGGGGCGGGTGGTTGCCTCTCGCACCCGCGCATCAACATGATTCTCGTTACCGGTGGCGCCGGCTTCATCGGCGCCAACTTCGTGCTGGACTGGCTGGCCCTGTCCGATGAACCCGTCGTCAATGTCGACAAACTGACCTATGCAGGCAATCTGGAAAACCTCTCCAGCCTGCAGGGCGATGCGCGACACGTGTTCGTCCAGGCCGATATCGCCGATGGCACCTGCATCTCGCAGCTGCTGAGCCAGTACCGTCCCCGGGCGGTGCTCAATTTCGCGGCAGAAAGTCACGTCGACCGGTCCATTCACGGCCCGGAAGACTTCATTCAGACCAATATCGTTGGCACGTTCCGCCTGCTGGAGGCGGTGCGCGCGCACTGGGGCACCTTGCCGGCGCCTGAAAAACACGCTTTCCGCTTTCTGCACGTCTCCACCGACGAGGTCTATGGTTCGCTGGCCGCCGATGAGCCGGCCTTTACCGAAACGCACCGGTACGAGCCCAACAGTCCTTACAGCGCCAGCAAGGCGGCGAGCGATCATCTGGTGCGCGCCTACCACCACACCTATGGACTGCCGGTACTCACCACCAATTGTTCCAACAATTACGGGCCCTATCACTTCCCTGAGAAGCTGATCCCGTTGATGATCGTCAACGCGCTGGCCGGCAAACCACTGCCTGTCTATGGCGACGGCATGCAGGTGCGCGACTGGCTGTACGTCAAGGACCATTGCAGCGCGATTCGGCGGGTCTTGCAGGCCGGCCAGACGGGCGAGGTTTACAACATCGGTGGCTTCAACGAAAAACCGAACATCCAGATCGTCAGGAGCGTGTGCGTGCTGCTTGACGAGTTGCAGCCCCGGCAGGATGGCCAGCCCTACAGTGTGCAGATCAGTTATGTGAGCGACAGACCGGGTCACGACCGTCGCTACGCCATTGATGCCCGCAAGCTGGAGCAGCAACTGGGCTGGCGGCCCGCAGAAACGTTCGAATCGGGCATCCGCAAGACCGTCCAGTGGTATCTGGAACATCCAGACTGGGTCGCCCACGTGCAAAGTGGCGCCTACCGCGAATGGGTGCAAAAGCATTACGCCCCATGAAGATCCTGCTTTTCGGCAAGAACGGCCAGCTGGGCTGGGAGTTGCAGCGCAGCTTGGCGCCGCTGGGCGAGCTGGTTGCCCTTGATGCCCGCAGCAAGGATGGGGCTGGCGATTTCACGCAGCTTGCCGCACTGGCTGAAACCGTACAGCAGTTGCGTCCCGATCTCATCGTCAATGCGGCTGCGTACACAGCGGTGGACAGGGCTGAAAGCGAACCTGAACTTGCCCGCACCATCAACGCACTGGCCCCGGGCGTGCTGGCCGAGGAGGCGCACAAGCTCGGCGCGCTGATGGTTCACTATTCGACCGACTATGTCTTCGACGGCAGCGGCGAGCGTCCCTGGCGAGAGAACGACACGCCGTCCCCCCTCAATGTCTATGGTCGGACCAAGCTCGAAGGCGAACAGCGGGTGAGGGCTGCCACGGCTCGCCATCTGGTCTTTCGCACCAGTTGGGTCTACGCCGCGCGCGGCTCAAACTTTGCCCGGACCATGCTGCGCCTGGCCCGTGAGCGTGAGCGGCTGACCGTGATCGCCGACCAGTTTGGCGCGCCAACCGGCGCCGATCTGCTGGCCGACGTCACGGCCCATGCCATTCGCCAGTTGCAAGTGAAACCGGAAAACGCCGGCCTCTACCACCTGGCCGCAGCCGGCGAGACCAGCTGGCACGGTTACGCGCAGTGGATCGTCGATTGCGCCAGACGCGCGCCGCGCGCAGCAGAGATACGGGTCACTGCCATCGAGCCTATTCCCGCGCAGGCCTATCCGCTGCCCGCCACGCGGCCGCACAACTCCCGGCTCGACACCAGTCTGCTGCAGGCCACTTTCGGTCTGGTGCTCCCCTCCTGGCAATCGGGGGTACAGCGCATGCTGGCTGAAATCGACTGTTTCTCCGAGGCACAACCATGACCCGACGCAAAGGCATCATCCTGGCCGGTGGCTCCGGCACCCGCTTGCACCCGGCCACGCTGGCGATCAGCAAGCAGCTGCTGCCGGTCTACGACAAGCCGATGATTTACTACCCGCTCAGCACGCTGATGCTGGCCGGCATGCAGGAAGTGCTGGTGATCAGCACGCCCCAGGACACACCGCGTTTCCAGCAACTGCTGGGCGACGGCAGCCAATGGGGCATGAACTTCCAGTATGCGATCCAGCCCAGCCCCGACGGCCTCGCCCAGGCATTCATCATTGGGGACCGGTTCATTGGCAATGCGCCCAGCGCGCTGGTGCTCGGCGACAACCTCTTTTATGGCCATGATTTTGCGCAACTGCTGGCTGGCGCCGATGCACAGACCGAAGGCGCCACGGTTTTTGCCTACCACGTGCAGGATCCGCAGCGTTATGGTGTGGTCGCTTTCGACGCGCATGGCAAGGCCAGCAGCATCGAAGAAAAACCAGCCGTGCCCAAGAGCGCCTATGCGGTCACCGGCCTGTATTTCTACGACAACCAGGTCGTCGACATCGCACGATCCGTCAAGCCCAGCGAGCGCGGCGAACTCGAAATCACGGCGGTCAATCAGGCCTACCTGTCGCTCGGCCAACTCAGCGTCAGGATCATGCAGCGCGGCTACGCCTGGCTCGATACCGGCACGCACGACAGCCTGCTGGAGGCCGGACAGTTCATCGCCACGCTGGAACATCGCCAGGGGCTGAAGATCGCCTGCCCGGAAGAAATCGCCTGGCGCAATGGGTTCATCGATGCCGCCAGGCTCGAGTCGCTGGCTGGCCCCCTGGCCAAAAGTGGTTACGGCCAGTACCTGATGGGTTTGTTGAAGGATGGAAGTTGACGTTGAAACTGACCACCACGGCGATCGCCGACGTATTCATTCTGGAGCCCCGGGTTTTCGGCGACGAGCGGGGGTTTTTTCTCGAATCTTTCAACCGGCGGCGGTTTGCCGAGGCGATCGGCTCCGATCCGGAATTCGTCCAGGACAACCACAGCCGCAGTGGCAGAGGTGTGCTTCGCGGACTGCATGACCAGCCAGGCAAACCGCAGGGCAAACTGGTCCGGGTGGTGCGTGGCGCCGTTTTTGACGTTGCGGTAGACATCCGCCCCGCTTCGCCCACGTTCGGCACCTGGGTTGGCGTGGAGCTCACCGCCGACAACCACCGACAGTTATGGATACCGCCCGGGCTTTCGCACGGTTTTCTGGTGCTCAGTGATCGTGCCGATTTCCTCTACAAGACCACCGACTACTATGCGCCCGAGTGCGAGCGGTGCATCGCCTGGAACGACCCAGAACTGGCCATTGAATGGCCCGATCCGGGCGTGCCGTTTCAGGTATCGGCCAAGGACGCCAAGGGGTTGTCCCTTGCCCAGGCCACGCAGGCGGGCTAGACAGGCGTCCATGCGGGTCCTGCACGTCTACAAGACCTACTTTCCCGACACCATGGGCGGGATCGAACAGGTGTTGCTGCAACTCACCAGCGGGCTCGCCGCCCGGGGCGTGGAAAACCGCATGCTGGTGCTGAGCCCGACGGCCGAGCCTGCCGTCATCGAGCGGCCCGAAGCGCAGGTTTTCCGTTACCCCATCACCCTGCAACTGGCCTCCAATCCCGTCTCCTGGCGGGCGATGCGCCACTTCCGCGCGCACCTGGAGTGGGCAGATATCGTTCACTACCAGTTTCCCTGGCCGTTCGCAGACCTCCTGCATCTGCTGTTTCGGGTCGAAATCCCCAGCCTGGCCACCTACCAGTCCGACATCGTTCGGCAGAAGCGGCTGATGCGTTTTTACCGCCCGATGATGGACAGGTTCCTCGACGCCATGGATCTGGTGGTGGCCACCTCACCGGACTACCTGGGCTCCAGTTCGGTTCTGTCCCAACTCAGGCGACCACCGCAAGTCATCCCCAATGGCCTTGATGATTCCAGTTGTCCCCGTGCACCGCAGCCGCTGCTGGACCGGTGGCGCGCTGAACTTGGCGAAGGCTTCTTTCTGTTTGTCGGCGTCTTGCGCTACTACAAGGGTCTGCAGACCTTGATCCAGGCGGCGGCAAAGGTCAACACGCTGGTGGTCATCGCAGGTGATGGCCCCGAACACAGCCGCCTGAAGGACATGGCCCGGCAATCGGCGCTGACGAACGTGCGCTTCCTGGGGCGCGTCACCGAACCCGACAAGGCGGCGCTGCTCGAACTCTCGCGCGCTTTTGTTTTTCCCTCGCACCTGCGTTCGGAGGCGTTTGGCATGTCACTGATTGAGGCGGCCATGTATGCCCGGCCGATGATCAGTTGCGAAATCGGCTCGGGCATGAGTTACATCAATCAGGACGGTAAGACCGGGCTTGTCGTCCCCCCTGAAGCGCCCGATGCCCTGGCCTGTGCGATGCAGGAGTTTGTCGATCATCCCGACCTCGCCAGCCGAATGGGACAGGCGGCGCGCCAACGCTACGAGCAGTTGTTTACCGGCAGCCAGATGGCCGACGCTTATCATCGCGCCTATCAGTGCATGTTGTCCCGATGAGCGGGATGACGCTGAGTCCTGCTGCCTGGTTTTTTGCCCTGTGCGCGGTCGTGCTGGTGATTGGCTGGGGCATGCTCAGCCCGGTTGAGCGCCTGCCACTTTGGAGTCGTACGCATGACAAACTGATGCATGGCGCAGCTTTTGCTTTGCTCGCCGTGCTGGCCAGCCTGAGTTTGCCACATGCCGACGCGCTGACGTTGTGGGTTGCCCTCGTCGTGGCAGGCATCGCCGGAGAAGTGGCCCAGCACCTGTCACCGCACCGCCAGTTCTGCTGGCGCGATGCGGCAGCGAACGCGGTTGGCGCAGCCGTGGGCCTGGGCGGCTACCAGTGGATCATCGACCCGGCGCTGTAACGCGCGAAGGCCCCAGTACCTTCTCGTACACCCTGACGGTGCCCTTTATGCAGGCGTCCCAGGTGAATCCGGCGCTTTGTTTCAGACCCATTTCCTTGAGGCTATTTCGCATCAAGGAATCGTCCAGCAACGATCGCATGGACAGCGACATCGCGTTCGCGTCAAAAGGGTCATGGAGCAACCCGCACTTCCCCACAACTTCGGGGATTGACGCGGCATTCGATGCCACCACTGGCGCGCCACACGCCATCGCTTCCAGCGGTGGCAGGCCGAAACCTTCGTAGATTGACGGAAAGAGCAGTGCGGTTGCCCCTGCGAGCAAGCAAGCCAGATCGGCGCGCGAGAGATAGCCAAGGCGCCGGACTTCGCCGCTGCTTTCCATCGCCGAAATCCGTTGCATCAACGCGCTGTTGTTCCATCCCGGCATGCCGGCAATCACCAGCGGGTACTGCTTTCGCAGCGGTTCGGGCAACAGCATGAATGCGTCCAGCGCGGTCTGCAGGTTCTTGCGGGGCTCAAGCGTACCCACCACGAGAAAGTACCGACCGTGAACCAGCCCGATTGGCGTCAGCGCCCTGTCCGTCTGCCGCGCGTCCAGCGGCCGAAAAAGTGGATCCACCCCCAGCGGCACAACGTCCACGCGATCAACGCGCAAGCCAAACAGGTCGGTCAGTTCCTGTTTGACGAACTGTGAATCGGTGATGATTCGCTGTGCCTGCGCGATGGCGGCCGGAAAATAGCGGTCCATCGCACGCACGCGCTCAATCGGGTGCGCTGTTGGGTGGCGAATCCACGACACGTCATGTACGGTCAGGATGGTCGGTCCATCGAACGGCAGCGGCAGGATGTTGGGCTCGTGATACAGGTCAAAGCGTTCAGGCTTCGCTTGCCGGGCAAAGCGGTTGCTCTGTATGGCACGCCGCATTGCATATGAATGCGGCAAGTGCCTGCGCAGCCACGGAAGCACCTTGCCGGCACCTGGCAGTGGTGCTTCTCGAACAGTCTTGTTCCACGCTGCGCCATAAAAGAGTTCGACATCGATCTCTGGCTGCCGCAACAGACCATATGCAAGTTCACGGGTGTAGTGGCCGATGCCGGTCAGCGGGGACAGCAGCGACGTCGCGTTCAGGGCGATCCGCATGTCAAGTCGGCGGGTCCGCCGGTGCGCCGGCCTCTGCCAGCATCCATGCCAGGGTCTCGCCCAGTTCAAACCCGAGCAGGCCGCCGATCGTCCGTTTCAGCTTCGCCGGGTTGCCGCACAGCCGGTGAAGTTCGTTGGCGCGCACGAAAGAAGGGTGGATGCGTGCTTCGAGCGAATGGCCTGTGAGGCGGGTGAGATGGTCGAGTACCTGGCGCACGGAGTGGGGATTGCCCGTGCAGACGTTGTAGGTTTCGCCAGCGTTCCCCCGTTCAAGCAGTCGCAGGTAGGCATCGCAAATCATACGGACATCATTGAACTCTCGCTCAACGTCCAGATTTCCCAGTTCCACAAAGTCGGCCTTCTGGACAAAATGGTTCACCAACTTGGGGATCAGAAAGCTGCTGTCCTGCCCGGGACCGGTGTAATTGAACGGCCGCGCAATCAGGATCGGCAGCAAGTGCAACCGGTTGCGCGCCAGAT
>JACSRS010000082.1 GCA_014879655.1 Burkholderiaceae bacterium
GGTGCCGGGGTTGGTGGCGAGCTGCTCGACCATGGCATCAACGGTGGCAAAGCCGTCGACCAGGCCACGGTCTACCGCTTGCTGGCCGATGAAGATGCGGCCGTCGGCCATGTGTTCGAGCACCTGTTCAACCGTGGCGCCCCGGTTGTTGGCCACGGCGTCGACGAAGACCGAATACAGGTGGTCGACCTGCCCTTGCAGATAGGCCAGGCCTTCGCCAGACAGGGGCGCGTTGCTGCTGGCGATGCGCTTGTACTTGCCGGCAGTGATCTCGGTAACGGTGCCGTCTGCCTTGGGGTCAAAGCTGTGGCTGGCCACCACGCCGATGGAGCCCACTTGCACCGTGGGGCCGGTGATGTAGACAGCGTTGGCCGCTGCGCCCACCCAGTACGCGGCGCTGGCCAGCGTGGCATCACTGACGGTGACGATGGGCTTGAGCGCGGCCAGCTCGCGAATGGTGGCGGCCAGCTCGGGCGTGCCAAAGACCGAGCCGCCGGGTGAATCAATGGCCAGCACCAGAGCCGTGACGCGGGGGTCTGCCATGGCGCTTTCGATCTGCTGGCCGGCCATTTGTGTGGACACGCCACCGCTGACCCGCGTGAACAGGTTGGCCTTGGGGGCCATGACGCCTTCGAGCGCCAGCACGGCCACGCCGCCCTGGTGCAGCTGGTAGCGCTGCTGTTCATTGGCCAGCGGCTGACCCAGGCGAGCCTCGATGGCGGCGATGTCGATCTTTTCGCCGCGCAGGTGCGTGGCGTAGATGGCCTGGATCTCGCGCAGCTTGGTGGGCGCGATGGCCCATGGCGAGGTGATGAGGTCGAGGAGCTTCATGGGTGGCGTCTCACTTGCTTTGCTGCCGGTCGGTGGCGCTGGTCAGGGCACGCGCCAGGTCGTAGATGGAGCGCTGCACGTCTTTGACGTCGGCGCGCATCTCGTTGACGGAGTCGCGCATGAAGCGTTCGCGCTCGGCAATGCGTTCATCACCCAGGCGGCGCTGCTCTTCGAGCACGGTGATGCGTTTGTCCATGGTGTTGTAGACACCGAATCCGGCCACGATGAGGGTGACGAAGGTGAGGATGTGGCCCAGGCTGATGGTGGGGTCGTAGCGCAAACGCGCGTGGCGCTCTGGCGTCTTGCTGCGGTCAAAGCCGCTTTCGGGCTCGGTATTCATGGGGCGGGCGGCTCCTGTGGGTCTTGTGGCGCAGCGGCGCCGGCCTTGGGTACGGGCAGCAAGTTGGCTGCGCGCAGGCGGTCTTGTTCTTCAGCCTTGCGGTCGAAGGTTTCGTCATAGTCGGAGCCGAACAGCTCCCACTCGGCCCGCTCGCGGGTCATGAAGCGGGCTTCAACGGCGGCGGCGTAGGCGGCCACTTCATCTTTTGGGCTGATGGAGCCCATGCTGTCGCCATGCCAGGCAGCGCGGGTGTAGGCCCAGCGCAGCAGCGGGTCGGCAAAGAAGCCGGGGGCCGACACGCGTCCTATGGCCACGGCTTCGGCCAGCCAGGTCTCGTACACGGGCTGGCAGAAGCTGCGGGCAAGCCAGGTGCGCACGCCCCGAAAGTACACCCAGGCATCGAGCAGCGCGGCTTTGCTGGCGCTGAACGAGGCGTTGAACTCCTTGATCAGCAGCTCGCGCGGCAGGCCCAGCGCCATGCCGATCTGGCGCACCACACCGACGACGAAGGCGTCGAAGTTGGGGTTGGGCCGGTTGGGGTTGGCGATGGTGGCTTTCTCGCCCTTGGCCAGGCCGACGATGGCGCCGTTGCCCAGGCCGATTTCGGGGCCGGCGCTGCCGCCGTCTTGCGTGCCGTCGAACACGGGGGCGGCATCGCCGGTGTCGGTTTCGATGAAGACGGTGAAGGCGGCGGAGATGACGGCGGCGGTGATCTCGGCCTCTGTGTAGCGGCCCAGCTGCTTGATGCACTCGATGATGGGCGCCAGGTAGGGCACGCCGCGCGGCATGCCGGGGCGCAGCTTGCGCAGGTGGTGCAGCACGCGCCGGCGACCGCTGGGGCCCCGGTAGTCCACCCACTGGCCGGCCAGCATCTTGCCGCCGGCCACGTAGCCGGCGCCGGGGTGGCGGTCATAGATGTGGCAGGCCTGCGGTGCGCCATTGGGCCCGGTGCGCACGCCGCCAGCGATGGTGTCACTGTCGAGCATGCCCAATGGGTTGCCGATGCGGTCGGCCTCCAGCACCTGCACGCGCAGTGCGTAGGGCATTTCTGGCGTGCGCCGGGCATCGGGAAGCAGCGAGAAGCAGTCGCCGGACTCCAGCGCGGCGCGCAGCACCAGGGCCTGCAGCTCGTAGAAGTTGAGGGTTTGCTCCTGGTCGCACGCCGGGCTGTCTGCCCACAGGCTGTATTCGGCCTGCACGGCGCGCTTCCAGGCGCTGGCTTGTTCGACCGACCAGCCCAGCACGTGGCGGTTGGGCGCGGCCACGAGCGCCAGGCCGGTGCCGACGATGCGGTCAACGTTGGTGTTGATGGCACCGGCGGCAATGGGGCTGGTGCGGGCGAGCTCGCGCGACTTGGCGCGGTCGATGCCCAGCGTGGGCAGGGTGTCTGCGCCGGCCGAGCGGGCAAAGGGGCTCCACCAGCGCGAGCCGCCACGGCTGGCAGCGTCTTGCGGGCCGTTGCCGTGGCCACTGAGTGCGCTGAAGGCGGCCAGGCTGGCACGCGCCTGCACACGGGCAGCGGCTCGCACGGGTGCCACGACGGCGATGGCGCGGTCGATCAGGGTGGGTGCGGTCATGGTCAGGCGCGCGGGCGCAGGTAGAGGATGCGGCGGGCGCGCGGGTTGGCGGCGAATTCGGCGCGGGCAATGCGGCCATCGAGCTCGGCCAGTTCGGTGCGCAGCGCCTCAAAGTCCGCCCGGCGGTTGCGCCGCGCGGTGACGCCCTGCCCCACGGTGTATTCCTGGCTGGTGAGCGCCTTTTGATAGGCGGCATAGACCAGTTCGCGCTGGCTGCGCAGTTCTTGCAATGTGGCCATGGGGTCAGCGTGCGAGCAGGGCCGCCAGGGCGCGGTCGAACTCGGGTTTGAAGTGGGTGAGCGCGGCTTTTTCGGCGATGCCGGTGAAGTCGAGGCGGGCGCGGTAGGCAGGGGCGGTGCGGGTAAAGATGAACAGCGGCGATACGCCGCGATTGCTTTTGCCGCCCGTGCGCAGCCAGATGCCGCGCGTGCCTTTGATGGTGCCGGCGAACACGCCATTGCGCCCTTTGCCGTCTCGCACTTTCAAACCCGCAAGCAAGGAGCGCACGCGCGCACCGCTGACGTTGCCAAAGGCGTCCAGCGCCATGCCGGCGCCGGGCATGGCACGCTCGCCGGCCTGCAGGATGCCGGCGTAGCGCAGCGCACGCTCAAAACCTTTTTCACCGCGCGAGCCGCCTTCGACTTCTGCCTGCAGGAACCGCTCAGGAGCAATGCCGTTCGCGGTGACGTTCTTGACGTTGACGCGAGCACTCAGGTTGTCTTTGTTGGCCGGCTTCACATACAGGCTGTTGAGCGTGTACGACGTGGGCCGGTCAAACGCGGCGCGCATGGCGTCGGGCAGATCAACCTTGGCGGCCTGCTGCGCGGTTCGCGTGAGCGCGGTGGCAGCGGCATAGGGAACGATGCGCCCGTGCACGTCCCGCGCCGACGCAATCACCTCGGCAATGGAGCCTGTTGATTTGACGGTGAGCATGGGGCGGTGGGCGGTGTTGGGCGGCTGTTTGGGGTCTGTTTTGCAGTGGTTTCAAGTGGGCAAAAAGAAGCCCCCGGAGCCTTGCGGCTGCGGGGGCGGACTTTTGATACCTACCTGAATTGGGGTCAATTTTGGGCCAAAGTGTCACCTGTTTGCAAACCCTTTTTTGTCTCCTCTGGAGGTGACACTTTAGGTGTTGACAGGGCTTGAAACTTCTCCTATTTGCAGCGAAACCCTACGGCGCTCCGCAATTGATCTGGGCGCATTCTTTGCGCAAGGCGGCCAGGTTGTCTTTGAGTTCGGCCTCACGGCGCTGGCAGTTTGCGGCATGGGCGGCCATCTCGCTGGCGACTTGCGCGGCGTGAACTTTGCCGTACATGTTTTGCTTGTAGGCATATTGAGATGCCTGCAGGCTTGCCTGCGTAGCTTCGCAGTCGCGCCGATGCAATTCAAGCGCGGCGATGGCCTCTGGTATGTAAGGGTCTCGCAGATCTCGCGCTCGCCGATCACGCTGGCTGGCGGCAATCTGGGCCTCAATGCGCTGCGCTTCCGTCTGCGGTCGGGATGCGCCGGCAGCCGGAGCAGTTGCAGTCGCTCTCGTTCCTTCGACATCACCAGTCGCGGGCTTGACCTCGATGCGCCCGCCTGTGCCGGCTTCACAAGGCGCGTCTTGGAACGTGAACTTTCCGTCAGCACCTTTGCACTTGTTGATGGCGAGTGCCGTTTGTGGAATGAATAACAAGATAGCTGCAATGCCTGCAGCAATGACGGCAGCAGCAAGATGCCCCCGACACTCAGTGAGTGCACCAGTGTTGTTTTGCATAGATCCCTCCCCTCATGCTTTGCCGCTAGTCTAGCGCGGCTAAAGGCGCATGGTCACTGCGGTGCGGCAACGCCTGGGCAGCTGCAACGTTGTCGGCCTCGATCTGACGCGCGGCGGCATGCACGCGGGTGCAAAAGCCGTGCAGCAGGCGGTAGAAGTGACTGCGACTGATGCCAAGGCTTGCCGCGGCTGTCTTGATGATGGCCGCCCGGTGGCCGTAGTAGGCCATGAATACCTTGGTGTCGAGCGCGTCTCGCGGCTGGCCGATGATGGCAAGGTGCAGCGCAGCCATGCTGGCGCTGCAGGATGCATCCGGAGCGCCGGTGCTCAGCGGCCGCGTCTTGCCGCTGAGCTTGCCCAGGATGGTGCCAGTGGTGGGGGGCGGCGCGTAGTAGCGGCGGGTGCGGCTCCAGGCGGACCATTGCTCGAACAGTTCATGC
>JACSRS010000057.1 GCA_014879655.1 Burkholderiaceae bacterium
GAGCCGCTGATCGACTCGGTGCGCACCGCGCTCAGTTCGGCCATCGCCAACAGCGCACCGCCGGTGCCCGAATTCCCGGACACGGAGTCGCGCCTGCATTACCTGCGCTGGCTGGGGCTGATGATGTTCCGGCTGCGGCGGCGCAAGCCCGATCACGACACCCGCAGGGAATTCCTGCAGACCGCCTGGTACGAGAGCAAGCGCGCCGGGCTGGAAGTTTCACTGGTGATGGGCCTGATCGAGGTCGAAAGCGCATTCCGCAAATATGCCGTCAGTCCGGTCGGTGCGCGCGGCTACATGCAGGTGATGCCGTTCTGGACGCGGGTCATCGGCGATGGCGACGCCGCCAAGCTGTTTCACCTGCAGACCAACCTGCGGTTTGGCTGCGTCATCCTGCGCCACTACCTCGACCGGGAAAAAGGCGACCTGTTCCTGGCACTCGGGCGCTACAACGGCTCGAGGGGCAAGGCTGCGTATCCGGATGCCGTCTTTGCGGCGCGTAAAAACTGGCTGTTTGACGGCAGGTAGCGCCGCCAGGCGGCCCGGCCAGCGCGCGGGAAGAATCGGTGAGCGCAGCGCCGATCAGCTGGCGGTGCCGAGCACCTGCAGCAGTTCGCCCGACTCGTACATCTCCATCATGATGTCGGAGCCGCCGATGAACTCGCCTTTGACGTAGAGCTGCGGAATGGTCGGCCAGTTGCTGTATTCCTTGATGCCCTGGCGGATGCCGTCATCGTCGAGAACGTTGACGGTTTTCACATTTTTCGGATCGACGCCGCTGGCTTTCAGGATCTGGATCGCGCGGCCGGAAAAGCCGCACATCGGAAAACTGGCGCTGCCCTTCATGAAAAGGACCACGTCGTTGGATTTGACCAGTTCATCGATGCGTTGCTGGGTGTCGCTCATGGAGTCACTCCTGTATGGGGTAATGGGTTACCCGAATTTTCCCACGTTGTGCAGCCGGCCGCCGAACGGCTGTGACATGGCCGGGCCACGGGGCTGCTGACCGTCATCCGATTGCGAAAATACGGTTTAAAGGTATTTTATTGATAGCTAGAGAAGTCCATTTGACAATGGAATATGGTCAAAAAGGCTGAAAATCTGCAGGAAATGCATGCAGGGGGTGCCTTCAGCCTGAGACCGATGGTGCGCTCATGCCGTGCCGGGCCAGCGACCGCCACTGCAGCGGCCGTGGCCGGCCAGGTCGTGGCGGGTGGCCAGGTCCTCGAAGCCCGCCTGGGCCAGCAGCGCCGTTGTGGGCGCGGCCTGATCCCAGCCGTGCTCCAGCAGCAGCCAGCCGCCCGGCCGCAGGTGCGCCGGCGCCTGCGCAACGATCAGGCGCAGATCGGCCAGCCCGTCCGCGCCGCTGGCCAGCGCCGCCAGCGGTTCATGCGTCAGCGCCGCCAGATGTGGGTCGCCGCTTGCGATGTAGGGCGGGTTGGCGACGATCAGGTCGAAGGGGCCGCCGGCCTGCGACAGCCACGATCCCTGCGAGAACTGCACGGACAGCCCGAGCCGCCCCGCGTTGGCGCGGGCCACGGCCAGCGCCTCGCTGCTGGCGTCAACCGCGTGCATGCAGGTGTCCGGCCGCGCGTGCCGGATCGCCAGCGCGATGGCGCCGCTGCCGGTACCCAGATCGATCACGCGGGCGCCCGGCGTTGGCCGCAGCACGTCAAGCGCCCAGTCCACCAGCGTTTCGGTATCCGGGCGCGGGTCAAGCACCCGGGCGTCGACATGCAGCGTCAGACCGTGGAATTCGCGCCAGCCGGTGATGTAGGCCAGCGGCTCGCCGGCGCTGCGCCGGCGCAAGGCCGCGTCGAACGCCTGGGCGGCCGCCGGCGCCAGCGCCTCGCCGCCGTGGGCGATCAGCCAGGCGCGCCCGGCCTGCGAGCGGTCCAGCACGTGCAGCAGCAGCCGTTGCGCGTCCAGCGCGTCCAGCCCCTGCGCACGGGCACCCTCCAGCGCCTGCTGAACCGTCAGGGCCGCCAGCGGGGCGTTCACACCATGCCCACTTCCAGTTCGGCCAGCTGCTCGGCGGCGCGCGCCGCACGCAGCGCCGCGACCACGTCGCCCAGATCGCCTTCCAGGATGTTGGCCAGCTTGTACAGCGTCAGGTTGATGCGGTGGTCGGTCAGGCGCCCCTGGGGAAAGTTGTAGGTGCGGATGCGGTCGCTGCGGTCGCCGCTGCCGATCAGGCCCTTGCGCTCGGCGGCATCTTTGGCAGCGCGCTCCGAACGGTCCTTTTCCTGGATGCGGGCGGTCAGCACCTTCAGCGCCTGCGCCTTGTTGCTGTGCTGGCTGCGCCCGTCTTGGCATTCGGCCACGATGCCGGTGGGAAGGTGGGTGATGCGCACCGCCGAGTCGGTCTTGTTGATGTGCTGGCCGCCCGCACCGCTGGCGCGGTAGGTGTCGATGCGCAGGTCGGCCGGGTTGATCTGCACCGCCTGGGCTTCGTCTGGCTCCGGCAGCACAGCCACTGTGCAGGCGCTGGTGTGGATGCGGCCCTGCGTCTCGGTCACCGGCACGCGCTGCACCCGGTGGCCGCCCGACTCGAAGCGCAGCTGGCCGTAGACGCCGATCCCGGCTTCGTCGGCCGGGCCTTCGAGCCGGACCACCACTTCCTTGTAGCCGCCGAGTTCGCTGGGCGACTCGCTGACCAGTTCGCTGCGCCAGCCCTGCCGTTCGGCATAGCGGGTGTACATGCGCAGCAGGTCGGCCGCGAACAGCGCGGATTCATCGCCGCCGGTGCCGGCGCGGATCTCGACAAAGGCGTTGCGGGCGTCGTCCGGGTCGCGCGGCAGCAGCAGGCGTTGCAGCTCGGTGTCCAGCTGTTCGATTTCGGCCGCCGCTGCGGCGATCTCTTCCTGCGCCATTTCGGCCATTTCGGGGTCGCTGGCCATTTCGCCCGCGTCGGCCAGATCCGCCTCGCGCTGGCGCAGGCGTGCGTAGCGCCCGGCCACGGCGGTGACTTCAGCGTGCTCGCGCGAGAGCTTCAGGAACTGCGTCATGTCGGCCATGATGTCTTCGCGCGAGAGCAGGAAGTTCAGCTCGTCCAGGCGCTGGGCGTGGCGATCGAGTTGGGTGCGGAGAAAGGGTTTCATGCAGGTGCGGGAGCCATGGCGCTACCAGAAAAGTAGCGATAAGTGACCAGCTGACGATGGCTAGAGGCCGTTTTGACCTTGGGATCGCAGAAAAAGGCGGGTGATGGCCTGTGTGGTCTGCTCGCGGCTCTCCGGGTCGGCAGCGTTGAGTTCGGCCAGCGCGCCGTGCAGCATCTTCTGCGTCAGCGCGCGCGACAGCGCGTCCATCACGGCCTCGACGTCGTCGCCCTTGGCCAGGCGCTTGCGTGCGCGCGCCACCTCAGTGCTGCGCCAGGCGTCGGCCTGGGCGTTGAGCTGGCGGATCAGCGGCACGACGCCCGAGGCGGGGTCGCGCTGCACCAGCCAGTGCATGAAGCTGGTGACCCCGGCGTCGATGATGGCCTCGGCCTGTTCCACCGCAGCCTGGCGGTTGGCTTGGCCGGTCTGCACGACGCTGGCAAGGTCGTCGACGGTGTAGAGATACACGTCATCCAGCGCCTTCACCTCGGGTTCGATGTCGCGCGGCACGGCCAGGTCGACCATGAACATCGGGCGGTGCCGGCGCTTCTTCAGCGCCCGTTCGACGGCCCCGAGTCCGATGATGGGCAGGGTGCTGGCGGTGCAGCTGACCACCGCGTCAAATTCGTGCAGGCGCGTGGGCAGGTCGGCCAGGCGCATGACTTCGCCGCCGAAGCGGGTGGCGAGCTTTTCCCCGCGCTCAAGGGTGCGGTTGGCAATGGCGATCGCACGCGGGTTTTTCGCGGCAAAGTGCGTGGCCGCCAGCTCGATCATTTCGCCGGCGCCGACGAACAGCACCTTCACCTCGCCCAGGTCCTCGAACAGCTGGCCGGCCAGGCGCACGGCCGCAGCGGCCATGCTGATGGAATGTGCGCCGATCTCGGTCGAGGTTCGCACCTCCTTGGCCACTGCAAAGCTGCGCTGGAACAGTTGATTGAGCGTGCTGCCCAGCGCGCCTGCGTCTTCCGCAGCGCGCACGGCGTCTTTCAACTGGCCCAGGATCTGCGGCTCGCCCAGCACCATCGAATCGAGCCCGCTGGCCACCCGGAAGGCGTGGCGCGCGGCCTGCGAGTCTTCCAGCGTGTAGATGTGCGAGCGCAGGTCCGCCGGCGACACGCCACCGGTGCGGGCCAGCCAGTCCAGCGTGTGGTCGATCTGCGGCTGTTCGCTTGCGCAGTAAACCTCGGTGCGGTTGCAGGTGGAGAGGATGGCGGCCTCTGGGTGGCGCGCGAAGGACTGACGCAGGCCGTGCAGCGAGGGCTGGATCTGGTCGATGGCGAACGCAAACCGGCCACGCAGATCGAGCGGCGCGGTGTGGTGGTTGATACCCAATGCCCAGACTGCCATCAGCGGATTATAAAATTGACCGGGTCAAGGCGGGGCATTCGGCATCCCGCCGCGCGACCGGACCCTTGAAAACCACTTCCATCCATGCCGCATGGGCCCGCTTGACTTGATCAATCACCTGCTGAATTTTGTCGCGCCGGCGCTGGCGGTGGGAGGGGGTGTGGCGCTGTTTTCGCAGTTTTTCATGAAAAATTCGAGCAAAGCCAGCGCCATTTGGTCGGTTGTTGCTATCAATATAGTTGTAGGCGTGGCGGTGCTGGTGGCCGGCTTGCTGTGGTTCGGCCGGGATGGCAAGATGGCCACCTACTTGGCGCTGGTCGTTGCGGTGGCCACGGCGCAGTGGATTCAACTCGGGAGCTGGCGCCGCTGAGGCGGGCAGCTGCCGCCTGCGCGCTCAGGCGCGGGCCGGTGGAAAGAGGTCGACGCGGTCGGTGATCAGGCCGTCCAGGCCCAGACCGGTCAGGCGCAGCGCCTCACATTCGTCGTTCACCGTGTAGGCCAGCAGCCGCAGCCCGGCGCTGCGTGCCTGCGTCACGCTGGAGCGGTCCCACAGCGCGTGCTGGCAGACCACGGCGACGCAGCCGAGTTCGAGTGCGGTTTCCAGCCAGCCGGTGTGCAGGCCCGCCAGCAGCAGGCCCCGCGGCAACTGCGGCGCGGCGTGGCGCGCACCTTCGAGCGATTCGATCTGGAACGACGTCAGCAGTGGCGCCACCGCAGCGCCCTGCCAAAGGCTGGCGGCCTGAGCGGCGACCACCTCGCCGGTGTGGCGCTCGGTACCGGGTGTGGGCTTGATCTCGATGTTCAGCAGGTGGCCGTTTGCCCGGCAGAGACGGGCGACAGCGGCCAGCGTTGGCAGCGGCTCGCCGGCCCAGGCCCGCGAGTGCCAGCTGCCGGCGTCCAGTTGTGACAGCACCTGCCACGGCAGCTCGCCCGCCGTCGATGCGGCCGACACCCCATCGGGATGGCCACCGGTGGTGCGCTCCAGCGTTGCGTCGTGCAGCAGAAAGGGCACGCCGTCGGCGCTCAGCTTGACGTCGCATTCGAACATGCGGTAGCCGTTCGCGGCGCCGAGCCGAAACGCCGCCAGCGTGTTTTCGGGGGCCAGCCGGCCGGCGCCCCGGTGGGCGATCCAGCGTGGGTAGGGCCAGGCGGTCATGGCCGTGCGGGATCGGCAGGTGCGACCATGGTTCAGGCGGGCTCGATCCGGCGGCCGCTGGACGCGTCAAACCAGTGCAGCTTGTCGGCGCGCGGCTTTGCGTGCACCGTGCTGCCGGGCGCGGGGACGAAATGGCTTTCTTCGGTGCGGATGGTGATCAGTTCGTCGCCCAGGCGGGCGTAGATCAGCCGTTCGGCGCCGAGCAGTTCGGTGGTTTCGACCTGCAGGGCCCAGCCGTCGCTTGCCAGCGTCAGGTTTTCGGGCCGGATGCCCAGAATCGCGCCGGGCGGGCCGCCATGCGCTTCGTTGGGTGCGTGCTTCAGCAGGTTCATCGGTGGTGAGCCGATGAAGCTCGCCACAAACGTGGTGGCGGGGCGGTTGTAGACGGCTTCGGGTGTGTCGAACTGCTCCATCACGCCTGCGTTCATCACCATCATGCGCTGGGCCAGCGTCATCGCCTCGACCTGGTCATGCGTGACGAACAGGCTGGTGATGCCCAGTTCGCGGTGCAGCTTCTGAATCTCCAGCCGTGTCTGTGCGCGCAGCTTGGCATCCAGGTTGGACAGCGGCTCGTCGAACAGGAAGACCTGCGGCTGGCGCACGATGGCGCGACCCATGGCCACGCGCTGGCGTTGCCCGCCCGACAGCTGGCCGGGGCGGCGCTGCAGCAGGTGACCCAGTTCGAGGATGCCGGCGGCCTTGTCGACGCGCGCCTTGATCTCGTCCAGCGGCACCTTCTTGATCTTCAGGCCGTAGGCCATGTTGTCGAAGACGCTCATGTGCGGGTAGAGCGCGTAGTTCTGGAACACCATCGCGATGTCGCGCTCGGCGGGCTCCAGGTTGTTGACCACGCGCGGGCCGATGGAGATTTCGCCGTCGCTCACTTCTTCCAGGCCAGCCACCATGCGCAGCAGGGTCGACTTGCCGCAGCCGGAAGGACCGACGATGACGACGAACTCGCCGTCCTTGATGTCGGCGTTGACGCCGTGGATCACCTGCAACTGGTGCTTGCCGGTGCCATAGCGCTTGATGACGTTTTTCAGGGTGATGGAGGCCATGATGGAATCCTGGAAGGCGCTTTGCCGGGCCGGCGAGGCCGCAGCGCGGTTTATTTTTCGGTGTCGACCAGACCCTTGACGAACCACTTCTGCATCAGGATCACCACCAGGGCCGGCGGGATCATCGCCAGAATGGCCGTGGCCATGACGATGTTCCACTCGTTGGCGGCGTCGCCACCGGAGATCATGCGCTTGATGCCGATCACCACCGGGTACATATCTTCGTGGGTGGTCACCAACAGCGGCCACAGGTACTGGTTCCAGCCGTAGATGAACTGGATCACGAACAGCGCCGCGATCGAGGTGGTGGAAAGCGGCAGCAGCACGTCCTTGAAAAAGCGCATCGGCCCGGCGCCGTCCATGCGCGCCGCTTCCACCAGTTCGTCGGGCACGGTCAGGAAGAACTGCCGGAACAGGAAGGTGGCGGTGGCTGAGGCGATCAGCGGCACCGTCAGGCCGGCATAGGTGTTGAGCATGCCCAGATCCGAGACGACCTTGTAGGTGGGGCCGATGCGCACCTCGACCGGCAGCATCAGCGTGATGAAGATGGCCCAGAAAAACAGCTGCCGGAACGGGAACCGGAAGTAGACGATGGCAAAGGCCGACAGTAGCGAGATGGCGATCTTGCCGATCGCAATCACCAGCGCCGAGATCAGGCTCACGGTCATCATGCGGGCGACCGGTGCGGTGATGCCGCCCCCGTCGCCGCCGCCGCGCCAGGCCTGGATGTAGTTGTCGACCATGTGCGAACCGGGCAGCAGCGACATCGGCGCCTGCACGATGGCGTCGGCCGTCTGCGTTGAAGCGACGAAGGTCAGGTACAGCGGAAAGGCGATGATGAGCACGCCCAGCACCAGCACCAGGTGGGAAACGGCGTCGAGAATGGGGTGGCGTTCAACCATGGTCGGCGATCACTCAGTAGTTCACTTTTTTCTCGACATAGCGGAACTGCACCACGGTCAGCGCGATGACGATGAACATCAGCACCACCGACTGCGCGGCCGATCCACCCATGTCCATGGCCTTGAAGCCGTCGAAGTAGACCTTGTAGACGAGGATGGCGGTGTCCTTGCCCGGCCCGCCCTGGGTCACGGTGTCGATGATCGCGAAAGTGTCAAAAAATGCGTAGACGACATTGATGACAAGCAGGAAGAAAGTGGTGGGCGACAGCAGCGGGAAGACGATGCTCCAGAAGCGGCGCCAGGGGCCGGCGCCGTCGATGGAGGCGGCCTCGATCAGCGATTTCGGGATTGACTGCAGGCCGGCCAGGAAGAACAGGAAGTTGTAGGAGATCTGCTTCCAGACTGCGGCCATCACGACCAGGGCCATGGCGTCGCGGCTGTTGAGCAGGCTGTTCCACTCGATGCCGAACCAGTGCAGCGCGTAACTCACGATGCCGATCGACGGCGCAAACATGAACAGCCACAGCACGCCGGCCACCGCCGGCGCGACCGCATAGGGCCAGATCAGCAGGGTCTTGTAGATGGAAGCCCCGCGCACGACCCGGTCTGCGAAGACAGCCAGCGTCAGCGCGATGCTCAGCCCGAGCACTGCGACCAGCGCGGAAAACTGCGCCGTGGTGTTGAACGAAGCCAGGTAGCTGTCGTCGTTCCACAGGCGCCGGAAGTTCGCCATGCCGACCCATTCGACCGACGAGCCGAACGCGTCCTGTTGCTGCACCGACTGCACCAGCGCCTGGCCGGCCGGCCAGAAAAAGAAAACCAGGATCACGGCCAGCTGGGGAGCCAGCAGCAGCCAGGGCAACCAGGCGCTCTTGAAGCGGACGCGCTTTTCAACCGCCATGGTTTGCCGGAAACTTCCGCTTCATCAGGACTTGTTGGCTTTCTCGAAGCGTTCAAGCTCCTCGTTGCCCCGCTTGACCAGGCTGTCCAGCGCTTCCTTGGCGGTCTTCTTGCCGGCCCAGACCTGTTCCAGTTCTTCGTCCTCGATGGCCCGGATCTGCAGGAAATTGCCCAGCCGGATGCCCCGCGACTTGTCGGTCGTCTTGCGGATCATCTGGTTGACGGCAGTGTCGGTGCCAGGGTTCTGCTTGTAGAAGCCCGATTTCTCGGTCAGCTCGAACGCCGCCATGGTGATCGGCAGGTAGCCGGTGCGCTGGTGGCTCTTGGCCTGCACTTCCGGGTTGGAAAGGTAGTTGAAAAAAGCTGCCACGCCCTTGTAGTCCCCGGCCGGCTTGCCGGCCATGGTCCACAGCGAAGCACCGCCGATGATGGTGTTCTGCGGCGCGCCGGGCACGTCCGGGTAGTAGGGCAGCGGCGCAATGCCGAAATCGAACTTGGCGTTCTTCTTGATGCTGGCGTAGGTGGATGACGAGGCGGTGGCCATCGCGCATTCACCCGAATAGAAAGGCGCATCGCCCAGGTTGTTGCGTCCCTTGTAGACAAACAGGCCCTGCTTGGCCATGTTGGCCAGGTTTTCGATGTGGCGCACGTGCAGCGGGCTGTTGGTAATCAGGCGTGTGCTGGTGCCGCCAAAGCCGTTGTTCTGCGTCGCAAACAGCGTGTTGTGCCAGGTGGAGAAGCTCTCCAGCTGGGTCCAGCCCTGCCAGCTGGTGGTGAACGGGCACTTGTGGCCGCTGGCCTTGAGCTTGCCGGCCGCCAGCACGAGTTCGGGCCAGGTGGTCGGCGGCTTGTTCGGATCGAGGCCGGCGGCCTTGAACGCGTCCTTGTTGTAGTTCAGGATGGTGGTGGAGCTGTTGAACGGGTAGCTCAGCATCTGGCCGTTGGGCGCGGTGTAGTAGCCGACCACGGCCGAGATGTAGGCCTTGGGGTCGAACTTGTAGCCGGCGTCTGCCAGCACCTTGCCCGCGGGCACGATGGCGCCCTTGCTCGCCATCATGGTTGCGGTGCCCACCTCGAACACCTGCAGCACGTGCGGTGCGTTGCCAGCCCGGTAGGCGGCAATGGCGGCGGCCATGGCTTCACCGTACTGGCCCTTGTAGGTTGGCACCACCTTGTAGTCTTTCTGGCTGGCGTTGAAGCCGTTGGCGAGGTCGACGACCCAGTCGTTCAGGCCACCCGTCATGGAGTGCCACCATTGGATTTCTGTCTGGGCCTGCGCGGGCAGGGCGAGAACGGCCGCGAGCGCGGCGGCGGTGAGTTGCAGTTTCATGAAGCCTCCTGAAAGGAAAGACGCAGGTTAATTCTCATCGATGACCGATGGATGACGAATACGTGACGGACAAATGTAATCACCGCTCAACCGCTTGGACAGCGGGTTTCCATGGGGATGCCTGACCGTCGCTCGACCCCACCGCCGGCGCGTGAATGCTGCGCTGCGGTAACATCCGCGCTCAGCCGCTCTGGCGCGTTTCAGACCGGTGCGGGCTGTGCTGCTACGCCCCGATGAACGCTCCCACTGCCCTCCATCACCTCACCGCTGCTGTCGAAGAGTCGCCGCGCCTTCGCGAGATTCCGTACAACTACACCTCGTTCTCCGATCGCGAAATCGTGATCCGGCTGCTCGGCGAACGCGCGTGGGATCTGCTGAATCGCCTGCGCGAGGAGCGCCGCACCGGGCGCTCGGCGCGCATGCTCTATGAGGTGCTGGGTGACATCTGGGTGGTGCAGCGCAACCCCTACCTGCAGGACGACCTGCTGGACAACCCGAGCCGTCGCAAGTCGCTGGTCGGCGCCTTGCATCACCGGCTGGGCGAGGTTGAAAAGCGCCGCACGCCGCAGGCAGACTCTGCGCGTGATGCGCTGGTCGGCGAATTGCTGACAGCCGCGACCCATGCGGTGCAGGCCTTCGACAGCAATTTCGAGCAGGCCGCCTTGTTGCGGCGCAAGGCGCAAAAGGCGCTGGGCCGGCTGACGGCGGCGGACAACATCAAATTCGACGCGCTGTCCCGCGTCAGCCACGTGACCGACGCCACCGACTGGCGCGTCGAGTACCCGTTTGTCGTGCTCACGCCCGATTCCGAGGCCGAAATGGCCGGCCTGGTCAAGGGCTGCATCGAACTGGGGCTGACCATCATCCCGCGAGGCGGTGGCACCGGCTACACCGGCGGCGCGATCCCGCTGACCTGGAAGAGCGCGGTGATCAACACCGAAAAGCTCGAGGCGATGACCGAGGTCGAAATGATCCAGCTGCCCGGGCTGAGCCAGCCCGTGGCCACCGTCTGGACCGAAGCCGGGGTGGTCACGCAGCGGGTCGCCGATGCGGCCGAGCGCGTTGGCTATGTGTTTGCGGTGGACCCGACGTCGGCCGAGGCGTCGTGTATCGGCGGCAACATCGCGATGAACGCCGGCGGCAAGAAAGCCGTGTTGTGGGGAACGGCGCTGGACAACCTGGCCAGCTGGCGCATGGTGACGCCGAATGCCGAATGGCTCGAAGTCACCCGTCTGAACCACAACCTGGGCAAGATCCACGACGCGGACGTCGCCAGTTTCGAGCTGAAAACCTTTGAAGCCAGCGGCAGGAAGCTGCTGTCGACCGTGCGGCTGGATATTCCCGGACCGTCCTTCCGCAAGGAAGGCCTCGGCAAGGACGTGACCGACAAGTTCCTCAGCGGCCTGCCCGGCATCCAGAAAGAGGGTTGCGACGGTCTGATCACAAGCGCCCGCTGGGTGGTGCACCGCATGCCCTCGCACACCCGCACCGTGTGCCTGGAGTTTTTCGGCAATGCCAAAGACGCCGTGCCGAGCATTGTGGACATCAAGGACTTCATGTTTGCCGAGCAGAAGCGCACCGGTGTGCTGTTGGCCGGCCTGGAGCATCTGGACGACCGCTACCTGAAGGCCGTGGGTTATGCCACCAAGAGCAAGCGCGGCGGCCTGCCCAAGATGGTATTGGTGGGCGACATAGCGGGCGACGAAGCCGACGCCGTGGCCCGTGCCACCAGCGAAGTGGTGCGCATTGCCAACTCGCGCTCCGGCGAAGGCTTCATTGCGATCAGCCCCGAGGCGCGCAAGAAGTTCTGGCTCGACCGCAAGCGCACAGCCGCCATCAGCCGCCACACCAACGCCTTCAAGATCAACGAAGACGTGGTGATTCCGCTGCCACGCATGGCCGAGTACACCGATGGCATCGAGCGCATCAATATCGACCTGAGCCTGCGCAACAAGATCGAGCTGTGCAACGAACTGGAGGCGTTCTTTCAGCGTGGCAACCTCCCGCTGGGTCGCCTGGACGACACGGTCGACATCGCATCGGCCGACATGCTGGAGGACCGCGTCAGCGAAGCCCTGGCCGTGGTGCGACAGGCGCGCCAGCTGTGGCAGGACTGGGCTGCCGATGCCGACGCGCTGTTTCCGCAACTGCAGGACCACACGCTGCGGGCCAGCTGGAAAACGCAGATTCGCGCGCCGTTGATGGCGCTGTTCACCGGCGCGGCCTTTCAGCCTGTGATGGATGAATGCGTGGCGATTCACCAGCGGGTACTCAAGGGCCGCGTCTGGGTGGCGCTGCACATGCACGCCGGTGACGGCAACGTCCACACGAACATCCCCGTCAACAGCGACAACTACGAAATGCTGCAGGCGGCGCATGAAGCGGTCAAACGCATCATGAAGCTGGCGCGCAGCCTGGACGGCGTGATCTCGGGTGAGCACGGCATCGGCATCACCAAGCTGGAGTTTCTGAGCGATGCCGAAATCCAGCCCTTCGCCGACTACAAGCGCCGCGTCGACCCCGAGGGCCGCTTCAACAAGGGCAAGCTGCTGCGCGAGGCGGTGTCGGGCCAACCGGGTTCACCGGTCTATTCGGCCGACCTGGAACATGCCTACACCCCCAGCTTCGGGCTGATGGGGCACGAATCGCTCATCATGCAGCAGTCGGACATCGGCGCCATTGCCGACAGCGTGAAAGACTGCCTGCGCTGCGGCAAGTGCAAGCCGGTCTGCGCCACGCACGTGCCGCGCGCGAACCTGCTGTACAGCCCGCGCAACAAGATTCTGGCTACCTCGCTGCTGGTGGAGGCGTTTCTGTATGAAGAGCAGACCCGCCGTGGCGTCAGCATCAAGCACTGGCAGGAGTTCGAGGATGTGGCCGACCACTGCACGGTCTGCCACAAATGCCTGTCGCCATGTCCGGTGAACATCGATTTCGGTGACGTGACGATGGCCATGCGCAACCTGCTGCGCAAGATGGGCAAGAAGTCGTTCCGGCCGGGCAACGCGGCGGCGATGTTCTTCCTGAACGCGACACAGCCGCAGACCATCAAGCTGATGCGCTCGGCGATGGTCGGCGTGGCCTTCAAGGCACAGCGCATGGCCAATCAGGTACTGAAAATGGCGGCGCGGCGGCAGACCATCCGGCCACCGGCGACGGTGGGGCCGGCGCCGGTGAAAGAGCAGGTGATCCATTTCATCAACAAGAAGATGCCCGGTGGCCTGCCGAAGAAGACCGCGCGGGCGCTGCTCGACATTGAGGACAAGGACTACGTGCCGATCATCCGCAACCCGGCCGTCACCACGGCCGAAACGGAGGCGGTGTTCTACTTCCCCGGCTGCGGCTCCGAGCGGCTTTTCAGCCAGGTGGGCCTCGCCACGCAGGCGATGCTGTGGCACGCCGGCGTGCAGACCGTGCTGCCGCCGGGCTACCTGTGCTGCGGCTACCCGCAGCGCGGCAGCGGGCAGTTCGAAAAAGCCGAGAAGATGATCACCGACAACCGGGTGCTGTTCCACCGTGTGGCCAACACGCTGAACTACCTGGACATCAAGACCGTGGTGGTCAGCTGCGGCACCTGCTATGACCAGCTGCAGGGTTACGAGTTTGACAAGATCTTTCCGGGCTGCCGCATCATCGACATCCACGAATACCTGCTCGAAAAAGGCATCACCTTGCCTGCCGACCAGCCGGGTTATCTGTACCACGAACCGTGCCACAACCCGATGAAGCTGGGCGACTCGATGAAAACCGTCAAGGCGCTGATCGGCGACAAGGTGATCAGGAGCGATCGCTGCTGCGGCGAGTCTGGCACGCTGGGCGTGACCCGGCCCGACATTTCGACGCAGGTGCGTTTCCGCAAGGAATCAGAACTGCAGAAAAACGCGGCCGCGCTGGCACAGCTGCAGGGTGGGGCAGGTGGCAACACCACGAAGATCCTGACCAGTTGCCCCAGTTGCCTGCAGGGACTCAAGCGTTACGAAGACGACCTGAGCAACGGCCTGCTGGAGGCGGACTATATCGTCGTCGAGATGGCGCGCCAGCTGCATGGTGCCGACTGGTTGCCCGACTATGTGTCTGCGGCGAACGCCGGCGGCATCGAGCGGGTGCTGGTCTGAACGAATCCAACCGGAGGTGAATGTATGGCAGGTCTGGTTTCCGGCGCTCCGACGCCCGTCGACATCACGGTGCACAGCCAGTCGCGTGTGCTGGAAGTGACGTTTTCCGATGGTCTGAACTGTCGCATTCCGTTCGAGCTGATGCGGGTGTATTCACCGTCTGCGGAAGTGCAGGGTCATGGCCCGGGGCAGGAAGTTCTGCAGACCGGCAAGCGCGACGTGACGCTCACCGCACTGGAGCCGGTGGGCAATTACGCGGTGCAGCCGGCGTTTTCAGACGGGCACGACAGCGGCATTTTTTCGTGGGATTACCTGTATTTTCTGGGCTCGCAGACCGATCAGCTGTGGGCTGATTACGCGGCGCGGCTGCAGGCGGCCGGTGTCGACCGCGATGCTCCGATGCCCGAAAAGGGCGGCCATGCCTGTGGCAATCACTGACAGCCCGTCGAACGGGAACTACGTTTTCAGTAGCTGAAAATCTCGATTTGACGCTGGGGAATCCCGAATTTTCATCAAAAAAGCGACAAATGTCCGATAGGGGGTCGGGTTTGTTCGGCCATTCTTCATTCGCAACCTAGCATTTCCATCATGAGCACGACGCATTTCGGTTTCCAGTCGGTAGACGAGCGGGAAAAGGCCCGCAAGGTGCGCGGCGTTTTTGATTCGGTCGCGTCCCGCTATGACGTGATGAACGACCTGATGTCGATGGGCCTGCATCGGGCCTGGAAGGCGTACACCGTGATGGTGGCCAACCTTCAGGAGGGTCAGCGGGTGCTGGACATCGCCGGTGGAACCGGTGACCTGGCGCTGGCCTTTGCGCCCAAGGTCGGGCGAACCGGGCAGGTGGTGCACACCGACATCAACGAAGCCATGTTGCGCACCGGCCGCGACCGTCTGCTCGACGCTGGCGTGGTGCTGCCCACGCTGGTGTGCGACGCCGAGAAGCTGCCGCTTCCCGACAATCATTTCGACGTTGTCAGCGTGGCATTCGGCCTGCGCAACATGACGCACAAGGACGTGGCGCTTAGCGAGATGAACCGGGTGCTCAAGCCCGGCGGCAAGTTGCTGGTGCTGGAGTTTTCCAAAGTCGCCAGGCCACTCGAAAAGGTTTACGACTGGTATTCGTTCAAGGTGCTGCCCAAGCTGGGCAAGGTTGTAGCCGGCGATGAGGACAGCTACCGCTATCTGGCCGAGTCGATTCGCATGCATCCGGGCCAGGCGGAACTGAAAGGCCTGATGAAACAAACGGGCTTTGGTCATGTGGATATCCATAACCTGACCGGCGGGGTGGTGGCCTTGCATGTTGGAATCAAGTGCTGATGGAAGTTCGAATTCGTTTTTTCAAGGAGGTTGCATGAAGAATCTGGTGGTTCTTGCGATGGTGGCGGTGCTGGGTCTGGCCAGCATGGACGCAGACGCGGCACGACGCATGGGCGGCGGCATGTCGTTCGGCAAGCAGTCCGGCAACGTGACGCAGCGCACCGCCCCGCCGCCTGCGCAGGCGCCCACGCAGAACGCGACCAAACCCGCGCCGGCCGCCCCAGCGGCCGCGGGTGCAGCCGCAGCCGCGCCGAAGAAGCCCTGGGGCGCCATGCTCGGCGGCCTGGCGGCCGGTCTGGGCCTGGCCTGGTTAGCCAGTTCACTCGGCCTGGGTGCCGAGTTCGGTCAGTTCCTGCTGTTCGGTTTGCTGGCCTTGGTCGTGATGGTTGTCATTGGCATGGTGATGCGAGCCCGCAAGGCGGGAAGCGCGGCCCCGGCAAGCAGCCCGCTGGCCTTTCAGGGCGCTGGCGCTGGCGCATCCGTGCCGCGACCCTACAGCCCGGACAACGTCGGCAACGATGCATCTGCCCGGCCTTGGGAGCGCAACAGTGCGGCGTTCACCGCCAGCCCGCAGCCGGCTGCCGGCGGTTCGATGATCGGGGCGGCGCTGGGCGGTTCGCAGAACTGGGGTATTCCGGCGGGTTTTGACACCGAGGGTTTCGTGACGGCCGCCAAGCGCAATTTCGTCACTCTGCAGGATGCCTGGGACCGCTCCGATATCCCGGCGCTGCGCGCGATGATGACCGACGAAATGCTGGCTGAAATCCGCAACCAGTTGGCCGAGCGCGAACAGCACACCGCCGGACAGGTCAACAAGACCGACGTGGTGATGCTCGACGCGCAGTTGCTGGGCATCGAAGACCTGGGCGATGCCTACATGGCCAGCGTCGAGTTCAACGGCATGATCCGCGAGGAGCCCTCTGCCGGACCGAATCCGTTCCGTGAAGTCTGGAACATGACCAAGCCCAAGGCCGGTGGCGGCTGGCTGGTGGCCGGCGTGCAGGCCCTGCAATAGCGGCCGGCTGCTGGCGGTCGCCCGTTCAAATGCGGGAATAATCGGGGACTATGGCAACACAGTCCCCTTTTTCTTTGGCCGCCGGTCTGGCGCAGCAACTCGGCGCCGGCCTGCAGCCGCCACCCTGGCTGGTCGACGAACTGCAGCAACGTCTGGTTCTGTTTCTCAATCATGTGCTGATGCAGGAACCCGAGGCTCAGAACCGGTTGCGGCGGCAGCAGGGCCAGGTGGTGCGGATGCAGTGGCGGGAGTTTCGCCTGCAGCTGTCGCCGACGGCCGCCGGCCTGCTGGAGCTGGCCGAATCCGATGCGACCCCGGACCTGCTGCTGACCGTCACCGAGCTTTCGCCGTTTGCTCTGGCCCAGACCGCCTTGCGCGGCGACAAACCGCCGGTGCGCATCGAAGGCGACGTGAAACTGGCGGCCGAGGTCAACTGGCTGGTCGACAACGTGCGCTGGGACGCCGAAGAAGACCTGTCGCGGCTGATCGGTGACGCGCCTGCCCACACGCTGGGCCGGGCAGCGCGCGAGGCTGCAAAGGCGCTGCAGCAGTTTGTGCGCAAGGGCGGGCCGGGCGCCGGCAAGGCGCCGGCATGAACCGGGTTTTCCGCAGCATCTACATCGTCTGGATCGCGTTTCGCTACGGACTCGATGAGCTGCTGCTGATCAGCTTCAAGCGGCCCTGGCTGCGGCTGATCGCGCGTCTGGTTTCGATCGGGCGCGACCTGAACGCACCGCGCGGCCAGCGCATCCGTGAAGCGCTGGAGCGGCTGGGCCCCATCTATGTGAAGTTCGGTCAGGTGCTCTCGACCCGGCGCGATCTGTTGCCGCCGGATATCGCCGACGAGCTGGCCCGTCTGCAGGACCGGGTGCCGCCGTTCAGCTCGGCGGTGGCGGTGCAGATCATCGAGCGGGCGTTCCGCAAACCGCTGGACCAGGTCTTCACGTCGTTTGATCAGGTTCCGGTGGCCAGTGCGTCGATTGCCCAGGTTCACTTTGCCACGCTGAAAACGCGTGACGGCACGGAGCGTGAGGTGGCGGTCAAGGTCTTGCGCCCCGGCATGTTGCAGGCGATCGACAACGACATGGACCTGATGCGCACCATGGCCGGCTGGGTGGATCGCCTGAGCGCGGATGGCAAGCGGCTCAAGCCCCGTGAGGTGGTGGCGGAGTTTGACAAGTACCTTCACGACGAGCTGGACCTGGTCCGCGAGGCTTCCAGCGCCGCGCAGTTGCGCCGCAACATGCAGGGGCTCGATCTGGTGCTGATTCCCGAGATGTTCTGGGACTACTGCCATACCGAAGTCATGGTGATGGAGCGTATGAAGGGCGTGCCGATCAGCCAGGTGGCAAGGCTGCGCGAAGCAGGCGTCGACATTCCCAAGCTGGCGCGCGACGGCGTCACCATCTTTTTCACCCAGGTCTTTCGGGACGGGTTCTTTCATGCGGACATGCACCCGGGCAACATCCAGGTCAGCATCGAACCGGCGACGTTCGGCCGCTACATCTCGCTCGATTTCGGTATCGTCGGTACGCTGACCGAGTACGACAAGGAATACCTCGCGCAGAACTTCACGGCCTTCTTCCGCCGTGACTACAAGCGGGTCGCCGAACTGCACATCGAGTCGGGCTGGGTGCCCGCAGCCACCCGCGTCGACGAGCTGGAGTCGGCGATCCGCAGCGTCTGCGAGCCCTACTTCGACCGGCCGCTGAAGGAGATTTCTCTGGGCATGGTGCTGATGCGGCTGTTCCAGACGTCGCGGCGCTTTCACGTCGAGATCCAGCCGCAGCTGGTGCTGTTGCAGAAAACGCTGCTGAACATCGAGGGCCTGGGGCGCCAGCTCGACCCCGATCTGGACCTGTGGAACACGGCCAAGCCGTTCCTGGAAACCTGGATGCTGGAGCAGGTGGGGCCGCAAAAACTGATCGACCAACTCAAGGACCAAGCGCCACGCTATGCCAAGCTGTTGCCCGAACTGCCGCGACTGCTGCACGACTTCCTGAAGAACAACCCGGCGGATTCGCGCCGCGAGGTCCAGCAACTGCTGGCCGAGCAGCGCCGGACCAATCGCCTGCTGCAGGGCCTGATCTACGGTGGCATCGGTTTTGCTTTGGGCCTGCTGGCCATGCAGTTCATCATTCGCGTGCGCATCTGGTGAGGCCCCGCGGGTCGCCACAGCATAATGCGCAGCATTTTTCGCGTTTGGCACAACCCTGAACCCCCGCTTTTCGGAGACCACTCATGTTGATGACCTTCATCGTCCTCTACCTGCTCGTTTCGATGGGCATCGGCCTGTATGCCGCCAGGCGGGTCAAGAACACCGCCGACTATGCGGTGGCCGGGCGCAGCCTGCCGCTGGCCGTGGTGATCGCCACCACATTTGCGACCTGGTTCGGGTCGGAGACCGTGCTGGGCGTATCGGCCCGGTTTGTCGACGGGGGCCTCGGGGCAGTGGTCGAAGACCCGTTCGGCGCATCGATGTGTCTGGTGCTGGTGGGTCTTTTCTTTGCCTACCGCCTGTACCAGCGTAACCTGATCACGCTGGGTGACTATTACCGCCAGCGCTTCGGTCGCGGCATCGAGATGGTCTGCTCCGCCATCATCATGATCAGCTATCTGGGGTGGGTAGCCGCCCAGATCACCGCACTGGGGCTGGTGTTCAACCTGCTCACGCAGGGCGTGATCTCGGTGCCGGTCGGCATGGTGCTGGGCACCTCCATCGTCCTGATCTACACGCTCTACGGCGGCATGTGGTCGGTGGCCATGACCGATTTTGTCCAGATGATCATCATTGGCGTCGGGCTGATCGCCATTGCCTGGTATGCCGCCGGTCTGGCCGGTGGCGCCGGCAAGGTGGTGGACTATGCAGTCAGGGAAGGCAAGTTCCAGTTTTTCCCGACCGGGGGCCTGAAGGAGTGGACCTTTTTCATTGCTGCGGCGATCACGATGATGCTGGGCTCCATTCCCCAGCAGGACGTGTTCCAGCGCGTGATGTCGTCCAAGGACGCCCGGACCGCCCGGCGCGGACCGGTGATCGGTGGCCTGCTGTACCTGATGTTCGCCTTCATCCCGATGTTCGTCGTCACCTCCGCCGTGCTCGTGATGCCCGACGTCGCGCAGACTCTGCTGAAGGACGATCCGCAGAAAGTCCTTCCCACGTTGGTGATGGAGCACATGCCGCTGGTGCTGCAGATCGCTTTTTTCGGCGCCTTACTGTCGGCCATCATGTCGACCGCGTCGGCGACGCTGCTGGCGCCGAGTACCACTTTTGTGGAAAACATTCTGCGCAACCTCCGACCGGGCATGAGCGACGCGCAGACACTCAAGGCGATGCGGATTTCGGTACTGGTGTTCACGGCTTGCGTGCTGACCTACGCCATCCTGATGCAGGGCACATCGATCTACGAACTGGTGTCGGGCGCCTACCAGGTGCCGCTGGTCGGTGCGTTCATTCCGCTGGTCTTCGGCCTTTACTGGAAGCGTGCGACGACGCAAGGGGCGGTCGTTGCCGTGGTACTGGGGCTGGGGACCTGGCTGCTGTTCGTCGCGACACCCGCGCTGGCAGAGGCGTTTCCGCAGCAGCTGGCGGGGGTGCTGGCTGCACTGGCGGGCATGCTGGGCGGTTCGCTGGCGCCGCAGCTGCTGCGTGACCACAAGGGACACGTGCACCATTTCGAGGGCAGCGCAGGCTGACACCGGCCGGCCCGGCCGGTGTCGGTGCTGGTCGGCGGCGTGGCCTGCCAGGGGCGGCGCAAGGCTTGAATTCCGGGGTGCCGCCTATAATTGAAGGCTTTGCACTTCTGACCACCCTGACGCCATGCCAATCTATGCTTACCGCTGTGAGTCCTGCGGCCATGCCAAGGACGTCCTGCAAAAAATGTCCGATGCACCCCTGACGGTCTGTCCGTCCTGCGGGGCCAGCACCTTCACCAAACAACTGACGGCCGCCGGCTTCCAGCTCAAGGGCACGGGCTGGTACGCCACCGATTTCCGCGGTGGCAACAGCAGCCCGCCGGCCGTCAAAGAGTCCGATGGCGGCGGTACGGCCTCGACCACCTCGACGGCAGCGCCAGCGCCGGCGAAGTCCGACAGCGCGCCTGCCGCCAGCGCCGGCGGTTGCGGCGCTTCGTGCGCCTGCCACTGAACGGTATCTGAACCCGCCCCGAACCTGCCATGAAACGCCGTATCCAGCAGTATTTCATCACCGGTCTGCTGGTCTGGCTGCCCATGGGCATCACGGTCTGGGTGCTGATGTGGCTGGTCGGCCTGCTCGACGGCATTTTCCTGGCAGTACTGGGCGCGACCAACGCGGTTGTTCCCGGCATGCAGTTGGTGACCGACAAGCTGCGCGCCATTCCGGGGCTGGGCGTGATCCTCGTGGCGGTCGTGATTTTTTCGACGGGCGTTTTCGTCGCCAACATGTTCGGCCAGTGGTGGGTGCGGCAATGGCACAAGGTCATCACCCGCATCCCGGTGGTACGCAGCATCTACAACAGTGTCAAGCAGGTGGCAGACACGCTGTTTTCGGGCAGCGGCAACGCATTTTCAAAAGCTCTGCTGGTGCAGTATCCGCGCCAGGGTTCGTGGACCATTGCTTTTCTGACTGGCAAGCCCGGTGGCGAGGTGGGCAGCTACCTGCAGGGCGAATTTGTCAGTGTCTACGTGCCGACCACACCCAACCCGACCTCCGGTTTCTTCCTGATGATGCCCCGGGCGGATGTGGTGGAGCTGCGGATGAGTGTGGACGAAGCGCTCAAGTACATCATCTCGATGGGCGTTGTGGCGCCGCCCCCGCCGGCCGTCGCGCCGCCAGCGCCCAAGCCCGGTTCGCTGCCGAACCCTCCCTGATTGTTGACCTGTTTGCGCGGCCGCCACGTTGGCTGCGCAGTATCTGAAAGAAGCTCAATGTCCATGCGTTCCCACTATTGCGGTCTGGTGACCGAAGCACTGACCGGCCAGAACGTCACCCTGTGCGGCTGGGTCAATCGCCGGCGTGACCACGGTGGCGTCATCTTCATCGACCTGCGCGACCGCGAAGGCTATGTGCAGATCGTCTGTGACCCGGATCGCGCCGAGATGTTTGCCGTCGCCGAAGACGTGCGCAACGAATTCTGCGTGCAGGTCAAGGGGCTGGTACGTGCCCGCCCGGAAGGCACGACGAACGACAGTCTCAAGAGCGGCAAGATCGAGGTGCTGTGCCACGAGCTGACGGTGCTCAACCCGTCCGTCACGCCGCCGTTCCAGCTCGACGACGACAACCTGTCGGAAACCACGCGCCTCACGCACCGCGTGCTGGATCTGCGTCGACCGTACATGCAGAACAACCTGATGCTGCGCTACAAGACGGCAATGGAAGTGCGCAGGTTTCTTGACGCCAACGGCTTCATCGACATCGAGACGCCGATGCTGACCAAGAGCACGCCTGAAGGTGCGCGCGACTACCTGGTGCCCAGCCGCGTGCACGACGGTCACTTTTTCGCGCTGCCGCAGTCGCCGCAGCTGTTCAAGCAACTGCTGATGGTGGCCGGTTATGACCGCTACTACCAGATCACCAAGTGCTTCCGCGACGAAGACTTGCGTGCCGACCGGCAGCCCGAGTTCACCCAGATCGATATCGAGACCTCGTTTCTGGGCGAGCAGGACATTCGCGACATGTTCCAGGACATGATCAAGCAGGTGTTCGCCAAGGTGCTGAACGTCGACCTGGGTGATTTCCCGGTGATGGCCTACAGCGAGGCCATGCGTCGCTACGGTTCCGACAAGCCGGACCTGCGGGTGAACATGGAATTCACCGAGCTGACCGACGTGATGGGCGACGTGGACTTCAAGGTCTTCTCCGGCCCGGCCACGACGCCCGGTGGCCGTGTGGTGGCGCTGCGTGTGAAGGGCGGCGCCGAGATGCCGCGCAGCGAGATCGACGCCTACACCGAGTTTGTCAAGATATACGGCGCCAAGGGACTGGCCTGGATCAAGGTCAACGAAGTGGCCAAGGGCCGCGATGGCCTGCAAAGCCCGATCGTCAAGAACCTGCACGACACCGCCATTGCCGAGGTGCTGCAGCGCAGCGGCGCGCAGGACGGTGACATCCTGTTCTTCGGCGCCGACAAGGCGAAGGTCGTCAACGACGCCATCGGCGCGCTACGCCTGAAGATCGGCCACAGCGATCTGGCGAAGAAGAACGGCCTCTTCGAAGATCGCTGGGCGCCGATGTGGGTGGTCGACTTCCCGATGTTCGAGTTTGACGAGGAGGCGCAGCGCTACACCGCCGTGCACCACCCGTTCACCGCACCCAAGGACGGCCACGAAGACTGGATGGTCACCGCCCCCGAAAAGTGCCTGGCCAAGGGCTACGACATGGTGCTCAACGGCTGGGAAATCGG
>JACSRS010000123.1 GCA_014879655.1 Burkholderiaceae bacterium
ACGGTCTGGTAGCCGTCCCAGAAGCTGCGGCAACTGCGTTCCAGATTCCGGGATGCCAATGCAGACTCCTCGGCGGACAACGTCCCGGATGCGAACGCCTTCGCCATGGTCCAGTGCATGCGGGCGGAAACCCAGGTCGCGTGATAGATACCGTCCATCGGCCGGGGGTCATCGCGCAGCGGTGAGGCGAAGCGCTCGTCATCATCATTGAGCACCAGCGGTTCGTCGATGGTGAAGCCAAAAAGCAGGCTGTGGCCGCTCTCGTGGGCAATGGCTTCCATCATCGCAACGTCGTCGGGGTGGTAAGCAGCATTGATGAACAACGCACCCCAGAGCATGTAGCAGGACCCACCGGCGAAGTCATATCCCAGATCCGGTGCACCCTCGACGAGCACGACCTCCCGGATCACCGCTTCAAACTCCCCCGCCAGTTCGGGGGCGAAAGCCTGCAAGCGCGACAGCGCGCGTGCAAAGTTGTCGATGTCCCGTTCGGCGGTGGCCGGCGATGGCGCCACGATCCGGAAAGGGGTGCCCGGGTCGGTGTCCATCAGGCGCTGATAGCGTTGACGCCGGGTTTCGGGATTGACCTGGTCCAGTGTCCGGATCCGGATGTTGCGGTCTTCAAGCAGCGATTCCTGGCCCAGTTGGGCCAGAAGCCCCAGCCCGGACGGCGTGTCTTCCTGCAGCAAGGCCGTTGCTGCTTCGTAATAGAGTCCGAACGTCGAGGGCGACGCCAACCCGCCTTGCCGGAGTTGGCCGATGAGCCCGCACAGCTCGTCGGGTTTTGCATCGGGTTGAGCCTGCACCGCTGACAGGATGTGTTCAAGGCTTTCGATCAGTTGCTCGCGCATGCGGTGATCGAGCGCGAGCCCGCGGGAAGGGTCGGGGTAGAAATCGAAACTCAAAGGCATTGAATTCACATTCAGGCAAAAGAAAGCCGATCCGTTCAAAACGGATCGGCTTGATCAGTCGTGTCAGGCGCCGACAGCGCTTAGCCGGGCAACCCGGCTGAGCCATTCAATTGCCGACTTTGCCGACCTTTGCGCCGATGACAGGGGGTTTGCCGATCTTCGCGCCGATGGCGGGGGGTTTTCCGATCTTGGCGCCCGTGACGGTGTTCTTCCCGGTAATTGGTTTGCCAATCTTCGCACCTTTGGCGACCTGTTGACCTTGCGCATCGTTGGGCTGCAGTTTGAATCCGAGAAGTTTCTTCGGATCGACAGATACGGCATTTTTCATGTTCAATTCCTTTTGCGATGAAGAAGGACTCACCGGCAGCAAGTCCTGATAAAACCCGAATAGGCAATTCAAGCGTGGCTTGCGTTGCCCCGGCAACTTGCTGACCTGACCGGCAGCTATAGTCAGGTGCATTGTGTAGGAAGAATGGGTCGATGGCAACGCCGTACCTTGGATACCGGTTTGGACTTCGCCAGCAGGCGGTTACCGTCACTTTCGGTTTTTGTTGTCCGGCAACGGTCGAGTTCGAGGCGCTCGACAGGTGGCTGAAGGATGTCCTGGAAATCGAGATTGAGCCTGTCAGTGCGGCCATCAATCCCCCTTCGGCGCACGGACCGGCTGTCGAACTGGCCTGGCGAATCCTGCTGGTGATCCGGGCCATCCGCCAGGCGGCCCGACTGCCGGTTTTTGAGGCCGGGCGGTTGCTGAAACTGGTGGCAGCAGACGATCCGGGGCAAACTTGCCGGGTGCTGGCTGCCATTCCCGAACTGGATGGCGTGCCCTTGCGCGCGGGGGAACTCGCTTGCCAGGTCGCAGCGGAAGTCACGCTCCGCGTTCTGGAGTCGCGAGCAGATCCGTCGGTGCTGGAGCGACTTCATGAGCAGATGGATGCGCAGGCCATCAAGCCGCTGGCCGCGATGGGGGTGGCCAGTGTCTCGACATTTCCCATCCTGCAAGCGGCTTTCAGCCGCAGCATCCCTTGCCGTCATCTGGGCGGCGGGGTTTATCAGCTGGGCTGGGGCACGCGGGCGCGAATCATGCGGATGAGTTCGGTGGACGGCGACTCTGCCATCGGTGCGACGCTGTGTGCGAGAAAAGATTGGACCGCCAACGCCCTGCGGGCTGCGGGCCTGCCGGCCGCGCGCCACCAGCTGGTTGCGGATCAGGCGCAGGCGCTGGCAGCGGCTCGCAATCTGGGCTGGCCCGTGGTAGTGAAGCCGGCGGATCGTGAACGAAGCGAAGGGGTTTGTGTCGGTATCGAGTCACTCGAGCAGGTGATTGCAGGTTGGCAGGAGGCAGCCGCTTTGTCGGCTCATGTGCTGGTGGAAAGGCAGGTCCCCGGCAGCTGCTATCGGCTGCTCGTTGCCAACGGGGCGTTCATGTATGCCATTTCACGCAATCCGGTGTCGGTTACCGGTGATGGCTCACGTACCGTTGCGCAACTCATCGCCGATCGGGCGGACAGCATTCGCAAGCGACCGCCCTGGCGCCGAAAGAAGGTGATCGGACTCGATGCACTCACGCGCAGGGCGCTTGATGCGCAGGGGGTCACCGTCGACATGGTTGCAGCGCCCGGCCAGAGGCTTGCGCTACGGGCCATTGAGTCGTCCGAATGGGGCGGCGAAATCGAAGATGCCACCAGCGTCGTTCATCCGCACAACATCGAAATCGCGGAACGCGCGGCTCGGTTGTTCGGGCTGCGAAATGCCGGCATCGACCTCATCACGCCGGATGTTTCCCGGCCCTGGCATGAAAACGGCGCGGTGATCAACGAAGTCAACTACGCGCCTTTCTTTGGCGGGAACCCGGTCGCCCAAGCCTGTCTTCCGCAGTTTCTGGCAGGCTTTGTCGAACAGGACGGTCGACTGCCGGTGGACGTTTTCATTGGTGGAGACGATGCTGCCGAGCGTGCGCGCGCCGCGCAACGGGTTGGGCTGGTATCAGGAGCGCATGCGCATCTGACGAGCCACGCTTTCACGCTGGACCCGGACGGCGTACACCAGCCGCTTGCGGCCGAGGGCCTGTTTGAGCGGGTGCTCGCCTTGCTGACCCGGCCGGATGTTCAATCGTTGATCGTCGTCGTGCAGACCGACGAATGGCTGTACACCGGCCTGCCGGTCAACCGGATCGACAGGATTCACCGTTGCGACGGACAACTGGTTGCTCACGAATCCGGCAAAGCCCCCGTTTCGGACGCCACGCAGCGAATGATTGCCCGGCTGCAGGCTTATGTCACGTGAACCTTGCTCGGGCGGGCACGGCGGATTTCGCGAAAATGGAAGCATCTTTTCCACCGACAGAAAGTGTTTCCCATGACAGACAGGCTTCCCTTGCCCGACCATCTTGCGACCGACCCGGGCAGTCCGCACCATGTGGCGGCGGTGTTTGAGCACGACATCGGCATCCGCTTCAACGGCAAGGAACGTCACGATGTCGAGGAGTACTGCATCAGCGAGGGCTGGGTGAAAGTCGCCGCCGGCAAGACGGTGGACCGCAAGGGCAAGCCAATGCTGATCAAGCTCAAGGGCAAGGTCGAGGCGTTCTACCGCTGATCGGGGTTCTCGCCGATTCTCAGCGGCGCTGAGGGGCCGTGAGTTCTACTTGCGACAAGCCACCGGCAAATACCGCAAGGGCATGGGGTTCAGCGCTGGATCGGGGCCGCAAGTCCATTTGACGAGGCCTTTTCCCATGTCTGCCGCAAGTTCCACTGGATTCCCGGACGCTGACCAGCCGACAAAGCGGATGCGCTTGTTGTCAATGTCCGGGTTGTCAAATCCCCTCGCGGTGATGAACACCCATCCGTTGGCGTCCGTTTCGATCTGATTCACGTAGCGGGTGCCCGAGCCTGCAGCGACTTCGCAGCCCCAGGTGCCAGCGATTGGTGCGGTGGAGGGTGTCTCCGTCGCATAGATTTCAGTGATCAGCGTGCGGCAACCCGCGCCGGCCAGCACCACTTCAGACATCTTGGCGCGGATGGTGTAGTCCCGGTAGGCGGGCAGGGCGACGGCAGCCAGGATGCCGATGATCGCCACCACGATCATCAACTCCACCAGTGTGAAGCCTGATTGAGAGTCCGAACTGTTGCGAAGTCGATGAGTTAAACAGTCTGAAATAGGTGTCATTGCGGTCTCGTAATGCGTTCAGATTCCATTCATGAACTTGCAACAAAGTGTAAAGGGATGGGGTCGATGGTCGATCGATTCAAAGCATAGATGCGGTCGACCTGATGCCGGTTCACCACACCCATTCAGCGCACCAGTCAGTGGCCAACCTGACCCTGAACCCCGGAGACCTGATGCCGTGGCTGGCGCGGATGCTGGAGCGACCGGCCGTGATGCGCGCGCTGGCCACCGAGCGCATCACGCCACCGCTGGTGTAGCGACCAGGGCGACGTTCTTCGATTGACGCGGTCAGCCCTGCTTCCAGTGTGATTCCAGCAGCGACAGCATCGCCCGCATGGCGGCGCTGTTGTGCCGGCGCTGTGCGTAGGCGGCATACAGCCAGATATCCCGCACGGTGAATTCTTCCAGCACGGCCTGCAGCGAGCCATTTTCCAGGTGCGGCGCGAGCAGCAAGCGCGGCATCCACACCATGCCCAGGCCCTGGCGGGCCAGATCGATCAGCGGCGCTGCATCGCTCGCGTCTGCACGGCTGTTCACCGGCACGGCAAGCAACTGGTTGTCAATCACGAATTGCCACTGCGGCTGCAGGCCCAGGACCGAAAACGTCAGCGCGTCGTGGCTCGCCAGTTCGTCGGGCTGCCTCGGGCGCCCGCGCGCAGACCAGTAGCCCGGCGAAGCCGCAACGACGAAGGGCACGGTCTGCAGCTTGCGCACGATCAGGTTGGCGTCGCCGATGCGGCCGACGCGAATGGCCAGATCGACACCTTCCTCCACCATGTCGATCAGCCGGTTGTCGACGTGCAGGCTCAGCGTGACGGCGGGGTGCCGGCGCATGAATTCACCCAGCAGTTGCGGCA
>JACSRS010000099.1 GCA_014879655.1 Burkholderiaceae bacterium
GGCGGCCATCGCACCGCCCATTGAATGGCCCGCGATCACCCAGCGTTTGATCTCCGGATGGGCGGCGCGCACCTCGTCGGCACGGTCCGGCGCAAAGATCGCAAAATTCCGCGGCATGGGCACATCGACAACCAGATAGCCGCGGCGGGCTATGCGACGGAATACCGGCGCATAGCCACGGCTGTCGCAGTTGGCGCCCGGATAAAAAATTGGCGGCGTCAAGTCATTTGTGAAAATGGCTTGATGGCCGGAAGTCTAAATGGGGCGCGGGTTTAGCTCTACTTCGGGCCGCCTTGCGAGACTGCGGCGTTGTGGGCTGGGAGCCACATAAGAGCTTTGCGGTAGAAAGCCGGAGCGTGCTGTATCGGGGACGATTGCCAGCAGACGGTGGCCGCATTTGGTCATCATAGCCCAATAGGTCGCCGTCCTCCAGAACGAAGAACGCGCAGCCTTTGGCTGCGCGTTAGAGGGATGACCACCAGCGGAAACTCGCATCATCAGCTTGGCTTCGGCGGCGAGGCCTTGCTCGCGCCTCCCTTCCTGAATCCCCGATCCCCGGCCATGAAGGCTTCCAGCATGTGCGGAATCAGCACCGTGGCATCGACCGCCTCGCCGTAGGTTTGCGCGTGCAGCGCCGCGTATCGGTCAAGGTCGGCTTTCAGGCTGGCCGGGCAGGCAAAGGTCAGCTTCGTGGATTCCGTTTTCGGCAGCGGCCCGAGCCGCAGCTTGCGCGTCGTCATCGTGAAGTCCCCCTGTTGAAGAAAAGCGGCTGGTACGGCCGCAACACAAGATCGCGGTTGACGATGATGCGTACCGGCAAGCCGGGGCGCTCCGTCAAGGTGGGCTGGATGTTGAGGTTGCGCCGGGTCATCTCTTGGCCGACCTGATTGATGCTGTCCTGGGCGCTGTCGCGGCCGGCGATGATGATGCGATCACCGTCCTGCCGGTTCTCCGGCGCGGCCAGTTCGGCACCGACACCCAACAGCGTGGTCAGCGCCGCGCCGGCGAAAATGCGACCCCAATGCCAATCCACATCATCTTCCAGCCCGGCATAACCGGCCGGGTCGGTGCCCGCCAGGTTGTCGAGCGTGAGCGAAGACGTGTCGGGCAGGATGATCCGGTTCCATACCACCTGCACGCGGCTCTGCCCGTAGCTGATTTGGCTGTTGTATTTGCCCAGGATGCGAGAACCCTGCGGGATCAGCAGGAACTTGCCCGTGGCCGTGTCATAGACCGGCTCCGTCACCGTGGCGATCACGTCGCCCGGCAAGTCCGACTTGATGCCCGTGACCAGTGCGCCCGCAATCACTGTGCCCGCCATGACTTGGTACGGCGAAGCCGGCATTTGCAGATTGCCGGAATTGCGGGTTTCCGTAGAACCGCCTTTCAGGAAAGCCTCTTTCTGCTCTTGCCGGTTCTGCACAGCGGTGGGATCGCTGGGCTGGGCAGCCGTCGAGGCTGGCCCGGCCGCCAGTGGATCGAAGCCCGCCAAGGCGCTGCCGGGCGAAGCCGCAGCGACTTGGGCTGCGCCAGGCGCAGCGGCCTTGCCTTGATTGCCCGAGCGGAAGAACACCGTCGAGGCCGCTGCGGCCTCGGCTTCCTTGCGCCGTGCATCCTCCGGGTCGTGGCCCGGCGGCGCATAGGCCGGTGTCACGGGCTGCTGCGACTTCACGATGGCCGGCCCAAGATCGCCGGGCAGCGGTGGCCCCAACTCCGGCACCTTCGCAGGCAGCTTGGAATAGTCCGAAGGCAGGCCGTCCAGCCCTTCGGACTTGGACACGCGATCCACGTTGTAAAGCTCGGTCTGCTCGCCAGCACCACGCCGATGCGGCTGCAATGACCAGATCGTGGCCCCGAGCACGGCGACCGACAGGCCGCCGGTGAGGATGGCCAGCGTGCGCCGGTTCAGGCGCGTGACCGGGCGCGGCTGCGCGCGCAAGGCCATCGCCTCGGGTGCCACCTTGCCCGCCGAAGGCGAAGCATCGGTGGCATGGTCGGGAATGTCGTCCTGGCTCATGGTCAGTTCCTCCGCGTGCCACCCACAACCCCGTCGGTGCGCTCGATCCGCACCACGTCGCCCTTGTCGCCGCCCAGGCGCAACTCGGCGGCGCCGAACAGCCGATCCACGATGTAGTACGGCGAGCGGAAGCGGTAATTGACGAGCTGCCCATCGCCCTGCGCACCGATCACGAACAGCGGTGGCAGTTCGCCCTGGGCGATGCCCGGCGGGAACTGGATGTAGACCTTCTCCCCGTCATCAAAGGCGCGCAAAGGCTTCCACGGGGGATTGCTGCCCGAGACCGCGTAGCGGAAGCGGATCTTCTCCAGAGACAGGCCCGCATCGACCGGCACGGCAGTGCTGGCCGCCTGCGCCTGGCGCTGCAAAGCCAGCATCTTGTCCTTCGGGTATTCCCACGAGACGGACGCCATCCACGTCTTTTCGGTCGAGGTCAGCTCCAGCAGGTAGGTGCGTCGGCTGGTCGTGATGACGAGATTCGTCTTGAGGCCGGATCGGATCGGCTTGACCATCACGTTCACGCGCAGCGCCTCGCCGCTGCCGCTCGACGTGTCGCCCACGATCCAGCGCACCGTGTCGCCGGCCGCGACCGTCACCAGCTCCTCGCCCGGCTGGAGTGCGATCACGGTCACGCGGCCGACGGCCGCATAGACCTGATAGAGCGCGCCATCGGTGAAGGGCCATACCTGAATGGCGTTCACATATCCCTCGCGTGTGGGCGCGATGCGCGCCTCGGCATTGGCGCGGGCCACGCGCACGGTTTCATCGGCGGGGTCCGCCGTAGGCTTGGAATCCGGCACAGGCTTCATCTGCGCCGGCATCGGCAACACCTCGGGCACGGCCACGACTTCCACCGGCTTCGGCGCCTCGGGCAGCGGCTGGGCCTGCACCGGCTCATCGAGTGAGATGGCCGGCGGCGGCTTGCCCTGCGTGGCGCAGCCCGCGAGGGCAAGCAAGATCAGTGGCAAGGCGGATTTACGGAAAATCGCATTCATGGTTTTGCTCCTTCATTCGCTTCCAGTTCACGGCTCCACGACAGCCCGTTGACGTAGATGCCCAAGGGGTTCTTGCGCACGCGCTGCTCGGTGCGCGGCGTCTGCTGCACGATGGAAACCACGGCGTTCCAGCGTTCGGTGCGATCCAGCGCGCCATTGACAAAGCGCGTCTCCGTCCAGCGCACGTTGAAGGACGTGTCGCTGGCACGGGTCACGCTGGTGATCTGCACCGTCACCGACTCCTTGCCGATGCGCGCGAACGGGTCGTTTACGCGGGCGTACTCGTTGAGCACCACGGCACCCTTGTCGGTCGTGTAGTTATAGGCATCGAGCCAGTTCTGCCGCACCACGATGGGGTCGATGGACAGGCCGCGCACCAGGCCGATGAAGCGGCCCAGGTGATAGGCAATCTGCGCATCGCTGGGCCGGTACGGCGTGGCGGCTTCGCCAACCGCGCGCACCTGGCCCGCGTTGTCCACCTCCACGACGTAAGGCGTGACGATGGACTGCGCCGAGCGCCAGACCAGGCCACCGGCCATCAGCAGCGCGAGCGCGAGGCAACCGAAGGCCATCAAGCGCCAGTTCTTCGCTTGCACGCGCGGCGAGCCGATGCGCTCGTCCCACACTTGGGCAGCAGATTGATAAGGGGTAGCAGGCTGCGGGGTGTCGGCATAGCGCACCTGCGGGCGTTTGAATCGCATGGGTGTTCTCCTTGAGGATCAGGAATCGCTTCATTCATCGGGGTTGCGCAGGCTCGGCCCTTGGCCCGAGCCGCCGCCATCACCACCGCGCAGCGTGTGGGCGGCGGTTGTCGCGGCATGGGTGAGCTGCTGTCGTCGGTGCAGGCGCTTGGCCCAGGCCGGTTGCTCCTGCGGAGCGGCCGAAGGCGCATCGCCGCTGGGGGCACCGCTACTTGCGGCTGTGGGCGCGTCGGCGCTGAACGCTGCGGCAGCGCGTTCGCGGATCGAACGCGCGCCTTGCGCCGCCTTCTGCCCGGCCGCTTGCGCGCCGGTCTTGGCAACATTGCCCACGCCAGCGGCAGCACCTTTGAGGCCACCGCCAGCGGACGCGGAGCCGGCTTGGAATGCCGACTTCGCGCTGCTGGCCGCCCCGGTGGCGGCACGCGCACCGCTGCCTGCCAGCTTGGCCGCAGCCGGGGCCATACGTGCGCCGGCTGCGACAGCACCGCCAACGCCCGTGGCCGCTGCGCCCACGGCAACCGCAGCGCCGGCCGCGCCCAGCGCGGCACCAGCCATCGCACCTGCACCGAGCTGCGGGCCGCCCGACACCAGCCCCGTCGCAATGCCTGGCCCAAAGATGCCCAGCGCCAGCAGGGTCAGCGAAGCCAGCATGACAACGACGGAATGGTCGATGGACGGCTCGGCCGGCTGCACCTGGAATTCGGCGAACAGGCCCGAGCCGATGCCCACGATCACGGCCAGCACCAGCACCTTGATGCCGGACGACACCACGTTGCCCAAGACTTTTTCAGCGAGGAAGGCGGTCTTGTTCCAGAGTGCGAACGGCACCAGCACAAAGCCTGCGAGCGTCGTCAACTTGAACTCGATCAGCGTGATGAAAAGCTGGATCGCCAGCACGAAGAAGCACAGCAGGACGATCAGCCACGCGAGGAACATCACGACGATGGGCGTGATGTTCACGAACACTTCGGGAAAGCCCGCCATGTCGCCGATCTGTTTCAGGATCGGCGCCCCGGCGTCGATGCCGACCTTCGCCAGCCGGCCCGGTTGCAGGAAGTTCTCCATGCTCATGGTCGAGCCGCTGGCCGTCAGGCCCAGGCCGGCGAACGAGCGGAACACGATGCCGGCCAGCCAGCTGAAGTTGCCGATGATGTAGGCGAAGGCGCCGACGTACAGCACCTTGCGGATCAGCTTGGCGATCACGT
>JACSRS010000071.1 GCA_014879655.1 Burkholderiaceae bacterium
CGCGATATAGCGCTCGACCAGCGCCTTGAGCAACAACTTGGCACGGTTGTCTAGCATGGAATCATTTTAGTGATGTAATTTCCGGATGAAGTCCAATTTCCGTCATGTCGCGCTGATCGGCAAGTACTACGCGAACGTATCACGTGGCCAATCATCGCAACTTCGAGGCGTGCTGGAAGAACTCACCCACTATCTTGGCGGACTGGGCTGCGAGGTTTCCATCGAACTTGAAACAGCCTCGAATGCCGGACTGACCGGCCACCCGGTGCTGGACGTCCCCGGCATCGGTCAGCATTGCGATCTGGGTCTTGTTGTCGGTGGAGACGGAACGATGCTGGGCATCGCTCGACAACTGGCACGGTTCGATGTGCCCCTGATCGGCATCAACCAGGGTCGACTGGGCTTCATCACCGATCTGCCGCTGAATGACTTTCGCGCACGGCTGGCGCCGATGTTGCTCGGAGAGCATGAAGAGGACTCCCGCTCGCTGATGCACGCCAGGGTGATGCGCGACGGGCACTGCGTCTTTGACGCGCTGGCCATGAATGACGTGGTGGTCAGCCGTGGCGCAGTATCCGGCATGGTGGAATTGAGAGTTGAGGTCGACGGGCACTTTGTCGCCAATCAACGCGCAGACGGCATGATCATTGCCACCCCGACTGGCGCCACCGCCTACTCGCTGTCGGCGGGTGGGCCACTGCTGCATCCGTCCATCCCCGGCTGGGTGCTCGTGCCCATTGCGCCTCACACGCTTTCGAACCGCCCCATTGTCCTGTCGGACCAGTCCGAAGTCGCGATCGAAATCGTCGCGGGTCGGGACGCCAGCGCCAATTTCGACATGCAATCGCTGACATCGCTTCTGCACGGCGACAGAATCACGGTTCGCCGGTCGGTTCACCGCGTGCGTTTCCTGCACCCGCGCGGCTGGAGCTATTTCGATACCTTGCGCCGCAAATTGCACTGGAACGAAGGAGGATCCTGAAAGTGGCCCTGCTTGGGATCAGCCTGCGCGATTTCGTCATCGTGCACGAACTTCAACTGGAGTTTGCTTCAGGATTCTCTGTGCTGACCGGCGAAACGGGTGCCGGAAAATCCATCCTGATTGATGCGCTTCAATTTGCGCTGGGGGCTCGCGCTGACCAGGGCGTCATCCGCGAAGGCGCAAGCAGAGGCGAAGTCAGTGCCGAATTCAGCTTTCCGGCAGGCAGCCAGTCCTGGCTGGAAACTGCAGGTTTCGACGCGTCGGAAACCCTGCTGCTGCGGAGAACAATAGACGTTCAGGGCAGAAGTCGAGGTTGGATCAATGGAAGTCCGGCAACCGCGGCGCAGCTGCGGGACCTTGGCGAACGCCTGCTGGAAATCCATGGACAACACGCTTGGCAAAGCCTCACCCGCCCAGACACGGTGCGCGCGCTGCTGGATGCTTATGCCGGCGTTGACACTCAAGAAGTGGCCCGTTGCTGGCATGTCTGGCGAGATGCGGCGCGGCTGTTAATCGAGGCCACCACAGCACAATCGTCCCTGCAAAGCGAGCGCGAGCGACTGCAGTGGCAGATCGGCGAACTTGAAAAACTGGCTCCCGCGACAGACGAGTGGGAAACGCTCAATGCCGAACACACCCGACTGGCGAACGCCCAGTCAATCATCGATGCGGCCGCGAAATCCCTGGAATTGCTGGAAGGCGACGAGCGCGGCGTTGTCGCCAGCTTGTCGCAAGCCAGATCCCTGCTGGGGTCGATTGCCGGCCTGGAGCCCACACTGAGCGCTGCAGCAGAAGTGCTGGAGTCCTGTCAGGCTCAGGCGGAAGACACGGTCTACACGCTGCACGCTTATCTGCGTACGGCAGGCCCTGATCCGCAGCGCCTCCAGGGGCTGGATGAAAGACTGTCCACCTGGATGTCTCTTGCAAGGCGCTTTCATCGCCCACCACCGGATTTGCCAGCCTTGCTGGCTGCATGGAAAACCGAGGCCGCGCGACTGGAGGCATCGGCGGACCTCGTGGCGCTTGAGCGCGCCGAGCGGTCCGCACACCAGGACTGGTTGGCGCAGGCCCTTCGCATCTCGGAAATTCGCCGAAAGGCAGCGGCGCCGCTGGCAAAAGCAGTCACCGAGGCCATGCAGCTTCTCGGCATGGAGGGCGGCCGATTCGTGGTGCAACTGGGCGAATCGGCGCAAGAAGGACCATCCGGCATCGATGAAGTGAACTTCCTTGTTGCGCCCCATCGGGGGAGCACCCCCAAACCCGTGATGAAAGTGGCCTCCGGAGGCGAGCTTTCAAGGATCTCCCTGGCCATTGCGGTAACGACGAGCCGGCTCGGAGAGGCGCAGACGCTGATATTCGACGAAATCGACGCCGGCGTCGGCGGTGCTGTCGGCCAAGCCGTCGGACGGCTGATGCGCCAACTTGGCATCGACCGGCAAGTACTGTCCGTGACCCATCTGCCTCAAGTCGCCGCGTGCGCTGAACATCACTTCGTGGTGACAAAACAGACCGGCGACAACGGGCCATCCAGCACGGTTCGCCACGTGCAGGACGAAGCGCGGACACTGGAACTGGCACGCATGCTCGGCGGCGCAGAAATCACCCGGACCAGCGTCGAACACGCTGTTCAGTTGCTTGAGCAAGGGGCGAATTCACACCCCGCCGTCACCGCCTGATCACATGAAACCGGAAATCGTACTTATCACCGGCATGTCCGGTTCCGGCAAATCTGTCGCGCTTCATTCGCTTGAAGACGCCGGCTTCTATTGCGTGGACAACTTGCCGCCCGAGCTGCTGCAAGCTTTTGTCACGCTGAACCAACAGCTGGGCGCGCCCAGAGTTGCCATCGCGATGGATGTTCGCAGTGCTGCGTCGCTACCGCGCGTCCCGGCCATTCTGGCAACCTTGCGGCAACAGGGCGTCAACATTCGCTCGCTATTTCTGGATGCGACCACTGAAACGCTGGTACGAAGGTATTCCGAGACGCGGCGCAGACACCCGCTGTCCCGCAACGACGAGGGCGACATGCGACGGGCGCTGGTTGATGCCATTGAGCTGGAGCGCGAACTGCTGGCCGACATGCGGGAGAACGCACATGTGATCGACACCAGTGTGATCCGCCCTTCACAGCTTCAGGCATACGTCAAGTCGCTGATCTCTGCGCCGTTGGCGCAGCTCACGCTGGTTTTTGAATCGTTTGCATTCAAGCGCGGAATCCCCGTTGACGCCGACTATGTCTTCGACGTCCGGATGTTGCCCAATCCCCACTACGAACCCGATTTGCGCCACCTGACCGGAAAGGACGAGCCTGTGATCGACTTCCTGCACCAGCAAGAAGACGTCTCAAGAATGATTCTGCATATTCAGACATTTCTGGAGCACTGGCTGGACGTTCTCGCGAAAAATCACCGCAGCTATGTGACCGTCGCGATCGGCTGTACCGGTGGGCAACACCGTTCGGTCTACATCGTCGAGCATCTGGCCAGCCACTTTGATAAGGCGTGGACCACGCTGAAACGACATCGGGAGTTGGATACTGGTGCGGCTTGAGCGATCAGTGTCGATGGTCACTCACGCCTTTGACTGTCGAGCATTGCCCTGATTGGCGCGGGCAGACCGAGATTTCGCCTTTCCGTGGCGGCATGCCACCCGCCGGGGATTGTGAAATCGAGCGGGCTGCGCTGCACCAGCTTCACGCGCACCGGGTGCAGGTGCAGATCGACATGTGTCAATGCATGCACGACAACGGGCAAATCCACTCTTTCCACAATGTTCAAGGCATTCAAGGTTTTCTCGAACAGTGTCTGATCCGTCATGACCGGCAGGCAGTAGAGACCGGCCCAGATTCCGGTGTCCGGGCGCTTTACCAGCCAGTCTTCCCCCGCCGGATTTTGTATCCACAGCAACCACCAACTCTCGGCTCTTCGGACGAGTTTGCGTGATTTGAAAGGCAAGCGGCCCTGCAGACCTTGACGTTTGGCTGCGCACCGCACCGCCAGGGGGCATTCGCCGCAAGCAGGCCGGGAGGAGCGGCAAACGGTCGCACCAAGGTCCATGATCACCTGGGTGTATCGCGGCATGTCTTGCGCAAGATCCTGGCGCGGCAACAGTTCTTCGGCATGGCGCCAAAGCAGTCTTACCTGCGCGTGACTGGACAGGTCACCATCAAAACCCAGATAGCGCGACAGGACCCGGCGGACATTGCCATCCAGAATGGCCGCGCGCTCACCAAAGCAGATCGACGCGATGGCGGCGGCCGTTGAACGTCCGATACCAGGCAATTGCTCCAACTCGGCCATCGAACCCGGAAACGCGCCGTTGAACTCGCGCTGGACAGTGATTGCGCAGCGATGCAGATTTCTTGCGCGGCTGTAATAGCCCAGACCGCTCCACATCGCCAGGACATCGTCAAGATCGGACGCAGCCAGCGCCGCAATATCAGGGAATCGCGTCAGAAAACGGTCGTAGTAGCGGTGCACGGTTTCCACTTGCGTCTGCTGCAGCATGATCTCTGACAGCCAGACCCGGTAGGGATCCCGATCTGACTGCCAAGGCAGGTCATGGCGGCCGTGTTCAGCTTGCCAGTGCAGCAACAACGCTGCAAAGGCGGTGTCGGCAACCTTCACTGCACGACGGCTTCCGGTGCATCCATGACCAGATCAGGCGCCGGCTCGCGAATGAACTGTGCGATAAGTTCATCAAGCCGCGCATCCAGTTGGGTCAGCGCCTCTTCCTGGAGCCGGATTTCGGTGATTCGGCTGTCCAGGCCACCGGCTGCTTCCTGGATGCGCTGAACGGCCTCAATCCGGCGCTCGAAGTTTCGCCGTCGCTCGCGCAGTTGCACATCCATCTGCGCCATTGCGGACTTGTTCCAGAGCTCCACTTCGGACTGCACG
>JACSRS010000107.1 GCA_014879655.1 Burkholderiaceae bacterium
GTGGACATGATCAGCTGGGACGGCGCCGGTCAGATCACCCGCTTCAAGGTGATGGTGCGCCCGCTCAAAGCCGTCAACAAGCTGCACGAGTTGATGGCGCGCAGCTGCAGGGCGCGCAGCAGCAACAAATCGACTATCCGTCCCCAAAGGCCGCGCGCCATTCCGTCGGGCTGCATCCGGCCCATCCGTGGAAGGCACGCGTGAAGGCATTGGCATCGGCGTATTGCAAGGTCGCTGCAATGTGCAACACCGGCAACCGGGTGTTGAACAACAGCTGGCAAGCCAGCTCGTACCGGGCTTGGTTGATCATCGCCTGAAAACTCCTGCCTTCGGCCGCAAGGCGCCGCCGCAGGGTGCGCGGGCTGATGCAGAAGTGTTGCGCCACGGCCTCAGCCGTGCCCTGGCCGCCCAGCAGCATCTGGTGCAGCGTCGTCTCGACCTTTTCGCCAAGGGTGATCGAGCTCCAGGCCAGTGCCTGCTGCATGACCTCTAGCAGCGCCTCGTAGCTCACCGGATCGGCACCGGCGATCGGCCGGGCCAGCCAGGATGCGTCGAAAACCACACCGGCCACCTCGGCGTCAAAGTTCAAAGGCGCGCGAAACATCCGATGGTAGGCATCCACACTGACCGGACGACGCATGGGAAACTGCGCGCCAACCGGCACGAAGGCATCACCGCACAAGGCGAGCAGGATGCGATGGGCGATGGCCACGACGGTGTCGTAGATGTATCGCGTGTGCGGCGTCGCATGGCTGTACAGGGAATAGCCCAGCACGGCCGTGCTGCCTTCCGGCGGCAGCAACAGCAGCAACATCGGCGCGGCGCTGCGGTCAACCATCGGCAAATGCTGCAGCAAATGCCGCAGTGCGCTGCCAACGCTGGGCGAAGCACGCATCAATTCGCCCAGCGGCCCCAGACTATCCAGTGAAAAGCGCTCGCCCACCAAAAGCCCGAAATGTGGGCAGTTTGAGAGACTTGCGCACTCGGCAAAGAGCCGACCGACCGATTCGATCGGCAGTCTCGCATCCGGGACACTGAACAAAGAAAGCGGCACGCCCGCTCGCGCAAACGCCGTCTGCGGGTTGAATCCGAGTTCCGTGAGGACCTTAGGGATGGCAAGGATCGGGCCGATGCGGACTTCACCCACGCCACTTTGCACGTAGGCGGGCAGGTCCGGCAGCGGAGATTGCGGGCCTGGCGGCCATCCCCTGATCTGATCAATTTTCATGCCGAAATTTTGGCCGGAATTGCAAGGCGCCAATCCGCAGTGCGCTCTAACATCCGAGTGGAAACCCTTACGCAGAACGAAGAATATCGCGCCTTGTGCGGGATCGTCAGTTCGTTTTCTGCAAGAGATTCACTTCAACAAGGCAAGATCATGAAACACTCCCGCACCCTCGCCCGCCATGCGACGCTGGCCGCTGTGCTCGCATTGGCCGCATTCGCCAGCCAGGCCCAGCCGCTTTCCGGCCCGCCGGCTGACCCGCAATACAAGTATTCGACGCCGATGCCGCCAGGCGTTGCCGTGCCAGACAAAGTGGATTCGCGCCTGGGCGCGCTGACCTTCTCGGGCGGTGTGCCGGATGTCGCAACAACGCAGAAACTCTACGACAACCTGGACTTCCAGCGTGCCGTTCAGGGCTACCTGCTGGGTCTGCCCCCGGTCAACCAGCTTGCCAACCGGCGCGCGATGCTCACCATGGGGCCGGCCAACCTCACCGTGCCGATCTGGGAACAGAAGGTGGATTCGCGCACCGTCGAACTGACCGCCAACGACAACACACCCTACACCTGGTTCTGGCTCGACCTGAAAAACGGCCCGCTGGTGCTTGAAGTGCCCCCAAAAGTGCTGGGCCTGATTGACGACATGTGGTACCGCTGGGCAGGCGATGTGGGCATCACCGGCCCCGATCGCGGGCGGGGGGGCAAGTATCTGCTGCTGCCGCCGGGATACAAGGGTGCAGTACCCAAGGGCTACCGTGTGGTGCGGCCCGCCACGTTCAGCGTGTGGATTCCCTGGCGCAGCTTCCTTGTCAACGGTGACCCCAAACCGGGCGTCGACGCGGTCAAGAAGTACACCAAAATCTATCCGCTGAGCCAGGCGGCCAACCCGCCCAAGCTCAATTTCGTCGACATGTCAGGCAAGCCGTTCAACATGGTCGGCCCGGCTGGCTTCGAATTCTGGGAAATGCTCAACCAGGTGGTGCAGGAAGAGCCCACCGACACCATCGACCCGACCACGCTGGGCATGTGGGCGTCGATCGGCATCCAGAAGGGCAAACCGTTCGCGCCAGATGAGCGCATGAAGAAGATTCTCACCGAAGCAGCCACCGTGGGCGATGCAACCGCACGCACCATTGCCTACCGGCTGAAAGACCGCGCGGGCTACTACTACGACAACAGCAACTGGCGCCTGCCCTTCTTTGGCGGCTACAAGTTCGAGTCGCAGCCCGGCGTCGCCAATCTGGATGCCTCCGCGTTCTTCTTCTTCCTGGCCACTGGCGTCACGCCGGCGATGGACACTAAGATCGTCGGCGAAGGCTCAATCTATCCGTGGTCCGCGCTGGACGCCAACAACAACCCGCTGGACGGCGGCAAGAACTACCGGTTGCGCCTGCCGCCGAACGTGCCGGCCAAGGCTTTCTGGTCCGTTATCGTCTACAGCGCCCAGACCCGCTCGATGATCCAGACCAACGAGCAGTTCCCCAGCGTGAGCAGCCAGAACAGGGGTGTGCAGAAAAACGCCGACGGCTCCATCGACGTGTACTTCGGCCCGAAGGCACCTGCCGGCAAGGAGTCCAACTGGGTGCAGACGATCCCGGGTCAGACCTGGTTCACCATCCTGCGCCTGTACGGTCCGCTGGAGCCCTGGTTCAACAAGAGCTGGCGGCCGGGCGAGATCGAGTTGCTGCGATGACCTGAATATGGCAGATGACTTTGCGGCTACCGCCGCCCACTCTTGGGGAAGAATCGATTGCTTTTTTTCTGTTCCATCGCGAAATCACACGATCTGGCTATGAAAATAGGCAGGTGCTTCAAGGCCAGTTAAAGTGTTTCTCCATCAATCAAGGAGTTTTCCCATGAGTAAAGTCAAACGGAACGGGTGGATGCTGGCGATGGCAGCAGCCGCACTCGCCAGCCCGGTGAGGGCCGAAATGAGCGCAGAGGAACTGGCCAAGCTGGCGCAGAACCCGGTCGGCAACCTGATCAGTGTGCCTTTCCAGAACAACACCAACCTCAACACCGGCCCGCTCAAGGGCAACCAGAACATTCTCAACATCCAGCCGGTGATTCCGGTGGAAGTGAATGCCGAATGGAACGTGATCACCCGCACGATCCTGCCGGTGGTTTCGCAGCCGGCCATGGTCCCGGGCGGTGACCGCACCAACGGCATTGGCGACACGATCTTCACCGCCTTCCTGTCTCCGGCGGTGCCAAAAGGCGTGATCTGGGGCGTCGGGCCCGTGCTGCAGCTGCCCACGGACACCAACGGTCTGGGCAACAAGAATTGGGGGATGGGTGTGTCTGCGGTCATGCTGAAGATCGAAAAAGGCAATCCCTGGGTTTATGGTGCGCTGGTCAACAACATCTGGTCGCTCTCCAGCGACGGCACCGGCGGCAGCTACAACAACGGCCTGCTTCAGCCCTTCCTCAACTACAACTTCCCTGATTACTACCTGACCAGCGCACCGGTGATCACCGTGAACTGGAAGGCTGCCAACAGCCAGGCGTGGACGGTTCCTCTGGGCGGCGGCATCGGCAAGATCTTCCATCTCGGCAAGTTGCCGGTGAACGCCCAGATCGGCGCGTACTACAACGTCGTCAAACCCGACGATGGCCCGAACTGGCAGGTGCGCGCGCAGGTGCAGCTGATGTTCCCGAAGTGACCTGCGGCAAAGATTCGCTTGAACTTTGATCAACCATCGGAGTCCACGGGGTTGAAACTGGCACAGGCCCCGCCCTCACAACCAGTCTGGAAGCAGACATGACCCGTCGCAAATCGAAGAACCCGAACTTGAAACTGGCAACCCGAGAGCTTGGCGACGCTACTGAACATATCCGTCTGGCGGTTGGCCAGAAGGTTGACGAGATCGGCGCGCTCGTCACCGCCGAGCTCGACAAGGCGCGCCAGGCGGTTTCGACAAAGCAGGGCAAGGCCCGCCGCAAAGTCGACGCCATGCTGAAAAAGGCTGAGAAGCGGCTGGCAAAGGCTGGCAACAAGGCCAGCCAGGCCCTGCACAAGGCCGTGCGAAAAGCGCAGAACACGCTGGATACGGCCAAAAAAGCCGCGCAGGCTCCGGTTGCCAAGCGGCCGGGAACGGGCAAGGACGCGAAGGACAGCGCGGTCGCGAAAAAGGCACCTGCACGTAAAATCGCTGCGAAGACGGCATCCGTGAGGCGGACACCAGCAAAGAGCGCTCCTGTGAAGACGGCGGCCAAGACGGCCGCGCCGGCAGGGGTGAACAGCGTTTCCGGTTCCTGAAAGCAGCTTTTGCCGATGAAACAGACCCACATCCACCCTGCTGCAAGGCCATAATGCAAACGAGTCCTGCAGCCGGCCGTTGCGCTTTGCCGCTGTCCCGCTTTTCAACCACTCATCGTTTTTTTCATCCCAAGGAGGTATCCATGCGCAAGATCCAGAGTCTGGCCAGCGCGGCGGTGCTGCTATTTGCCACCCTGTCGATTCCCGGCACGGTCACGGCGCAGCAGGTCACCGGCAAGCTGGGTTCGCCCGACGCGACAACCACAGTCAGCAACAAGCAGTTGCCGGCGCCCGACCCCAAATTTGGCGGCATCATCAAGAATGACGCACTGCAGTCCAAGGCTTGGTGGGCGCCGCGCGTGGTGCCACCCAAGGGTGCGCCCAACGTGCTGCTGATCATCACCGACGACTCCGGCTTCGGCGTGCCCAGCACCTTTGGCGGTGTGATTCCCACGCCGACGATGGATCGCATCGCCCAGAACGGCCTGCGTTACAACCGCATCTTCTCCACCGCGCTGTGCTCACCCACCCGCGCTGCACTGATCACCGGCCGCAACCATCACTCGGCCGGTTTTGGCGTGATTTCCGAGCAGTCCACCGGTTTCCCCGGCTACAACAGCATCATCAACAGGGACAAGGCCACCATCGGCCGCATGCTGGTGGACAACGGCTACGCCACCGCCTGGTTCGGCAAGGACCACAACGTGCCGGCCTTCGCGGCCAGCCAGGTCGGGCCGTTTGACCAATGGCCGACCGGCATGGGCTTCGAGTACTTCTACGGATTCATCGGTGGCGATTCCAACCAGTGGCAGCCCAACCTGTTCCGCAACACCACACAGATCTATCCTTTCGACGGCAAGCCCGGCTGGAACCTGGTCACCGGGATGGCGGACGACGCTCTCGAATACATGAACCGGATTCACCAGATCCAGCCGGACAAGCCGATCTTCATCAAGTACGCGCCTGGCGCCACGCACGCGCCGCATCACCCCACCAAGGAGTGGGTGGACAAGATCAGCGCGATGCACCTGTTTGACGGCGGCTACGAGAAATTGCGCGAGACCATCTTCGAGAATCAGAAGAAGCTGGGCGTGATTCCCAAAGACCTCCAGCTGACGCCGTGGCCCAAGGAAATTCTCAAGCCCTGGGACCAGCTTGATGCGCAGACCAAGAAGCTCTTCATCAAGCAGGTGGAGGTTTTCGCAGCCTACGCGGCCTACAGCGACCATGAGATTGGCCGGGTGATCGATGGCTTCGAGAAGCTGGGCAAGCTGGACAACACGCTGATCATCTACATCAATGGCGACAACGGCACCAGTGCCGAAGGCGGTCCGCTGGGCACGCCCAACGAAGTGGCCTTCTTCAACGGCGTGAACGAGATTCCGGTCGACGTGCAGATGAAGTGGTACGACGTCTGGGGCACCGAACAGACCTACAACCACATGTCGGCCGGCTGGTCTTGGGCGTTTGACACGCCTTTCGACTGGTTCAAGCAGAACGCCTCGCGTCTGGGCGGCATCAACCAGAACATGGTCGTGATGTGGCCCGACCGCATCAAGGACAAGGGAGCGCTGCGCGAACAGTTCATGCACGTCATCGACGTGGTGCCGACCATTCTGGAAGCGGCCGGCATCAAGGCCCCGCAGATGGTGGACGGCATCAAGCAGGCGCCGATCGAAGGCACCAGCTTCCTCTACACCTTCGACGCCAAAAACGCCAAGGCGGCGACGCGCCACAAGACGCAGTACTTCGAGATGATGGGCCAGTGGGCGCTGTACGACGACGGCTGGCTGCTCAGCACCAAGGTCAACCGTGCGCCCTGGGAAGCCTTTGGCCCCGCCAACCCGGACCCGCTGAACAACCAGATCTTCCAGCTCTACGACCTGAGCAAGAGCTGGAACCAGTCTGAGGACATTGCCGCGCAGAACCCGAAAAAGGTCAAGGAGATGCGCGCCAAGTTCCTGGCCGAGGCGAAGAAGTACCAGGTTTTGCCGTTTGATGCTTCAGTGGCCGGCCGCATCGTTGCGCCCAGGCCCAACATCACCGCCGGGCGCAACGAGTTCGTCTATACCACGCCGATGGTCGGTCTGCCGCAGGGTGATTCGCCGTTCCTGCTGAATGCGTCCTACACCATCTCGGCTGACATCGAAGTGCCGCAAGGTGGCGCCGAAGGCATGATCCTGACCTCGGGCGGGCGCTTTGGCGGCTACGGCTTCTACCTGCTCAAGGGCAAGCCGGTGTTCCTGTGGAACCTGGTCGACCTCAAGCGCATCAAGTGGGAAGGTCCCGAGGCGCTGTCACCCGGCAAGCACACGGTGGAGTTCGACTTCAAGTACGAAGGTCTGGGCGCCGGTACGCTGGCATTCAACAACATGAGCGGCCTGGGGCGCCCCGGCACCGGCACGCTGAAGGTGGACGGCAAGGAAGTGCAGACCATCCGCATGGAACGCACCATGCCCATGATCCTGCAGTGGGACGAGAGCTTCGACATCGGCTCCGACACGCTGACTGGCGTGAACGACGCCGACTACAAGCCGCCCTTCAAGTTGACCGCCCAGCTCAACAAGCTGACGATCAAGGTCGATCGGCCGAAGCTGTCGGAAGCGGACATCAAGAAGCTCGAAGGCGCACAGGCTGAAGCGCTGGACGGCAAGCCGCTGACCCGCGTGCAGGCGGGCCCGCAGTAAGGTCGTGCGGACAAAGGTTTCCGGGCGCTGATGTGCCCGGCACAACCACCCAGAAGGCGCCCCGAAACCGGGGCGCTTTTTTTTGGTCGGCGTGATGATGCAATACATTGGTGATCGGCCAGAGCAAGCCACCCTCGGCGAAAGTGACCGCGTGCCGTCAATGGAAAATGTCCCTGCCCTACCCATGCACAAGATGACCGAACCCTTCACCCTGCAGCTGCGACCATCCACGAAAACCGGGCGGCGGGCACGCGCAGGCGCGTGCCTCGCGCTTGCCGCCGTGCTGGGCTCAACCGGGGCGGCTGCCGACGAAGGCGGCGTGCCTTTCTGGACCTCGGGGCAGTTTGCCAGCATGGCCGCCGTGCCCCCGGCGCCGGGCTGGTCAATGACGACGATGTTTTACGGCTACAGCGGCAAGGTTGAAAAGTCCAAAGCCCTGCAGAGGGGCGAAACGGTTGCGGCAGGTTTGAAATCGAGCTCGCTGCTGATGCTGCTGCAGCCGGGTTATGCCTTTGAGGAAAAGTTCCTTGGCGGCCGGCCCTACCTGGGTGTCGCTTGGGGGCCGGGCACCAACAGCACCTCGGTGGACCTCACGCTGTCACCGCCGGGTATCGGCGGCGCGCGCAGCGATGCCATCACCGGCGGCAGCGACATCTATCCGTTCGCCAGCCTGTCGTGGAACCGGGACAACAACAACTGGATGGCCTACCTCACCGGCGACATACCGGTGGGCGCCTACAACGCACAGCGACTGGCCAATCTGGGCATCGGCCACGCCGCCATCGATGCGGGCGGCGGCTACACCTACCTGAACACCTCCACCGGGCGCACCTGGTCTGCGGTGGCGGGCTTGACCTACAACTGGGAAAACCCGCACACCAGTTATCAAAACGGCATCGATTCGCACCTGGACTGGTCTGCCTCGCAGTTTCTGTCGGCCAACTGGCAGGTGGGCATCGTCGGCTATGTCTACCAGCAGTTGACGGGCGACAGCGGCAGTGGCGACAAGGTTGGCGCGTTCAAGTCGCGCGTGGCGTCGGTCGGACCCCAACTGGGTTATGTGTTCCAGTTCAACGGCCAGCCTGCCTATGCGAATCTGCGCGGCTACTACGAATTCGGCGCGCAAAACCGCCCGGAGGGCTACGCGGTCTTCGCAACGGTCAGCATTCCACTGGGCAGCGCCCGCAAGTGACGTTGGCGTGATTTCCCCTTCCGCATTGGAACGCACATGACCTGGGACCTCCCCGACCCGTTTACGCTGCCCGTCTCGCCGCAAGCCGGCGACATCGACGGGCTGAACCACACCAACAACGCGGTCTACGTCCAGTGGTGCGAAAAGATCGGCTGGGCGCACTCCGACGCGCTGGGCCTGAGCCTGGCCGACTACCAGCGCCTGGACCGTGCCATGGCGATCCGCCGCGGCGAATACGACTACCTGCTGCCCACCGCCTGCGGCGAGGAGCTGACGCTGGGCACCTGGATCACCGCCAGCGACGGCAAACTGACGATGGAGCGGCGCTTCCAGCTGCTGCGCGACAGCGACCAGGCCACCATCCTGCGCGGCCGATGGGAACTGGTCTGCATCGAAGTCAGCACCGGCCGCCCGCGCCGCATGCCGCCGGCGTTCTGCGAGATCTACCTGCCGGTTCTCAGAAGCTGAATCGCTTCCTTATCAGTAGCGATAGAACACCATTTGACGCTGGATACGCCCTGAAATGACCACATTTTCCGGCTGAAACGGCCTCACCCCCCCTCATCCTGCGGCGCTCATCGGACTGGCTGGGGCGACCGTACAATTTCCCACAAATCGAAGTCAGCTGCGGCAACGGTGCTGACCAACAAAAGACAAGGAAAATCAGGGATGGCGATTTATCGGTGCGGTGCCTGCGGCTTCGTCTGTGAAGACGCTGTGAACCCGGTGGGCAGCAAGGTGGCGTGTGGTCGCTGCGGTGGCGCCTGTACCGTCTATGGCACGGTGTTCTACGTCGAAAAACTGGTGGAGCGCTACTTTGCCGCGCGTCGCGAGATCGAGGCGCTGCAGCAGGGCGAGGCCGCTGCGGCGGACCCGGCGCGCGGCGCAGCTGCCGCGTCACCGGCCAGCCAACCTGCGCCCACAGCAGCCGCGCTGCCCGCCCGGATCGACCTCGCCAATACCAGCGTGCTCGCCACCGAGGCGCAGCACCAGCCTTTGAAAGACTGGCTGGCGTCAAAGCAGATTCAGGCGGTTTTTGACACGGCTGCGGTCGACACCACCGGCTTCTTTGACGACGCCGCCCGCGCCATTGGCGAGCGCTACGACCTGTTTGCCGAACTGATGGACAGGGTCCGCTTTGCCTACCGCAAGAGCCACACCTGGATCAACCTCGAACTGCGCGACCTGAGCCAGAAAGACACGCAGGCCATCAACGCGCTGTGCCGCCAGCTCTACGGCCACACCTTCTTTGCGCGCTACAGCTGGCAAAAGCCCGAAAAGATCATCAACCTGACGTTGCAGCAGGCGCCCGCCGTGCGCGCTTTCTTTGAAGGCGGCTGGCTGGAGTGGTACGTTTTCATGGAACTGCTGGAGCGGGTGCGGGCCAGCGGCCAGGCGTTTGCCTGCGCGCGCAGTGTCAAGGTCACCTTCCCCAACGAAGACCTGCACGAGCTCGATGTGCTGTTTCTGCTGCAAGGCCGCACGCCCATCTGCATCGAGTGCAAGTCGGGCGAGTTCCGGCGCGACATCGACAAGTACGTGCGGCTCAAGCGCCGCCTGGGGCTGGAGCGCAGCCACTTCATCATCTGCGTCACCGACCTGTCAGACGAGCAGGTCGCGGGGCTGAACGCGATGTACGAGCTGAGCTTCGTCAACCTCAACCGGCTGGGCACGCACCTGCAACTGCTGGTCTGAATGCTGCGCCAGCAGGATTGCACAGCGGCTACTGCCTGTCCTGACGGCCGCCCCTATTTGGCCACCATGACACTCGGCGGGTTCCAGCTGCCCTCGCCGGGCGGCAGGATGGACGGCGCTTGCGTCTTCGGCCAGTACAGGCGCATGACCAGATAGATGCTGTCGTTGGGCGCGGGCAACCAGTTGGCTTCCTTGTCCTTGCCCGGTGAATCTTTCTGGATATGAATCGTGAGAGAACCGTCAGCGTTCTTCTTCATGCCTGGAAGCATCGGCGAATTGATCAGGTAGCGGTTGATCGGGTTTTCGATCAGCAACTGCGTCTTCCCGTCGTACATGGTCACGGACCAGAAAGCATGAACCGGCGGCAGCTGGTCTTTGCCGAAGGTCAGCGTGTAGTTGTGCTTGCTGCCATCCAGCGTTGCGCCTGCGCCATCGACCCGGGTCATCGGGTACATGGCTTCAACACCGTCGTTGCCGTAAATGCCGCCCTTGGCGGCCGCCGCGCGCTTGAGCCAGTCGCCTTTGTAGAAAGCCCGGTCACCGAACAAGGATCCGACCTTCCAGCCGTTGATGTCCTTCATGCCATCGTTCAGATACTTGTCAACCTTGTCGTCGCCCTCCTTCATCGCCAGCAGCACGGCAGCTTTGTGCTCCAGTGAAAGGTCTTTGAAATCAAAGGTCTTGCCCGGACCGATGCCAATGCTGGCCAGCCGGGCACGAACGGCGCGGTCTTCTTCGGAAACCGGTACAAATTGCAGCGCCGCATCCAGATAGGCGTAGAAGTTCTCCTTGATCCCCGCCGTCGTGGCCGGAACGAATTTGACGTCAGGTGCTGCCGGGGGCGCAGGTTGCTTCAGGAAGGCCGACAGCGGCTGCGCCTGGTAGCCAGCCTGCACCTTGACCACGTTGGGCATGTCCCCGGCGTCGAACAACTGGGTGCGGAAAATGCTGAGCGCAAACGGTGTGCTCGACTGGAAAACCTTCTTGATACCGGCCGGCGTCTCGCCTTTCCAGTCCGGCCCCACCACCAGGTAGCTGCCGGCGTCCACACCGGTGGCCCGGCTGCCGATGTAGCCATAGTTGTAGGCGTTGCCATCGGTCAGCTGCACCGAGTAATAGCGTTTCTTGTCCACCGCCGGCACCGAGATCACCATCGGCTCGGCGCGCAGGTCCAGCCAGAGCATCGAATACGGCGTGTCGCTGTTGGGCGTGACCACCGCCGTGTCCTTGTAGGTAAAGACGCGCGCCTCGTTGCTTATGATATTGAACGGGCCCTTGTACTGACCCGAGTTCTTGTCCACGACGAATTCGTTCATCACCGCGTAGTTCATCACGATGGGCAGGCCGTAAATGAAGGCTTCTTCGGCGATCGCCTTGGTTTCGGCAATTCCTGGAGCCAGCACGCCCTTGGCTTCTTCCTTTTTCTCGGCCTGAACCACGGGATCGGCCTTCTTGCCGCACCCGGTGACCGTCAGCAAGGTCAGGCCCAGCGCCAGTCCCAGTACCGGCAGGCATTTCGATTTCGTGAATTTCATCATTGAGAGACCTCCAATCAAGTGCAGACCTCGCGGATCTGCCCGCTGCGCTCCCCGAATGGAAGCCGCGCTCCCCAGTCTATCCGTTGCGGGCCGCTGGGTCGGCGACAGGGTGGACAAGGCCGTCCGGGAGAACGGCTACTGCGGATGCAGCAGCCCGACAGCGCAACAAGCAGGGCACCTCCAATGGACAATCTGGGAAGCCCGCCTCGAAAGCCCTGGACCCTTGGATGCAAGCCATTTCGCCCGATTGACGTTTTCCTGTCAGGGCTGGCGTTGCCGCCCCCCTTCGATCTGCGCATACTCCGGTCATGCGCATATTGCTGGCAGAAGACGAACGCGAACTGGCCAACTGGCTGGTGCGCGCGCTTGGCCAGAGCAGTTTTCAGGTGGACTGGGTCAACGACGGGCGGCTGGTGCGCGCCAGCCTGAAGGCCACCCGCTACGACGCGCTGATTCTGGATCTGGGCCTGCCCGGCCTGGGCGGGCACGATGTGCTGGCCGACCTGCGCGACGCCGGCCACCTGCTGCCGGTGCTGATCCTCACCGCGCGCGACTCGCTGATCGAGCGCGTCAGCAGCCTGCACGAGGGCGCCGACGACTTTCTGGCCAAGCCGTTTGAACTGCCCGAACTGGAAGCCCGGCTGATCGCACTGATCCGGCGTGCCCGTGGCAGCGACCACCCGCGTTTTGCCTGCGGGCCGCTGGCCTACGACCCGGCCGCCCGGCGCTTCACGCTGGCGCACGAGGCGCTGGCGCTGACGCCGCGCGAACATGGCGTGCTGCGCGCGCTGATCCAGCGCAGCGGCGAGCCGCTGTCCAAGCAGGAAATCCTGGACCGGGTGTTTTCCGACGAGCAGGACGTGAACCCCGAGGCCATCGAGGTGCTGGTACACCGGCTGCGCAAGCGCCTGGCCAGCAGCCCGGTGCAGATCACCACGCTGCGCGGCCTGGGTTACGTGCTCGAAAGCGCTGGCTGACCTTGGACGCGCTGCGCTGGCTGAACCTGGACGCGCTGCACCGCCTGAGCCTGCGGCGCACGCTCCTGCTGGCGCTGTTGCCCGGCATGATGGCCGTGGTGGGCGCCGAGCTGTGGCTGACCTGGCGCACCGCGGTGGACGCCGCCAACGCCGCCTACGACCGCTCGCTGCTGGGTGCAATCAAGGCGATGGACGCCAACATCTCCACCGCCAGCGGCGGCCTGGGCGTTGAGCTTCCGTATGCCATGCTGGAATTCTTCGAGCTGACCGCCAGCGGGCAGGTCTTCTACCGCGTGGCGACCGAAGACGGCCTGGTCGAAATCGGCAACGCCGACCTGCCGGCGCCCCGGCAACCGCTGGTGACCGGGCGGCCGCAGTTTGACGACGCCGTCTACTACGACACGCCGGTGCGGCTGGGCTCCTACGCGCGCGTGCTCGGCCGGCCGCTGGCGGGCCGGCCCACGCCGCAACGGGTGGTGATCCAGATTGCCGAAACGCTGGAGTCGCGCCAGGACTTCACGCGGGCGCTGGTGATCCAGTCGGTCGCACGCGATCTGCTGCTGGTACTGGCGGCCACCGTCATGCTGGTGCTGGCCGTGGCCTGGGCGCTGCGGCCCTTGGCGCGGCTGCGCGGCGAAGTGGCGGCGCGCAATCCGGACGACCTGACGCCCGTTTCCACCGGCCGCATCCCGGCCGACGTACGGCCGCTGGTGGAGGCCATCAACCACCATATCGAGCGCAATCGCGAGCAGACCGAGGCGCGCCGGCGCTTTGTGGACGACGCCTCGCACCAGTTGCGCACACCGCTGGCCACGCTGGCCACCCAGGTGGGCTTTGCGCTGCGCGAGACCGAGCCGGCCAGCCAGCAGGAGGCGCTGCGGGCCATCAAGGTGCAACTGGACGAAACCGTGCGCCAGACCAACCAGATGCTGGCGCTGGCGCGTACCGACAGTGCTGCGCTGCAGACAGAGGCGGTGAACCTGGCTGCGCTGGCGGAAGAGCAGACCCGCAGCGGCTGGGCGGACGCCCGCGCACGCGGCATCGACCTGGGTTTTGACGGGCCGGGCGGCGGCGCCAGCTGGCGGGTACAGGCACAAGCCGCGCTCCTGCGCGAGGCGCTGGCCAACCTGCTGCACAACGCGCTGCGCCACACGCCGCGCGGCGGACAGGTCACGGTGAAAGTCCGGCGCGAATACGCGCAGGCGGTGCTGACGGTGCTGGACACCGGCGCCGGCATGACCGACGAGCAGCGCGCTCGCGCCGGCGAGCGATTCTTTCGCGCCGGCAACACCAGCCTGCCCGGCTCCGGGCTGGGGCTGGCCATCGTGCGCTCGATCTGCGAACGCCACGGCGGCTCGCTGCAGGTGGACGCCAACCCCGACGGACGCGGGCTGGCGGTCTCGATGCGGCTGCCGCTGGTGCCGTCATCGGCGGCCTGACACGGGTTCACTGGCCATCAGCCGGCGGCATCCGGCCCGCTGCGATTGCGGGTTTTCCCTGATTTTTTCGCGATTTTTCTGAAAGGCGGCTGAAAGTCGCGGCCCCGTACATTGCCTCCATCCCCGAACGCATTCCGGCGTGCGGGGTCCGATCCCCCACCGATGGAGACACACCGATGAAAATCCGATCCACCCTGATTTCGCTGGCGCTGACCTGCGCCACCACGCTGGCCGTTGCGGCCGGCCCGTTCGAAAAGACCGAGTGCATTGCACCGGCCAAACCCGGCGGCGGCTTCGACCTGACCTGCAAGCTGGCGCAGACCGCGCTGATGGACGGCAAGTACATTGCCGATCCGATGCGCGTGACCTACATGCCCGGCGGCATCGGTGCGGTGGCCTACAACACCGTGATCGCCCAGCGCCCGGCCGAAGGCAACACCATCGTCGCCTTTTCCGGTGGCTCGCTGCTGAACATCGCCCAGGGCAAGTTCGGCCGCTACAACGAAAACGACGTGCGCTGGCTGGCCGCCATCGGCGCCGACTACGGCGCCATCATCGTCAGCGACAGTTCGCCGTTCAAGACGCTCAAGGACGTGATGGCCGCTGTCAAGGCCGACCCCTCCAAGGTGGTGTTCGGTGCCGGCGGCACCGTCGGCAGCCAGGACTGGATGAAGGCCGCACTGACGGCCAAGGCCGCCGGCCTGAACCCCAAGGCCATGCGCTTTGTTGCCTTTGAAGGCGGCGGCGAAGCCATGACCGCGCTGCAGGGCGGCCACGTGCAGGTGTATTCGGGCGATGCATCCGAAGCGGTGCAGCAGATGGCCGCTGGCACCAAGATCCGCATCCTGGCGGTGATGGCCGACAAGCGGGTTCCGGGCGCGCTGGCCAACATCCCCACCGCCAAGGAGCAGGGCGTGGACATCGAGTGGCCGATCATCCGCGGCTTCTACATGGGCCCGAAGGTCAGCGATGCCGACTTCAAGGCCTGGAGCGACACCTTCAAGAAAATGATGGCCACGCCGGCCTACGACAAACTGCGCGCCGAGCGCGGCCTGTTCCCGTTTGACCTGGTTGGCGCCGAAGCCGACGCCTACATCAAGAAGCGCGTGCAGGACTACCGCAAGCTGGCCGAGGAGTTCGGTCTGGCCGTCACCAAGTAAGCGCCCGCCTACTGACTGACCCCGGCCGCCCTTCGCGCGGCCGGCAGCACGCCACCCACCCCCCTGCCGCAGCGTGCGCGGCGCCCTCACCCGGAGATTTCCCACATGAGTGATCGCATTCTTGGTGCGGTGTGCGTCGTTGCGGCCGCAGGCATGGCCTGGGCCGCACAAGGCTACGCCGCCGCCATTTCCTACGAGCCGGTGGGGCCGCGCGCCTTTCCGCTGCTGCTGTCCGGCCTGATGGCCATTGCCGGCATCTGGCTGGTGATCCGGCCGACGATGCGCGGGATGGCGCTGGAAGGCCAGCACCTGAAGATTCTGGGCATGAGCGCCGTGGCCATCGTGGCCTATGCACTGCTGTTCGAGAAGCTGGGTTTCCCGGTTGCCACCGCAGTGATGGCGGTGCCGGTGGGCATGGCCTTCGGCGGCGACTGGAAGAAGTCGCTGATCGGCGGCATCGGGCTCGGGTTGGGCCTGTTCATCCTTTTTGACAAGCTGCTGGATGTGGTGCTGCCCACCGGGCTGCTGAGCTTTGTGCTGGGAGGCCGCTGATGGACACGCTGCAACACCTGATGGGCGGCTTTGCCGTCGCGCTCACGCCGGTCAACCTGCTGGTCGCCGCCATCGGCGCCTTTCTGGGCACCATCGTCGGCATGCTGCCGGGGCTGGGGCCGATCAACGGCGTCGCCATCCTGATGCCGCTGGCCTTTGCGCTGAAGCTCCCGCCCGAAACCGCGCTGATCCTGCTGGCGGCGGTCTACATCGGCTGTGAATACGGCGGCCGCATTTCATCGATCCTGCTGAACGTCCCCGGCGATGCCGGCGCCATCATGACCGCACTGGACGGCCACCCGATGGCCAAGAAGGGGCTGGGCGGCGTGGCGCTGTCGATCTCGGCCTGGAGTTCGTTCGTCGGCTCCATCGTCGCCACCATCGGCATCGTGCTGTTTGCACCGCTGCTGGCCCGCTGGGCGCTGGCCTTCGGCCCGGCCGAATACTTTGCGCTGATGTGTTTCGCCTTTGCCTGCATTGCCGGCCTGATGGGCGATGCCCCGATGAAAGCTGCGCTGGCCGCCATCATCGGCCTGTCGCTGTCGACCGTGGGGCTCGATTCGAACTCGGGCGTCTACCGCTTCACCGGCGGTGACGTGCATCTGTCCGACGGCATCCAGTTCATCGTGGTGGTCATCGGCGTGTTCTCGATCAGCGAGATCCTGCTGATGCTGGAGCAGCACCACAGCAGCGCCGGCCTGATCCGCGAGACCGGCCGCAACATGTTCAACCTGAAGGAAATGGCCCAGACATGGTGGGCCACGGTACGTTCCAGCCTGGTCGGCTTCGTCGTTGGCGTGCTGCCGGGCGCCGGCGCCACCATTGCCAGTGCGATGACCTATTCGATGGAAAAGCGCCTGGCCGGCGACACCGGCACTTTCGGTGAAGGCGACATCCGCGGCGTGGCCGCGCCGGAAGCGGCCAACAACGCCTCGGCCGCCGGCTCCTTTGTGCCGATGCTGACGCTGGGCGTGCCCGGCTCGGGCACGACGGCGGTGATGGTGGGCGCGCTGTCGCTCTACAACATCACGCCGGGACCGGCGCTGTTCACCCAGCAGCCGGCGCTGGTGTGGGGCCTGATCGCCTCGCTGTTCATCGGCAACGTGATGCTGCTGCTGATCAACATTCCGCTGGTGGGCGTCTTCACCCGCATCCTGCGCGTGCCCAACTGGCTGCTGGTGCCGGGCATCCTGGCCATCAGCGCGGTGGGCGTGTACGCGGTGCACGCCACCACGTTCGACCTCGTGCTGATGAGCGTGCTGGGCCTGATCGGCTACCTGCTGCGCAAGCAGGGCGTGCCGATGGCGCCGCTGATCCTGGGCTTTGTGCTGGGCGACCTGATGGAGCAGAACCTGCGCCGCGCGCTGTCCATCACCAACGGCGAACTGGGCATTCTGGTGGAAAGCCCGATCTCCATCGGCCTGTGGGTCGGCGCGGTCACCATGGTGCTGCTGCCGCCACTGGTGCGCGTCTGGACCAGGCGCCAGGCCGGCTGATCCCGGACTGACGAGGACACGAAGGGCCTGACCGCTGCATGGCGGTCAGGCCCTTATTCTTTGCGAGAGGGTTCGGGTGGCCGCGCCGGCGCTGTCGGCAGCTGCCACAACCACAGAGCCACGACGCTGCAGAACAGCGGCGGCAACCAGTTCAGGCGCGGCAGCACCCAGGCCGACCAGGCGCTGCCGATCAGCATCATCACCGTGGCTAGCTGCTTGGCGCGCAGCGGCACCGCACGGTTGGCGCGCCAGTCCAGCACCATGGGGCCAAAACGCGGATGCTCGACCAGCCAGCGCTCACAGCGCTCGCTGCCACGCGAAAAGCAGAATGCGGCCAGCAGCACAAAAGGCGTGGTGGGCAGCAGCGGCAGAAAGATGCCGATCACACCCAGCGCCAGGCTGATGCCGCCAGCGGCCAGCCAGAGGTGGCGCTGCCATAGCGGGCGCTGCACCAGCGGCACGGCGGCGGAGACGGGCTCTTGCGACATGGAACGATCTTGCCATGGTGAGCGCTGCCAACCGCTGCGAGTTGCGAACATGCAGGGAACCTGAAAGGGTGGTTCGCTAAAATAGCCCAGTTGAACGCTGTCTTGCAGGGCTGAAACGTTCGCCGGGCAACCACCGGACACCTGCGCCCCAGCTGGGCTGGGGCAATGGGGCCTTTCACAAGGCCGAATCAAGGCCCCCTCCAATCCCGGAAATCCTCCATCCATGCGTATCAAACCCGACGAAGTCCTGCCCAGCGGCAGCGGAAAGTTCAGCCTGGCAAAGCTGACCCTGCTGTCGATTCTCACGGGCGCCGTCATCGACCTCGTCATCGGCGTTTTTCGCGTGGCGCTGGACCACATGAACACCGCTCGCACCGACACCATCACCTGGGCTCACCAATGGGGCGTGCTGGGTTTCATACTGGTTTGCGCCTCGGTCGCTGCAACCACTGCGCTTGCAGCCTGGCTGGTGGAACGCTCCCGGGAACCCGCAGCCGGCAGTGGTATTCCCCACGTCGAGGCAGTAATTGAAGGCACACTGCCCGCCGCTCCGCTGATGCTGCTACCTGTCAAGTTCGTGGGTGGTCTGCTCGCCATCGGTGGTGGTCTGGCACTGGGACGCGAAGGCCCCAGCGTGCAGATGGGCGCCAACCTGGCGCAGTTTTTTGGAAGCACGTTCCGCCTGCCAACCGCAGACCGCATTGCGCTTTTTGCATCGGGCGCCGGTGCCGGGTTGGCGGTGGCCTTCAATGCCCCCATGGCCGGATCGGTGTTCGTGCTGGAAGAACTGGTGCGTCGGTTCGACATCCGGATTGCCATCGCCGCACTGGGTGCCTCCAGCTCCGCCATCGCGGTGGCATCACTGTTGCTCGGGCAGCAACCCGATTTTCATGTGGCAGAACTCCCTGTTTCCAGCACCTGGACCGGCCCCATCTTTGGCCTGCTGGGTATCCTGGCCGGGCTGGCAGGGGTGAGCTACAACCGGCTGATCATCCGGACCTGCGCGCTGTTCGACGGTTTGACCCGCTGGCGACCGGAGTTCCGGGCGCTCCTGATCGGTGCACTGGTGGGCGCGCTGGCATGGTTTGCCCCGCACATGGTCGGCGGTGGCAACGAGATTTCCCAGCAGGCGCTCGTTGGCGGAATCGCGCTGACCGCATTGCCCGTCATATTTGCCGTTCGCTTCCTGCTCGGCCCGCTGTCCTATGCCGCGCGCACGCCTGGTGGCCTGTTCGCGCCCATTCTTGCGCTGGGTGCCTGCCTGGGCCTCGGATTCGGTCTTTTGTGTCCGCAGTTCGTGGCAGATGCCGGTGCCACCCCCGTCACCTTTGCGATCGCCGGCATGGCGGCTTTTCTGACCGCAACGGTTCGCGCGCCCATCACCGGAATGATCCTGATCTTCGAGATGACCGGCGCCTTCAATCAGGCCTTGCCGATGCTCTGGGCTTCTTTTGCCGCCATGGCGGTTCCCACATTGATGGGCAACTCGCCCATCTACGACTCCATGAAGGCTCGCACCATCGGCGTCGCCAAGACCCTGTAGGGGTCGGGCAACCCGGGAGCGGCTTCGAACCACCAGGACGCCAACTCCCAATCCCGCCACACCTGTGGGGCTGTGCCGGCGGCAGGGATACTGCAGCCATGGACTTTGTCAATCTGCCGCTGTTCGCCGCCGCCGCACTGGTTTTTGCCAGCGTGCTGACCGGCCTGTTTTCGGCGCGCATCGGCTTTTCCTTTTTGCTGGTGTTTCTGGTGGCCGGCATGCTGGCGGGCGAAGACGGGCCGGGGCGCTACCTGTTTGACGACTACCGCCTCGCTTTCTGGGTCGGCAACCTGGCGCTGGCGGTCATCCTGCTCGATGGCGGGCTGCGAACGGCCTGGGCCACCTTCCGCACCGGCCTGCGCCCGGCGTCGCTGCTGGCGTCGCTGGGGGTGCTGGTCTGCGCCGGCGTCACCGCACTGGCCGGCATGTGGGCGGCCGGGCTGGACTGGCGCACCGCGCTGCTGCTGGGCGCCATCGTCGGCTCCACCGATGCGGCGGCAGTCTTCGGGCTGCTGAACCGCTCGGGCGTGACGCTCAATGAACGCATCGGCGCGACGCTGGAGATCGAGTCCGGCGTCAACGATCCGATGGCGGTCTACCTGACGCTGGCTTTCATTGCGCTGCTGATGCCGGGCGCATCGGCCCATTCGGCGGCAGGCGCCTTTGCAATGGCGTTCGTGCAGCAGTTTGGCTGGGGCGCGCTGGCCGGGGTGCTGGGTGGCTTTGCGATGGCCGGCCTGCTCAACCGCGTGGCCTCGCGCGATGCCGGTGGCGGCGTGCTGGCGCTGCTGATCGGTGCGGGCGGCCTGCTGATCTTTGCCACTGCCGGCATGCTGGGCGGCTCGGGTTTTCTGGCGGTTTACCTGTTCGGCATCATTCTCGCGCGGCGGGCGGCGCGGGCGGTGAAGCCCACGCTGGCGGCAATGGACGGCTACGCCTGGCTGGCGCAGGCCGGCATGTTCCTGTTGCTGGGCTTGCTGGTGACGCCGTCGGACCTGCTCGATTCGCTGCTGCCAGCGGTGGCCGTGTCGTTGACGCTGATTTTCATCGCGCGGCCGCTGGCGGTGTGGGTCTGCCTGCGCCCGCTGCACTTTTCCACCCGCGAGATCGGCTTCATCGCCTGGGTGGGCTTGCGCGGCGCGGTGCCCATCGTGCTGGCGCTGTTCCCGCTGATGGCCGGCACACCGAAGGCGGCGCTGCTGTTCAACATGGCCTTTGTCGTGGTCGTCACCTCGCTGCTGATTCAGGGCACCACCATCGGGCTGGTGGCGCGGCGGCTGGGTGTGGCCTTGCCCGACGCGGATGACGAACCCGCGCGGCGTGCCGTTTTCGGTGATTTCGAGTTCGACGCGGGCCTGCCGGTGGGACGGATCTGCGATTTCTACGCCCTGCCGCTGCCAACGACGCCGGAGGTGGCGCTGGGCGACTGGATGGCCGAGGAACTGCTGCGCCCGCCCGTTGCCGGCGACACCGTTGAACTCGGATCCGCCGCCTTCGTGGTGCGCACGGTGGAAAGCGGCCGCATCACGCGCGTCGGGCTGTCGCTGCAGGACAGCGAAGCCGCCTGATCGCTGTGAGCCGGGCTACCCGAATAAATCCCTTTTTGATAGCTAAAAGTGACCATCTGACGCTGGAAAATTGCGAAAAAGACTGAAAAGACAAGCAAAAGGCCGGACACCCCCTCGGGTGCCCGGCCTGGTTGCAGCGCTGGTCGGCCGGCGGGTCGGCGAAATTATTTCTTCGCCGGCGTCACTGCGATCAGTTCGGCCTGGGTGTAGGTGACTTTCATCTGGTCGCCCACCTTGGCGCCGTTGAGCAGCGCCGGGTCGTTCAGCTTGACTTCGGCAAAGTGGCCGTAAGGGCCGCGCACCAGCACGGTACCCTTGGCCTGGTTGATGGACCAGATGTTGGACACCAGCGAGACACTACGCACAGCGGCTGCGCCCGGCTTGGTACCTGCCTTGGCGGAAGCGGTGTCGTTGAACGAGGTCGATGAACGGATGCCGTCACCCTTCTGGAAGTCCAGCGCCACGGCCTGCACGTATTCGGTGTTCACCGTGTCGCCCCCCTTGACCTGCGCCAGGTTCATCAGCGATAGATGACGGCACGGCGATAGCTGCGCCGCGCCACGCCGGCATACGACACAGGGGTCAGCGGCATGCCGATGACGTCGATGAAGACCGACACGTCGGCGCCCTTGGCGGGCATCTCGCCCTGCAGCACCTTGACGGTGTAGCTCAGCGTGTCGCCGTTGAGTTCGGGCTTTTCCAGCACGGCCACCACCTGCACCAGCTTGCCGCCATCCAGGATGGAAATGTCGGCGTTCGGGTTGTCTTTCAGAAAGCTGTCCTTGCCCTGGCTCCAGAACGGCACGAAAACGGCCGTGGTCATGTTGCCGGCAACGCGCTCGGGGCGATCCGAGAAAAACACGGTGATCGGGCTGACACCTGTCAGCGACAGCTTGCTGGTGGCCTTGTCGAACGTCATGCCCTTGGAGGACTGCACGAACAGGAAATCGGCTTGCTTGGCGCCGGATGCAGCGGCTTGCGCCAGTGCGCCTTGCATGGGGAGGGCAGATGCCAGCACGGCAGCGGAGGCCATCAATTGGCGGCGAGTGGACATGGGAATTCCTTGAATAAAGATGAACGGATGCAGGCTGTTGATTTTAGTCAGCCGAAAAAGTTCACGGTTTTGACGCGAGTCAGACTTGGCGCTGCGCAAAAGGCGCTACCATGAATGTCGACCGCCGGGCCGGTTGCCTGCCGCTCTGTTTGCTGAACGACGGCATCGTCGGGCCCACCCTTGACCGGAGGATCGCCACGCATGCTCGGATTCGAACTGACCATCTGGGACTACATCACTTTTGCCACGCTGGCGCTGGCCGGCGTCTGCGTGGTCGTGATCTTCGTCTTCGTTGCCGGGCTGCCCGGGCGCATTGCGATCAGCCGCAAGCACCCGGATGCCGAGGCCGTCAACATCATGGGCTGGGCGGGCTTTCTGGCCGTGGTGCCCTGGATTCAGGCTTTCATCTGGGCCTTCAAGCCGACGGACATCGTCGACATTCGCCGTTTTCCACTGGAAGAGGCCCGGGCCATCGATATCGAAAATGCCCGTTTGCGGGGTCAGCAGCCGCCGGCTGCAAGCGCCGCTGCGACACCGGCGATGGCGGCGCTTGCCGACGAAGCTGCGCTCGCCGCACAAGCCGCCGCGGGTGAAGCACCCGCTGCGACTCCCGCCGGGGTGAAACCGGCACCCAACGCCTGAGGCCTTCCGCATGCTTTTCGGTTTTGTGCTGCTGTTCGGCTATGCCTTCCTGGTGTGGCTGGTGTTCTTCAAGTTCAAGTGGATGAAGTTCAATATCGCCTGGGGGGTGGTATCGGTTTCGGTCGGCGCGCATCTGCTGGTCATCTTCCTGATCGGGCTGCGCTACATGACACCGCAGTCAACCCAGGCCAAGGTGATCCAGCAAACCATCCAGCTGACGCCGCGCCTGTCGGAACCCACGCTGCTCACCGCTGTGCTGGTAAAGCCGAACGAACGGGTAAAAAAGGGTACGCCACTGTTTCAGTTCGACCGCCGGCCGTATGAATACAAGGTCAGGCAGTTGCAGGCGCAACTGGCCAGCGCGAAGCAGAACGTGCTGGTGATGAAGTCGGACATCCAGATCAACGCCGAAAAAGTGGTCAAGCTGCAGGCGGCGCTGGTCTATTCGCAATACCAGCAGAAGCTGTCGGAAGGACTGGCCAAAACCGGCGCCGGGCCGGAGGAAGACGCCAAGAAGTGGGAAGCCCAGGTCGCCGAGAACAAGGCCGCCATCAGCGAGGCCCAAGCCGAGCTGCAGCGTGCGCGGCTGCGCTACCAGTCCAACGTCGACGGCGTCAACACCTCGGTCGCTGTGGTGCAGGCCGAACTGGACCAGGCGCTGTACTACCTGGCCAACACGACGATGCTGGCGCCTGAGGACGGCTACATCATCAACATGCAGGCTCGTCCCGGCATGGTGGCAGGCGATGTGCGGGTGGGGGCCATCGCCTCTTTCATCTGTGACACCGACCGCTACCTGCTGGCGCAGTTCTTCCAGGAAAACCTCAAGTACGTGAAGCCCGGTCAGAGCGTCGAGATTGCGCTGGACCTGTACCCCGGCCAGATCTGGACTGGCAAGGTGGAGACCATCTGGCAGGGCAGCGGTTCGGGGCAGATGCTGCCCAGTGGCGTATTGCCCAACTTCCAGGCGATGAGCCCCGAAGTGCCGCAAGGGCAGTTCGCGGTGGCGATCCGCATCGATGACCCGGATCAGAGCCTGTTCCCGCTGGGCACGCAGGGCCGAGCTGCGGTCTACACCCACCCGGACAGCGGCTTTTCCGTGCTGCGCAAGATCGGCATCCGCACCTATACCTGGTTCAACTGGCTGTATCCGTTCAACTTCTGATGCGCCGCAGTCTTCTTCCGATGCCCGCTACCGTATCCCGGGTTCTGCTCCGCTTCGGCCGGTGCGGCCCGGCGGCCATCACCCTGCTGCTCGGCGGTTGCGCGCTGTCGACCCCCCCTCAGCACGCGGACTTGGTCGCACAGGCGCTGCCGGCCAATACCCGTGTGCCAACGACCTGGGCGGCAGGTGCACAGCACGTTGCGGTGGCCGACGATTGGCTCAAAGCCCTGCAAGACCCGGCGCTGGAAGTCATCGTGGCCGAAGCCCTGGCCCACAACCCCGATTTGCGCCAGGCCGCAGCCCGGGTCGAAGCGGCGCGCGAGGCGGTCAAGGTGGTCGGTGCCCGCCTGCAACCGCAGGTGGGCGCACAACTGGGCGCAACCGCCCGCCAGGACCGTGACAACGGCAGCTTCAACAGCAGCTTTGGCGCACTTGGCGTGGCCTGGGAGGTCGACATCTGGGGCCGGGTGCGCGCGCAGACCGCTGGCGCCCAGGCCAGCGCCGAGGCTGTTGCGCTGGACTACGCTTATGCCCGCCAGTCGCTGGCCGCGACAACCGCCAAGCTGTGGTACCTGGCCACCGAATCGCAGCAGCTGGTTGAGCTGGCCGGCGAGGCGGTCGCCATCTATGAGCGGCTGCTGGCGCTGGTGCAGCAGCGGCGCGCGGCCGGCAAGGATTCGGACATGAACCTGGTGGACGTCCGGGCCAGACTGCAAAGCGCACAAAGCGGTCTTCTGACCGCGCAACAAGCCGCAGCCGAAGTGCGTCGGTCGCTCGAAACCCTGATCGGCCGCTACCCGTCCGCCGAGATCAGTGTCGCGAACCGCTTCGCGCCGTTGCCACCGCCGGTGGCGGCGGGTTTGCCCGCCACGCTGCTGGAGCGCCGCCCCGATCTGCTGGCCGCGCAAAGCGCCGTGCTGGCCGCGTTCCGCCAGCAGGAGGCAGCGCAACTGGCGCTGCTGCCCGATGTTTCACTGACTGCCCAGGGCGGGCGCGTGGGCAGCGGATTGCTGGCACTGCTGGGCCTGAACCCCTGGCTGGCCGCCGCGCAGGTCGGCCTTTCGATCCCGATATACGAAGGAGGTGCCTTGCGTGCCCGCATCGCCATCGCCACGGCCGAACAGGCGCAGGCCGTGGCGCGCTTCGGCGGCCAGAGCCTGACGGCTTTTCGGGAAGTGGAAAACGCGCTGGCCAGCGAGCAGTACCTGCTGAACCGGATTCCCTACGATGAACGAGCACTGGCCGATCGCGGGGAGGCCGTGCGCATCGCCACCATCCAGTTCAAGGCAGGTCAGCGAGACATATTGTGGGTTTCTCGTCTGCAGGCCGAGCAGCTGGGCAATCAGGAAGTGGTGGTGCGTGCCCGCGCCGCCCAGCGCATCAACCGCATCCAGCTGCACCTGGCGCTGGGTGGCAGCTTTGACGCAAGACCCGCCGCAATCGCACAATAGGCTTCAACTGGATTCGCACTGCCTGTCGCGACCAACCCGACCCGATCTGCCATGACCGTCATCCTGCAAAGTAACGCCGCCCTGCCCCGAATCCCTTCACTGTTGCTGCTCGCCCTGCTCACGATGCCCGCCATGGGCAGCGACAAGAAGCCGGCAGCGCCCCGCGTTGACGTCCAGGCCAGCCTGTGTGGGTCGCCCGAGCAAACCATCGAGGCCTTGCGCCTGAAGTCCACCGGTGCGCCGTCCGATGTCTGGCTTTTTGACGATGCGTCGCTCAGCCTGTTCAACAAGGGATTGCGCATCCGGCTACGGCCGAACAAGAAGGGCGCCGAACTGACACTGAAGGCTGCCGATCAGGACTGCGCTCAACTGGCGCCAGGCGTGCTGCCGGCCGGCGAAGGCAAATGTGAATACGACGCCCACGGCGAGCGCATCGCCGGCGCGTTGTCGCTGTCGCGCACGGTCAGCGCCGCGCAGGCTGCGCAACTGGCCGGCGGACATGCGCCGGTGGCCGATGCCCTGAGCGAGGCTCAGGTACGCTATCTGCAATCGGTGCCGGGAGTCTGGCCGCTGCCCGTCGGTCTGCGCGCGCTCGGACCCACGCGCGTCAGCAGCTATGCCGCCAAACCTTACGTGGTGGACATCTCCGAGTTGCCTGGCGGCGAGCGCTTCATTGAAATCTCGCGCAAGGGCCCGCTGACGCAGGCTGCCCAGATGCGCAGCCGCATGAACGCGGACCTGACCGCCGCCGGCGTGACCGTGTGCACCGACCAGTCGGCCCAGGCGGTGAACAAGCTGAAGAGCTTGCTGAAGCCCTGAAAAAGAACGCCCGGCCGACGGTACCGGGTTTCGGCAACAAGCGCGCTACGGTTTGCGCGGTGTACGGTTGGCAGGCTGTGCCCCTGCCGCCCCCGGCCGATTGGCACTTCGGTGCCGGTACAACCATCACTCGAAAGCGAAAATTTTCTTCCAGTCGTTCTTCATGCTGATCAGCGTCCAGCCAGCAGCCTTGTACTGATCCAGCCCCTTGTCCAGCTTGCCGACCGGTGAAGTGCGGTCGTACGCGTACTCGCGGACGGCGTCGTCGTGATGGACGATCATGCCCAGCCGCATGCCCGGCCCGGTGGTGGCGTATTGCAGCATCGCGAGGTCACCGTCGGAGTTGCCAAATGCGGCGATGGGCCGACGCCCGACCAGCACCTCAATCCCCACCGGCTTGCCGGCACCGTCGTTGACGTGCTCGATCTGCGGCTGCATGACGAGCACACCCCGATTGTCCTTCACTTCATACAACAGCTTTTGCCGCGTGCCGACCACCTGTTCCGGCGGAATGCCGTAGACACGTTCGGTGAAAGGCCGCATGAACTCCACCGAACCGCCAGAGGAGATGTAGGTGCGGAACCCATTTCTTCGCAGGTATCGCAGCACCTCCTGCATCGGCTGGTAGGTGAGCTGGTCGAAGGTTCGCTTGAATCGCGGATCCTGGGCCTTGACCAGCCAGTCGTTGACGACGATCGCGAAGTCCCCGGTTGTGCCCCCTTGCGCCGCGAGCAGCATTTCAACAATCCCCTTTTCACCCGAGGCCATCACGCCCTTGATGTCACCGGCGATCGCGGACTTGAACGGCTCCTTGTCCTTCCACGCCGGATGCTGTGGGGCGAGCGCCTTGATGCGATCGAAGACGAACCTCACCTGGGTATATATCGGGTATTCCAGCCACAGCGTGCCGTCGTTGTCGAAGGTCGCGATGCGGTCGGCCGGCGCCACGTAATCCTTGCCGCCGTCCTTGGTCACCGCCTGAACAAAGTCGACGATGCGCTGTTTTGCCGGGCCTGCGGTCCACGACGGCAGCGGATCCGCGCCCGACGGGGCGCTGCTTTGCATCGGCGCGCAAGCTGACAGCGCGAGTGACACACCGATGGCAGCGAGCCAGCGGCGGCGGGTCCATGCGAATCCGGAGTGTTGGGCATTCACAGGGTATCTCCGATTGAGGGTGAGTTCCGAGACAGGATTGCAGACCCCGACCTGATGCGACGACCCCGACGAGAGGCCCGCAAAGCGTTCAGCCGGGACACTGCCAACAAAGCAGCCGGCCTGCAAAGCGCAAGACCGGCCGCTATATCTGCAGAAGATGCCCGCCATCGGGCATCCGCTGGGCAGGGATCAGTTACCGGTTGGCAACGGGATGTTGATGCCGTCCTTCATGAGCATTTCGCGCACGTACTGGAATTTCTGATACCTGGATATTTCGATCGGCCCGTCGTAACCCACGCTCTGCAGCTTGCGCGGCGGGTACTTCACATAGGTCTTCATCAACTCCGTGACCGTCTGCCCGATCGGCACCAAGGTCCAGGTGCGTTCGGTGTAGTTGTTCATGAATATGTCGTAGCGCTCCTGCGGGTCTTGCCACAGATCGAAGATCTGGGGCACGGTAGCCACGTACTTTTCAGCGCCCTTCCAGCCCAGATTGGTGTCAACCGCAAGCCCGCCGGTCGCCTGGCCGTCGTCTCCGCGCAGGTTGAACACGGCCTTGAACTTGCCTAAACGAACGGCGCCAGGCGAGAGTTCGTTTTCAGTAAAGTAGAACCAGGACTTGCGCGGGTTCGGGCCCGTGCCGAACAGCACCGGAGAGATGTCAAAGCTGTCAAAAATGATGGGCTGTCCTTCCCGATCCTTCTCGGGCAGCTTCACACCACCGATGGATGCAAAAGTGGCCATCATGTCCAGACCGCCAACGATGTCATGGTTGCGCGTAGCCGGCTTGATCTTGCCCGGCCAGACCGCAATGGCCGGCACCCGGTTACCGCCCTCACGCACGGTGCCCTTGGTACCGCGGAACGGTGTGTAGCCGGCGTCGGGGTAGACGTCCTGCCAGGCACCATTGTCCGTCGTGTAGACCACCAGCGTGTTCTTGTCCATGCCCAGTGCGCGCAGCTTGTCCATGATGCGGCCGATGCGCGTGTCAAGTTCCACCATTGAGTCAGCGTAGTTGGTCTTGGACATTGACTTGAGCTTGAACTCCGGCGCCGGCATATTGGGCTGGTGCACCTTCATGAAGTTCACGTTGATGTAGAAAGGCTTGGAGGGATCTTTGGCCGCTTTGTCGAGAAACTCGATCGCTGCCTTTTCGACATAGCTGTCAAAGAAGGGAATGCCGACCACGCCGTCGGGGTAGGTGACGCCGTGCAAGGTGACGGGTTTGCCAGGTTCATTGACATACTGGCCGTTGATCTTGAAGTCTTCAACCGGTTTCTGACCCGCTTTGCCAGAAAGCGCGCCCTTGGTCACTTTCTGGAACATCTCGCGAAGCTCCGGGTCCATGTCCGGGAACCAGGTCGGGTCGCCATAGGTGTAGGCATTCAGGTGGTACAGGCCGACGTATTTCATTTCGTCATAGCCTTGCGCATTGGGCAGCGCATAGTCGGCCTCGCCCAGATGCCACTTGCCAGTGAAGTAGGTCTGGTAGCCCCCTTGCTTGAGCACCGATGCCAGTGTCCATTCAGCAGCCGGCAGGCCACCGCCTTGGCCCTGGAAAGCCACCGTGGTCATGCCACTGCGGTTGGGTATGCGGCCTGTCTGCATCGCTGCACGACCGGGCGTGCAGCTCGGTTGTGCATAGAACGAAAAGAAGGTCATGCCTTCGCTGGCCATCTTGTCAATGCTCGGGGTGGGCATGCCGCGACCTTCGCCGCCACCATACGGACCGAGGTCTCCAAAGCCCGTGTCGTCGGACACGATGAAGAGGATGTTGGGCTTCTTGGCCGGCGCCTGCGCGAGCGCCGGCGACGCCGCACCGAAGCCGAGGCCTGCCATGGCTGTCAGCAAGACAAACATGCGTTTCAGTTTCATCTCTTTTCTCCTCCAGTAGTAGTGGCTTGGTTCCTGCCGTCCTGCAAGGACTGGCTGTCCCGCACGGCGGTCTCTTCAAAGGAACCCTTGCCCGCAACGCGGCGAAGGTCAAACCGTTCCGCGCATCCACGAAAACATCTTACCCTTTTGATCTTCACCCCGAAACGCTGGTAGCACGCCAGGAAAAGGTGCAATCGAGCTTGCCCAAAAGGGCAAGCCCCGCTACCTTTCGCGCAGGTGGCGCAGCCGTTCGGCCAGCACACCGAGCTCCGCCGGCGAACTCGCGCCCAGCTTCTCCATGACTCGCGCACGCAATCCCTTGACGGTCCGCTCCGACACATCCAGCGCGTCGGCGATCTGCTTGTTGAGTTGACCAGCGACAACGTGTTCGAAAACCGCCTTCTCCCGCTCCGTCAAAAGGGCATAGCCCGCACGTATTCGGTCTTCTTCATCGCGCGCGGCACGTTGTCGTTCGTTCAGCGCAAGCGCGCGTCCGATGGCTTCCAGCAGGCTCTGGCGCTGGACCGGTTTTTCCAGAAAGTCGACGGCGCCGGCCTTCATGGCCCGCACGCTGGAGGGCACATCGGCATGGCCCGTCATGAAGATCACCGGCAGATTCACGCCATGGTTCGGCAATGCTGCCTGCAAATCGAGTCCTGACGGGCCGGGCATGCGCACGTCAAGCAGCAGGCAACCGGGACGATCCGGCGCCGGGTGCAAGAGGAACTCGCCCGCCGAGGCGTAGCCGCGCGCCTCAAAACCGGCCGCGTTCAGCAGGCGAAGCAAGGCGCTGCGCAGTGAATCGTCGTCATCGACGATGTGGATCAGAGGGATGTCGCTCATGTCTGACTCTTCAAGCCTTTGTCGATAGCGTCGGCGGCGGGAAATTCCACACGAAACACCGCGCCCTCTGCGACGTCACGATCCGCCGTGACGCTGCCGCCGTGCGCATCGACCAGGGTGCGCACGATCGGCAAGCCGAGTCCCATTCCGCTCGATTTGGTCGTGAAGAAAGATTCGAAGAGGCGCGGAAGATGCTCCGACCCGACCCCAGCGCCCCGATCCTGCACCGCCAGGCGGACGCGGCCCTCTGCATTTTCGACGCTGACCGTCACGGTGCGCCGGGACTCGGGCAGGCCTTCGATTGCGTCCAACGCGTTCAGCACCAAATTGATCAGGATCTGCTGGATCTGGATCCGGTCACCCACCATCATCGCTGGCGTCGCCGGGAGACGGATGTCCAGGTTCGCATTGCGCCTTCGCGCTTCGGCGCGCAGGATCCGCTCCACATCGGACACCACTTCGTTCAGGTCCAGGCGCTGGTGCACCATTTGATGCTTGGACAGCAAGGCGCGCACCCGAAGAATGACTTCGCTGGCGCGCAGGTCATCGAGGCGGATGTCCGCCAGTATCTGGCGAATCTCGTCGGTTCGGTGCATGCCCGACTCCAGCATCAGTTCGGCAGCTTCGGCATTGCTGAGGATTGCACCCAACGGTTGGTTGATCTCATGTGCAATCGCGCCAGCCAGTTCGCCCACCACGGCTAAACGTGACGCGCGCACGAGCTCGAAACGCTGCTTGTGTTCGGCGCGGACCGCTGCCAAACGGCGGCGGCGTTCAACGAAAAGTCCGACGATCAGTGCACCTTGGACCAAAAATACTGCAACCGCGATCAGAATTTCACGGGCGTAGGCCTCCCAGAGCGTCGGCTCCCTGAAATGGACAACCACATCCCCGGGAATGGATGCCCGGTCGATGCCCCAGCGCTGGATCTGGCGCCAGTCAACGTTCAGCGAGTTGGGCACGATCTCGCTCGGGTCCGTCGCGACCGGCAAATGACCGGCCAACACGGCATTGACTTGCTGACCGGCCCGACGCCCCATGGCGTAGAAGTCCACCATGACGCCGCCAACCGCGCCAGTGCCGATGAAGGTGTTGAACGGCCCGTATACCGGCGCGCCCGACGCCTGCGCCATCGCCTTGACAGACTCCTGCGGCGTCTGGTGATGGCCGTCGCCGTCAACATAGTAGCCAGGGCTGAACACGACGGTATCGGGCCGCAAGGCGCCCAGGCGTCTCAGGACTTCGGCAGTCGACAGACCGGCCAGGAACTCGATGGCAACGCGCCCGCTGAAACGCCGCACTTCTTTGCGCAGACGGCTTTCCCATTGGCGATCCAGCGGGCTGGTACCCGTGACCAGCAGCAAGTGCCGGGCTTGCGGATGCCAGCGAAGTGCCCATTCGATGGTGCCAGCGAAGTCATAGTCAATCGGCGTGCCAAGCACGTCGGACTTCGGCAACCCCAGCTCTTCCATGATAGAGCGGGAAGCACCGATGTGAACGATGCGGACGCCCGGAAACAACGTCGGGCATTGCTGCAGGCAGAAAGTCAGCGCCTCGCGCCCGCCCGCCACAACCACATCCGGCCGGTGTTCCGCGTATTTGCCCCGCAAATAGGTGCCCAGCAGCTCGACATAGGCGGGCCCCTCAAATTGGGGGGTGTCGAGAAATTCGTCGAAAAGCAGGACCGGCCGTTCGCCCTGGCTTGTCACGACATCTCGCAGACCCCGATCCACTTCGATATTCGCCGGCAACAGGCGCCCGTTGGAGTACAACACCAGGACGTTGACGGGTTTCTGAACCGCCCATGCTGGCACCGCCGCAGAAAGCAGGCCCATGAAGAGCCTCAGGGTCGCGACGCGCACCGTGAGCGCCCTCAGCGCCTGCCACGGCGATATCGAAAAGGCGCACTGGTTCATGGAGCGAATCCAGCTTTCCACGAATGGGAACGGGGAAAAATTCTCCGAGGCTCAATGAAAAAGTGCATCGGTCGCCAGTTTACGGGCTCGCTGCGCCAGCCCGCAAAGCGCTCGGCAAATGGTTCGGCAAGGTTTGAGCGTACTGCGTCCTCGTCCGAGAACTGCCGCGACCCATAACCGACCAACCGGGCACATCACGGATGCCTGCCGTTGCGGGCTCATGCCAACGGCTGGCACTTGGGGTAGACGCTGCCATTCCACTCTATCGGATAATGACGACCTGTGCCGGCAGGCAATCGCCGGCAACCCTAATAGGCCCCCAAACGTTGAGCAAATCCAGAAAAAGCGCGAAAGCAGCCAAAGCCGCATCGGCAGTCCCGGCGCCGGTCGAGCGCCCCATGACGGATAGCGCTGGGGCATCTGAAAAACCCGCTTCGGTGGGGCGCCAACGGTTCATCGGGATGGTGTTGGCCGCCATTGCTGTGCTGGCTGCTCTGGCGTGGTGGCTGATGCGTGGCACCGAGGCACCGCCACCTGCAGCGACCGCCACCGGCCCGGCGCCATCGGTTCTGCAACGCGATGCCAGCTATGTCGGCTCCGCGACCTGCAGCACCTGTCACACGGACGAGTTCAAGGCGTGGAAAGGCTCGCACCACGACCTGGCGATGCAGGAAGCCACCGACGCCACGGTGCTGGGCGACTTCAACGACACGAAATTTCGGCATTTCGGCGTCGAGACCACCTTCTTCAGGCGCGACGGCAAGTTCATGGTCCGCACCGACGGGCCTGACGGCAAGCTGGCCGATTTTGAAATCAGCCGCACCTTCGGTGTCTGGCCACTGCAGCAGTACATGGTGGCCTTTCCCGGCGGGCGCTACCAGATGTTGCCGGTGGCATGGGACACGCGAAGCAAGGAGCAAGGCGGCCAGCGCTGGTTTCACGTGCTGCCGCAGGAAAAGCTGGATTACCAGAACGCGCTGCACTGGACAGGCCGCTACCAGAACTGGAACCTGCAATGCGCGGCCTGCCATTCCACCAACCTGCGCAAGGGCTACGATGCCGGCACCGACAGTTACAAGACCACCTTCAGCGAGATCAACGTGGCCTGCGAGAGCTGCCACGGCCCTGGCTCGAAGCACGTGGAATGGGCGGCCAAGGCCAAAGGCGCAGCTGCGCCCGGCACCGACAAGGGCCTGACACCACTCAGGTCCGACTGGCAGGAAGCCTGGATATTCCCGCCGGGCGACGCCACCTATGCGCAGCGCGCCAAACCTGCCGACCCGGCCGCGATGAACACCTGTGCCGCCTGCCACGCCCGTCGCTCGACGCTGGCTGAACACGGCCCGGTGGGCGCGCCACTGCAGGAAACCCATCGTCTGGCGATGCTGACCGCACCCAACTACCACGCCGACGGCCAGCAGCGTGAAGAGGTGTTCGTCTGGGGCTCATACCTGCAGAGCAAGATGAGCCAGCGCGGCGTGACCTGCATGGACTGCCACGACGCGCACAGCCTGAAACTGCGCGCCGAGGGCAACAACTTGTGTGCACGCTGCCACAACGCCGCGAAGTTCGATACCGAGAAGCACAGCGGCCACAAACCCGGCAGCAAGGGCGCCGAATGCGTGGCCTGCCACATGCCCGAGCAGAACTACATGGTGGTCGACGCACGGCGCGACCACGCCATCCGCGTGCCACGCCCCGACCTGTCGGACAAACTGGGCAGCCCGAACGCCTGCACCCAGTGCCACACCGACAAGAAGCCGCAATGGGCGGCTGCGGCGATGGACCAGTGGTACGGCCCGGCCTGGCGCAGCCGGGCGCAGACCGGCACCACGCTGCACGCCGGCGCCACGCTGGGCGCGGCGGCGCTGCCGTCTGTGCTGGCGCTGGCCGACAACCCGGCGCAGCCGGCCGTGATAAGGGCCACTGCGCTGACGCTGGCGCAGCCGCATCTGCAGCCCGATTCTTTCCCGGTGATCCAGAAGCTGCTGCAAAACGTGGACCCCGCGCTGCGCGTGGCCGCGCTCGAATCGATGGACCCGTTCGACCCCGCCGCTCGGGTGCAGGCGGCCGCACCGCTGCTGACCGACCCGGTGCTCGGCGTGCGCATCGAAGCCGCCCGGCTGTTGGCGGACGTGCCCGAGGCGCAGTTGCCGGTGCCTGCCCGCGAAGCACGCACGCGGGCGCTGAAGGAATACGTGGACAGCCTGCTGATCGACGCCGACTGGCCCTCGTCCAATGTGACGCTGGGCAATCTGTACATGCGCCAGGGTCGTGCCGACGATGCGGTCAGGTCCTACCAGCGGGCGATCAGCATGGACCCCGGACTGGTCGGCGCCTGGCTCAACCTCGCTGACGCCTATCGGCAGAGCGGCCGCGACGCCGAGGGTGGAAACGTGTTGCGAGAGGGCTTGAAGAAGCTGCCCAAGTCCGCCGAACTGCATTATGCGTTGGGGCTTTTGCTGGTTCGCGAGGGTCAATCACCCGCAGCCCTGGCCGAGCTGCGCCTGGCCGCGCAGCTGGCGCCGGACAACGCGCGATACGCCTACGTGCATGCCATTGCGCTGAATTCCTCGGGTCAGCGCGCGCTGGCGCTGACCGAGCTGAAGAAAGCGCTGGAACGCCACCCCGGTGACCGGGATATCCTGAGCGCGTTGATCTCGATCAACCGCGAGTCCGGCGACAACGCCGCCGCGCTGGTCTACGCCCGCAAGGCGGCACTGGTTTTCCCCGATGACCGCTCGATCCGGCAACTGATTGCCCAGCTTGAAGGGGCACGTTGACAGGCTTCCCGGACCGGTGCCGAGCTCCGATGCAAAATCGACCTGACTTTTCAGTTTCAAGGGATCGCGTCAAACGGGATCCCCGCCATCCGCTCTCTCTCTCTCTAATTGCAACCACTAAGGAGTCACCCATGTTGAAAACCATCCACACCCGCCTCGTCGCTGCCGCCACACTGGTGCTGCTGCTGACCGCCTGCGCCACGCCTATGCCACCGCCGCCGGTGGAGGTGCGCCGCGGCGTGATCGAGCAGATCACGCCGACCCAGATCGCCACCAACCAGCACGCGGGCGTCGGTGCCATCCTGGGTGGCCTGGCGGGTGTCGGCATCGGCAGCCTGATCGGCGGCGGAACCGGCCGCGACGTGGCCATGGTGGCAGGCGCCATTGGTGGCGCGGTGGTCGGCAACGAGGTGCAAAAGCGCAATGACCAGCCGATTCCTGCCCAGCAGATCATGGTGCGCACCAGCTCCGGTGTGCTGGTGGCCATCACGCAGCCGACCAACCCCGCTCTGCGCGTGGGCCAGCGCGTCTACATCCAGGGCAACGGCGAGAGCGCCGTCGTCACGCCGCAATAACCGCCCGCTCACCCCGAACCCGCAAGATCACCATGCCCCGCCCCATACTCGACGAAAGTCACATGCACCCCGCCATCCGTGACAAGGTGGCCGGTTCGCGCCAGACCCTGGTGCAGGAAGTGATGACGGCCATCCGCCAGCACGATGTGGTGGTGGTCGGCATGGCAATGAACCCGTTTCCCAAAAAGGCCCGCGCTTTGCTGAATACCGCAGGTGTGCCCTGCACCTACCTGGAATACGGCAGCTACCTGAACAGCTGGCGTGACCGAAATGCACTGAAGATGTGGACCGGCTGGCCGACGTTTCCGATGGTGTTCGTCAAAGGCACGCTGATCGGCGGCGCCGGCGAATTGCAGGCCCTGATTGATCGCGGCGAGTTGAAGGTGCTGCTGGACAAGCCCCGAAGCAGTTGATCGGGGCCGCCGGCATCCGTCGGCATCAATCCCCGATCAATAGCAACAAACGTCCATTTGACGCTGGATGGGGGTCAAAATCATTGCCATTTGACCTTCAATCAACCTCGACCCCCTCCAGCACCCGGACCTTCACGCTCTTGCCCTTGATGCGCCCGGCATTCAGGCGGCTTGCGGCCTGGTACGCGATGGCGCGGTCCACCGCCACATAGGTGGACCATTCATTGACATTGATCTTGCCCACCTGCTCGCGGGTGTAGCCCAGGTCAGCCGTCAGCGCGCCCAGCACGTCGCCAGGGCGGATTTTTTCCTTGCGGCCGCCCTGGATATGCAGCGTGATCATCGGCGGCACCAGCGGGTCATTGGTGCCAGGGTCGGTTGACGTCAGCTCGCTCAGCGGATGCCAGACCGATTCGCGGCCCTGCAGCTGCTCGATGCGGCCCACATAGCCCATTTCCGGCATGCTGACCAGGTTCAGGGCCAGACCGCTCTCGCCCGCCCGGCCGGTGCGGCCGATGCGGTGGATGTGCACCTCGGGGTCGGGCGTGACATCCACGTTGATGACGGCGGCGAGGTTGGCAATATCCAGCCCGCGCGCCGCCACATCGGTGGCCACCAGCACCGAACAGCTTCGGTTGGCAAAGCGCACCAGCACCTGGTCGCGCTCGCGCTGCTCCAGTTCGCCAAACAACGCCAGCGCCGAGAAGCCCTGCGCCTGCAGCACACCCACCAGATCGCGGCACTGCGCCTTGGTGTTGCAGAACGCCAGCGTGCTGGCCGGTCGGAAATGGTTGAGCAGCAGGCTTACCGCGTGCAGGCGCTCGCTGTCTTTCACCTCGTACCAGCGCTGCTCGATCTGCGCCGCCGAGTGCTGGGCCTGCACCTTCACCGTCTGCGGGTTGCGCATGAACTGGCTCGCCAGCTTCGCGATGCCTTCCGGGTAGGTGGCCGAGAACAGCAGCGTCTGGCGCTCGGCCGGGCACTGGCGCGCGACGGTGACGATGTCGTCGAAAAAGCCCATGTCCAGCATGCGGTCGGCCTCGTCCAGCACCAGCGTGTTCAGGGCGTCGAGCTGCAGGCTGGCGCGCGCCAGGTGGTCCATCACCCGGCCCGGCGTGCCCACCACGATGTGCGCGCCATGTTCCAGCGTGGCCAGCTGCCCGCGCAGCGGCACGCCGCCGCACAGCGTGACGACCTTGATGTTGTCCTCGGCCCGCGCCAGGCGCCGGATCTCCGTCGTCACCTGGTCGGCCAGTTCGCGCGTGGGGCACAGCACCAGCGATTGCACGGCAAAGCGGCGCGGGTTCAAGTTGGCCAGCAGCGGCAGTGCAAACGCCGCCGTCTTGCCGCTGCCGGTGCTGGCCTGGGCGATCAGGTCCTTGCCCAGCAGGGCCGCCGGCAGGCTGGCCGCCTGGATCGGCGTCATGGTCAGATAGCCCAGCTGCTGCAGATTGGCCAGCACCGCCGGCGACAGCGGCAGGCGGCTGAATTCCGTCGTATCAGCGGCAGGGGGAGAGGAAGGCGCGGAAAGAGAAGTCATTCCCGATTATCGGCACCCGGCGCTGCAGCCCCTAAAACTACTCCTTTCATAGCAACAAATATCCATTTGACGCTGGGATGTTGATGATTTGACTGTGAATTTGTCAAAAAGAAGGGACAGGGGTACCGGTCTGCCGAGTCCAGGGGGTCGCCCGGTTGTCACAGGCCGCGTGGACAATGTGCACATGCCCCACATGCCCGAATTCATCGCCCCCACCCGCTTCACCGACGCCGCCGCCGCACTGGCGCAAGTGCAGACCATCTACAACGCCAGCATCGGGCACCTGCGCGAAGCCATGCGCCGCTTCGTGGCCGGCGAAGATGACAGCGCCCCCGGCGCACCACCGCAGCGCCAGCGCGCCTGTTACCCCTATGTGCGCATCCACAGCGATTCGCTGTCGCACGCCGACTCGCGCCTGAGCTTCGGCTTCGTCGCCGGCACCGGCCGTTTTGAAACCACGCTCACGCGCCCCGACCTGTACGCCGCCTATTACCTGGAGCAGTTCCGGCTGCTGCTGGCCAATCACCGCGCCGAGATTGAGGTGGGCACCAGTACGCACCCGATTCCGGTGCATTTCAGCTTTGCCGAGCACGACCACGTGGAAGGCTCGATGAGCGCCGAGCGCCGCCAGCTGATGCGCGACGTGTTCGACCTGCCCGACCTGGCCGCGATGGACGACGGCATCGCCAATGGCACGCACCAGCCGCGCGCCGGCGAGGCTCAGCCGCTGGCGCTGTTCACCGCGCCGCGGGTGGACTACTCGCTGCAGCGCCTGCGCCACTACACCGGCACCGCGCCCGAGTGGTTCCAGAACTTTGTGCTGTTCACCAACTACCAGTTCTACATCGACGAATTCATCGCGCTGGGTCACGCCGCCATGGCTGACCCGGCGAGCGAGTACGTCGCTTTCGTCGAGCCGCGCAACGTGGTGACGCGGCGGGTGGGTTTGCCCGCCCAGGCCATCGACGCGCTGGGGAACGGTCCGCCGCCGGGCCGCCCCAAGGCGGAACACGGCCCCCTCGGGGGGCAGGAAGCACACGAAGTGAGCGACCGTGGGGGCAATACTCCGCCTCCAAGGCTTCCGCAGATGCCCGCCTACCATCTGATGCGCAAGGATCGCACCGGCATCACGATGGTGAACATCGGCGTCGGGCCGGCCAACGCCAAGACCATCACCGACCACATCGCCGTGCTGCGACCGCACGCCTGGATCATGCTGGGCCACTGCGCCGGCCTGCGCAACAGCCAGCAACTGGGCGACTACGTGCTGGCCCACGGCTATGTGCGCGAAGACCATGTGCTGGACGAAGAACTGCCGCTGTGGGTGCCGATCCCGGCGCTGGCGGAGGTGCAGGTGGCGCTGGAGTCCGCGGTGACCGAGGTCACACAACTGACCGGGCATGCCCTCAAGCGGGTGCTGCGAACCGGCACCGTGGCTTCTACAGACAACCGCAACTGGGAATTGCTGCCCGACAACACGCCGCAGCGCCGCTTCAGCCAGAGCCGGGCCATCGCATTGGACATGGAAAGCGCGACCATCGCCGCCAACGGCTTCCGCTTTCGTGTGCCCTACGGCACGCTGCTGTGCGTGTCAGACAAACCACTGCACGGCGAGATCAAGCTGCCCGGCATGGCCAACCACTTCTACCGCGAGCGCGTGAACCAGCACCTGCTGATCGGCCTGAAAACCGTGGAACGGCTGCGCGAAGCCGGCGTGGACAAGCTGCACAGCCGAAAGCTGCGCAGCTTTGCCGAGGTGGCGTTCCAGTAAGGCGTCGCGCCGGCCATCGCCCGCGGTCTTTACCCAAATTTACCGATCTGTGTTGCACCGCACAAAGAGCCGGGCAGACATGCGTACAAAATGGTCCACGATCCACTGGCGCCATCATCCTGCAGGCGCTTGTGCGAAACAGCACCATGATTCTGTCCCAGTCCGCCCGACGCCGAAACCAATGCGCGCCCAGACCTTCCATGCTCTGGCTGGCAGCACTGCCCATCGCCGCCCTGAGCGGCTGCGCCTCGCTGACAAGCCCTGACACCGCAACACCTCTCGCGCCGGTGCCGACGGCCTGGTTCGCCGACGCCCACCCGGCAGCACCCGATCAGCCCCCGACCTCGCTCGCCCTGTGGTGGCAGCGTTTTCATGACCCGCAGCTCTCCGCCCTTGTCTCGCAGGCGCTCAATGCCAATACCGACGTGCGCAGCGCCCAGGCGGCGTTGCGCCAGGCCCGTGCCCAGCGCGACGCGCGGGTCGCGCCCTTGCTGCCCAATGTCAGCGGGTCCGTCGCGGGGCAGCGCAACACCACCGGCGGCAACATCGCCAGCGACAGCTACAGCGCCAGCCTGGACGCGAGCTGGGAGCCCGACATTTTTGGCGCCAACCGAAGCGCGCTGAACGCCGCCGAGTCGGATGTCCAGGCCGCCAGTGCCAGCCTGGCCAGCGTGCAGGTCTCCATGGCCGCCGAAGTCGCGGTGACCTATATCGAGGTGCGCAGCCTGCAGGCACGGCTGGTGATTGCGCGCAGCAACCTGGACAGCCTGAATGAAACCCTTCAGATCACGCGCTGGCGCGTCCAGGCGGGCCTGACGACCTCGCTCGACGTGGAACAGGCCGTATCCGCCAGTGAGCAGACCCAGGCTGCCATCATCGCGACGGAAACCAGTCTGACGCAGTCCATCAGCAGCCTGTCCGTGCTGACGGGCCAGCCTCCCGGCGCATTGCAGTCCTCGCTGGCCGATGCTGCACCGGTCCCGCAGGCCGATGGTTCTCTGGCCCTGGCCCTGCCAGCGGACACCTTGCGCCAGCGACCCGACGTGCGCGCCGCCGAAGCGCGCATCCGTTCGGCGCTGTCCCTCTTGTCCGCGGCCGACGCCGCGCGTTACCCCAGCTTCAGGATCAGCGGCGCGCTGGGCCTGCGCGCGATGACGCTGGGCACGCTGACCAACGGCGCCTCGGCGGTCAGCGCTTTGCTGGGCAGCATTTCCGTGCCGCTGTTTGACGGCGGCGCGATCCAGGCCCAGGTACGGTCCCAGGAAGCCACGCTGGAGCAGGCGCGGGTCAACTACCAGGCCACGGTGCTCACGGCGCTGAAAGATGTCGAGGACGCACTGGTGTCCCTGCAGGGCAACCGCGAGCGGCTGGCCCGGCTGCAGGCCGCAGCCAACGCCGCAGCCAACGCGGAATTGCTGGCCCGCCAGCGCTACGGCAGCGGACTGATCGACTTTCGCACCGTGCTGGAAACCAAGCGCACCCTGCTCAACACCCAGGATGGCGTGGAAAGTACGCGCGCCAGTCTCAGCGCCGACCATGTTCGCCTTTACAAGGCCCTGGGCGGCGGCTGGACGCCTGACCTCGACGCCGCCACACCCTGACCGCCACGCGGCCACTGGATTGACACCTTCGCCATGAATGCATCGAAACCCGCATCCTCCCCCGTCGCACCACCAACCGCCGAAAAGTCCGCTGCGGCCGATCTGCAGGCGCTGCTGGGTACCGAACAAGCACCCCGCTGGTGGCGACGTCCGGCGCTGTGGATCGGCGTCATCGTCCTGGCCGCCGCCGCCGCGGGGCTGTTCTACTGGCAGACCCGGAAGGCGTCGAATGCGGCACCCGTCTACGTGACCGAGGCGGTGCGCAAGGGCAACCTCACGCTTTCGGTCGCGGCCAACGGCACCATCATGCCCACGCGCGTGGTGAACATCGGCAGCGAACTCTCCGGCACCGTCAAGCGGGTGCTGGTGGACGTGAACGACGTCATCAAGAAGGGCCAGGTGCTGGTCGAACTCGACACGGCCAAGCTCGATGACCAGGTGCTGCGCTCGCGTGCCGCGCTGGCGGCGGCCCAGGCCCAGCTGGCGCTGACCACGGCCACCGTAAAGGAATCTCAAGCCAGTCTCGGCCGCTTGGAAGAAGTGTCGCGACTGTCCGGCGGCAAGGTGCCGTCTGCCACCGAACTGGACAGCGCCCGCGCCACCGTGGATCGCGCCGTGGCCGGCGAAACCAGTGCGCGGGCCAGTGTGGCCGAGGCCCGGGCCGCCCTGTCCACCGACGAGACCAACCTGTCCAAGGCTTCGATCCGCTCGCCGATCGACGGCGTTGTGCTCTCGCGATCGGTGGATCCGGGCAACGCGGTGGCAGCCTCGCTGCAAGCCGTGACCTTGTTCTCGGTGGCCGAAAACCTGACCCAGCTGAAGCTGGAAGCCAGCGTGGACGAGGCCGACGTGGGCTCGGTCAAAGCGGGGCAAAAGGCCAGTTTCACCGTGAGCGCCTACCCGTCTCGCCGATTTCCGGCCACCATCCGGCGCGTGGCTTTTGGCTCGACCACCACCAACAATGTGGTGACCTACGTGGCCACGCTCGATGTGAACAACGCCGAACTTGCCCTGCGCCCCGGCATGACGGCTGTGGCCACCATCATCGCCACCGAGCGCGAAGGCGTGCTGCTGGTGCCCAACACGGCGCTGCGCTTTGTTCCGACCTCCGTGACATCGGCGGCTGGCAAAAGTTCGGACAGCAGCATCCTGTCGAAGATGATGCCGCGTCCGCCCAGGAGCAGCACGACCAAGGTGGCCGGCACCGAAACCAAGGCCCCCGGCACGCGCCGGATCTGGATTCTGCGCGAGGGCCAGGCGGTATCCATGCCGGTGCAGACCGGCATCAGCGACGGTCGCTTGACCGAGGTCAGCGGCGAAGGCCTCACTGCCGGCATGGCCGTCATCACCGACCAGCGCAGTTCGGGCAGCGCACCATGATGCAGCGTGAGGACCCTCACGCTCCACCGCTGATCCGTCTGCGCGGTATCACCAAGGTCTATGGCAGCGGCAGCACCGCCTTTCAGGCCCTGAAAGGCGTGGATCTGGACATCCGGGCAGGTGATTTCGTCGCCATCATGGGGCCCAGCGGCTCGGGCAAATCCACCGCCATGAACACCTTGGGCTGCCTGGATACCCCGACCACCGGCACCTATGAATTCAACGGCGTCCAGGTGCAGTCGCTCAGCCGCGATCAGCGCGCCCGGGTGCGCCGGCGCTACCTCGGTTTCGTGTTCCAGGGCTACAACCTGCTGGCACGCACCTCAGCGCAGGAGAACGTCGAGTTACCGCTGATCTACCGTGGCGAGCCCGCAGCAAGCCGCCACGCCATGGCCGCGCGCGCGCTGGACTCGGTGGGCCTCAAGGGCTGGGAACGGCACACGCCAAGCGAGTTGTCGGGCGGCCAGCAGCAGCGAGTGGCAATCGCGCGCGCCATCGTTACCGAGCCCGCCGTGCTGCTGGCCGACGAACCCACGGGTAACCTCGACACCGCCCGCAGCAAGGAAATCATGGAACTGCTCTGGCACCTCAATGCCGACCTGGGCATCACCGTGCTGATGGTCACGCACGAGGCCGACATGGCCGCCTACGCGCGACGCATCGTGCACTTTGTCGACGGTGTCGTCGCCAGTGACGCGCGCAATCCGCATCCGGCAGGACTGCAAGTGGCATCGGCGATCGACGCAAACGCTGGAGCCGATCATGTGGGTTAACACCCTGCTGCTCGCACTGCGCTCGATCCGGCGCAACCTGATGCGCTCGTTCCTCACCATCCTGGGCATCGTGATCGGTGTCAGCGCGGTGATCACCATGGTCACGCTGGGCAATGGCGCGACGCTGGCCGTGCAGAACCAGATCTCGGGGCTGGGCACCAACCTCCTGCAAATCCGTCCCGGCCAGCGCATGGGACCGGGCAGCGGCGGTTCCAGCGCGCCTGCTTTCAAGGAAGGCGACGCCGAGGCGATCGCGACGCAGATCGGTGGCGTGGCCGCCGCTGCCCCCCAATCGCGCACGGGCGGCACGGTGGTGGCCAACGGTCGCAACTGGGCCAGCACCATCACCGGCAGCACGAACGACTGGCTCACGATCGGCAACTGGACGCTGGCCCAGGGTCGGGAGTTCTCTGACGACGAGCAGCGCTCAGGGGCCGCCGTGTGCATGATCGGTCAGACCGTGCGACGCGAACTGTTCGGCTCCACACCCGCACTGGGTGCCCAATTGCGGGTAAAGCAGATTTCGTGCGAGGTCATCGCTGTGCTCGGATCCAAGGGCCAAGGTTCGTTCGGCAACGACCAGGACGACCTGGTCTTCATCCCGATCAAGACGCTGCAGCGCCGCATCACTGGTAACACCCAGGTCAATGACCTGCTGGTGTCGATGGCGGATGGCAGTGATTCCACGCGCGTCAAGGCCAGCATGACCCAGTTGCTGCGCGAACGCCGCAAGCTTGCCGACAGCGACGAAGACAACTTCAACGTACTCGACACCAAACAACTGGCCGACACACTTTCGGGCACAACCAAGGTGCTGACCACGCTGCTGGGCGCCGTGGCCGCCGTGAGCCTGCTGGTGGGCGGCATCGGCATCATGAACATCATGCTGGTCAGCGTGACCGAGCGCACCCGCGAGATCGGCCTGCGACTGGCCATCGGCGCGCTCGAGCGCGAGGTGCTGCTGCAGTTCCTGATCGAGGCCGTGGTGCTCGCTGCGCTCGGCGGCCTGATCGGCATCGTGCTCGCGACCGGTGCGTCGATCGGGCTCTCCGCGGTGATGAATGTGCCCTACGTGTTCAATCCGGGCGTGAATCTGCTGAGCTTCCTTTTCTCGGCGGGCATCGGGGTGTTGTTCGGCTACTTCCCGGCTCGCCGTGCCGCCCGCATGGACCCGATCGACGCGCTACGGCACGAGTGAGGGCGGCCGACGACGGCCAGACGACGTCAGTCGTTGGACAGCGACGCCATCGGCTCGCCCACACGCACCGGCCGGGCGGGCTCCCACGCGGCGGCAAAGTGCAGCGTGTCCTGCGGCCAGAGCATGACCACGGTGGAGCCCAGCAGGAAGCGCCCCATCTCGTCGCCTTTTTTCAGCTCGATCGGCACGTCGTCATAGCGCCACTCGCGAATGTCGGCGCTGCGCGGCGGGTTGACCACGCCGTGCCAGACGGTGGCCATGCTGCCGACGATGGTGGCGCCCACCAGCACGTTCACGAACGGGCCGTGCGGCGTGTCGAACACACAGACCACACGCTCATTGCGCGCAAACAGGCCCGGCACGCCGCGCGCGGTGGCCGGGTTGACCGAGAACAGATCGCCCGGCACGTAGATCATGCGCGTCAGCCGGCCGTCACACGGCATGTGGATGCGGTGATAGTCCTTCGGGCTGAGGTAGATGGTTGCAAAGTCGCCGTCGTGGAAACGGGCGGCCAGTTCGGCGTCACCGCCCAACAATGCGCGCGTGCTGTACTGGTGATCCTTGGCCTGGAAAATCTGGTCGGCGCGAATGCGGCCGAGCTGGCTGATGGCGCCGTCGACGGGGCAGACCCAGGCGCTGTCGGCCAATGGCCGGACACCGGCTTTGAGTTCGCGGGTGAAAAACGCGTTGAAGGTCGGGTAGCTGGCCGGGTCGGGGTTGGCGGCCTCGGCCATGTTGACGCCGTAGCGGCGAATGAACCAGGGGATGACGCGCCGCGTCCAGCCCTGCGCCGTGACGCCGGCGCACCAGCCGGCGAGTTCGGTGAGCAGTCGTTTGGGAATCAGGTACTGCAGCAGCACCGCAAGGCGTTCAGACAAAACAGGGTGCCCGCAAAGCTAGGAAGGCTGCGATTTTACCGACCGCGGCCCGTACAGGGGCGTGGAAAGGACTTCTGGCGCAACGGCTCCCGCGGGTTCCCGGCAAAATGCCTGCATGAGCGCACCCCTGCTGGAAATCCACCACCTGAGCAAACGCTATGGCGCCACCACCGTGGTGAACGACGTTTCTTTTGCCATCGATGCCGGCGAGTGCCTGGGCGTGATCGGCCCCAACGGTGCGGGCAAGACGACCACCATCCGCATGGCGCTGGGGCTGGCAACGCCGGATGCAGGCCGCATCCGCTACTTCGGCGGCGATGGCGAGGCGCTGGAGATGCCGCACGACGCGCTGGCCATCAAGGCGCGGCTGGGCGTGGTGAGCCAGTTCGACACGCTCGACCCGGACTTCACCTGCGCCGAGAACCTGCTGGTCTATGGCCGCTACTTTGGCATGAAGGATGCAGACATCCGCGCGCGCATCCCGCAGCTGCTGGAATTTGCCGCGCTGTCGCATAAGGCCGACGCCAAACCTGGGGAACTGTCCGGCGGCATGAAGCGGCGGCTGAGCCTGGCACGCGCGCTGGTGAATGACCCGCGCCTGCTGCTGCTGGACGAGCCCACCACCGGGCTCGACCCGCAAGCCCGCCACCTGATGTGGGAACGCCTGCAACTGCTGCTGCAGCAGGGCAAGAGCATCTTGCTGACCACGCACTTCATGGATGAAGCCGAGCGCCTGTGCAGCCGCCTGCTGGTGCTGGACCACGGTCGCAAGATCGCCGAAGGGCGCCCCCGTGCGCTGATTGCCGAGCACCTGGAGCCCGACGTGGTGGAGGTCTATGGCGTCGGCGCGCTGGCACTGGCCCAGGATGCCACGCTGGCGGGGCTGGCTGCGCGGGTGGAAGTCAGCGGCGAGACGGTTTTTTTCTACACCCGCGACGCGCATCCGCTGCTGGTCGCGCTGGAGGCACACCCCGGCCTGCGCACGCTGCACCGGCCCGCCAATCTGGAAGACCTGTTTCTGAAACTCACCGGACGCCAGATCCGGGAAGACGGCTAGTGATGTTTACCCCCACGCTCCACCGATGAACCACAAACCCGCCTCTGTCTGGTCACCGCCGCGCGTATCGATGCGCTGGTGGCCGGTTTTCCTGCGCAACCTGCTGGTCTGGCGCAAGCTGGCCATTCCCAGCCTGATCGGCAACATTGCTGAGCCGCTGATGTGGCTGGTGGCTTTCGGCTACGGGCTGGGCGCGCTGGTGGGCCAGGTGCAGCTGGGCGACCAGAAGATTCCCTACATCCTGTTCCTGGCAAGTGGCAGCGTCTGCATGAGCGCGATGAACGCGGCCAGCTTCGAGGCGCTGTATTCGGCGTTCTCGCGCATGCACGTGCAAAAGACCTGGGACGGCATCATGAATGCGCCGGTGCGGCTGGATGACGTGGTGATGGCCGAGATGTTGTGGGCCGCCTTCAAGGCGCTGTTCACCACCACCGCGATTCTGGGCGTGATGCTGGCGCTGGGCATCAGCCACAGCCCCAAGCTGCTGGTGGCCTGGCCGGTGCTGCTGGGCGTGGGTATCACCTTCAGCTGCATTGCGCTGATCTTCAATGCGCTGGCGAAGGGCTACGACTTCTTCACCTACTACTTCACGCTGTTCCTGACGCCGATGATGTTCCTCTCGGGCATCTTCTTCCCGACCACGCAGCTGCCCGAATTGGTGCGCCTGGTGGCGCAGTGGCTGCCGCTGACGGCGGCGGTGGAACTGGTGCGCCCGATGTTCATGGACGAATGGCCAACCCACCCGCTGCGCCACGGCGGCCTGCTGCTGGGCTACACCGTGGGCGCGTTCTGGATCGCGCTGGCACTCACGCGCAAGCGGTTCAAAAACTGAAGCGAGATTTGCGCGTCTGTTGAGGGTATATTCCCCCTTGGTTTTTTTGTTGAAATCTTGTCAAGGAGAAACGCGATGACCGTAAGTCACAAGAGCATCCATGAGTTGGATCTGGAACCAATCATGGTGAAAGTAATGGACGAGGAAGAGGGTCTTGGATGGTCTTTGGAGTTCACAAAACAAGTCGCGAACGAATACAAGAGATATTTGACTATTTGCTTGGAGAATCCCGATTTTCCGATGGTTCCCTGCACATTCGTGGACGAATTTTGGCACTTCCACATTCTTGATACACAAAAGTACCAAGAAGACTGCAATCGAGTATTTGGGTACTTCTTGCACCATTTCCCATACTTCGGTATGCGTGGTGAAGAGGATGCGAGAAATTTGAAGGACGCATGGTCCGAGAGCTGCTCCCTATATGAAAAGCGATTCGGATCAATTGATAGAGATATCTGGTCGGCGAGCAAGCGTTGCCCGAATTGCGGGAGAAGAATCAATCACTCTTCAATGGAGGAGCGGCCTCGTTTGAAGGTGGCGGCATAGCCGGAACCGGAATTTTTTTAGTTGGGGGCGTGTCTTTGTGTCAACGATTCACTCCGCTTGGCGACGCCCCACAATCAATTTTTCGACGTAGTTGGGCCCAATCGTTCGCAATCAAATTGGTGCGCCCGATGTTTATGAACGAATGGCCCGCTCACCAGCAAGCGCTTTCTTGGCTAGCGCCGCCTCCGAAGAAAGTCCTGTTTTTGTAGCTGTATTCGACCAATTGACGCTGGCTACTGGTCATTTATTCAAAAAATCAGCGCGAAACCGGCTCAGGGGGTCGCCGCGCGGATCAGGTCGGCGGCCTTCTCCGCGATCATGATCACCGGCGCATTGGTGTTGCCGCTCACCAACTGCGGCATGATGGATGCGTCGACCACGCGCAGGCCCTCGATGCCGTGCACCCGCAGTTCGGCATCGACAACGTCCATCGGCCCCGGGCCCATGCGGCAGGTGCCCACCGGGTGGTAGATGGTGTCGGCATGGTCGCGGATGAAAGCCTCGATCTGCGCATCGGTCTTGGCTGCGGCGGATGACGCGAGCTCCCGCCCGCCCTGGCTGGCCAGCGCGCTCTGGTTCATCAGGCTGCGCATGAACTTGAAGCCTCTCACCAGGCGTTGCAGGTCGTCCGGGTCACCAAGGAAATTGGGGTCGATCAGCGGCGCGGCCATCGGGTCGGCGCTGGCCAGTTTCAGGCTGCCGCGGCTCTTGGGCCGCAAGACGCAGACGTGACACGAGTAGCCGTGACCAAAGGCCGTCTTGCGGCCATGGTCGACCAGCTTGCCGATCACGAAGTGCAGTTGCAGATCGGGCACCGCCTCGTCGGGCTGGCTCTTGAAGAAACCGCCGGCTTCGGCGAAGTTGGTGGTCAGCATGCCGCTGCGGTGGTTGCGCCACTCAAAGATGCCCTTGACCGCCCGCACGATGCCGGCCAGCGAGATTCCAAACAGCTCCTTGTGCTCGGGCGCGTCGTACACCTGCACCACGTCCACGTGGTCGTGCAGGTTCTGGCCCACGCCCGGCAGGTCGTGCACCACCGGGATGCCATGCTTGTTCAGCTCAGCCGCCGGGCCGATGCCCGAGAGCATCAACAGCTGGGGCGACTGCAGCGAGCCGGCGCACAGCAGCACCTCGCGCGACGCGCGCAGCACATGTGTCTGGGCGCCCTGACGGTACTCGACGCCGACGGCCCGCTTGCCCTCCATCAGGATGCGGGTGGTGTGCGCGCCGGTGATCACCTGCAGGTTGGCCCGCGAGCGAGCTGGCGTCAGGTAGCCCTTCGCGGCGCTGAAGCGCTCGCCGTTCTTGTGCGTGACCTGGTAGGGGCCCACGCCTTCGAACTGCGCGCCGTTGAAGTCGGGGCTGACGGGCAAGCCGGCCTGCTTGCCGGCTGCGATGAAATGGGCGTTGAAGGGGTTGGGACTGCGCAGGTCCATCACGTTCAGCGGCCCGCCGGTACCGTGATAGTCGTCGGCGCCGCGTTCGTTGTTTTCGGCACGCTTGAAATACGGCAGCAGGTCGTCATAACGCCAGCCGGGGTTGCCCAGCGACGCCCAGTGGTCGTAGTCGCTCTTGTGGCCGCGGATGTAGATCATCGCGTTGATCGAGCTGGAGCCACCCAGAACCTTGCCGCGGGGCTGATAGCCCTGGCGGCCGTTCAGGCCGGGCTGCGGCACCGTGGCAAAGGCCCAGTTCGCCTGGCCGTTCTGTGCCAGAAGCGCCAGCCCAGCCGGACAATGGATCAGCACGCTGCTGTCGGGCGGGCCGGCCTCCAGCAGTGTGACCTTGACCGCCGGGTCTTCGCTCAGACGCGCCGCCAGCACGCTGCCTGCCGAGCCCCCGCCCACGATGATGTAGTCAACCATTTCCCGCTCCTTTTCGCGTGCCCGAACTTACCGCGGCCGCCGGGTGGCCACGTGTCGCAAGCGCGCCATTGTGAACGCTCCGGATTGCTGCGTTGCAGCAATCGATTCGTCCGATCCAGCCTCGCCATCAGTGGCCGTCACCCTGCCGCTACCATTGGGGCTGGCACGGGAACATTCCCGCAGATCACTTTCATTCCGGAGTATTCAGCATGAACATCAGCACCGTCGGCATCATTGGCGCAGGCACCATGGGCAACGGCATTGCGCAGGCTTGCGCGGTTTCGGGCATCCCCGTTGTCATGGTTGACATATCGCAGGAAGCGGTCGACAAAGGCATCAGGACCGTGGCGGGCAGCCTGGAGCGGCTGGTCAAGAAGGAAAAGATCAGCCCCACCGACAAGGATGCGGCCCTGGCCCGCATCAAGGGCAGCACCCGCTACGAAGACTTGGCCAGTGCGCAACTGGTGGTCGAAGCCGCCACCGAGAACTTCGACCTGAAGGTCAGGATCCTCCGGCAGATCGATGCGATTGCCGCGCCGGAGGTGATCATCGCCTCCAACACCTCGTCCATTTCGATCACCAAGCTGGCCGCAGCGACCAGCCGCGCAGACCGTTTCATCGGCATGCACTTCTTCAACCCGGTGCCGATGATGGCGCTGGTGGAAATCATCCGCGGCCTGCAGACCAGCGATGCCACGCACGATGCCGTGCATGCGCTGGCACAGGCGCTGGGCAAGACGCCGATCACGGTGAAGAACGCGCCGGGCTTTGTGGTCAACCGCATTCTGGTGCCGATGATCAACGAGGCCTTCTTTGTGTTGGCCGAGGGGCTGGCCACGGCCGAAGACATCGACGCGGGCATGAAGCTGGGCTGCAACCAGCCGATCGGCCCGCTTGCGCTGGCCGACATGATCGGGCTGGACGTGTGTCTGGCGGTGATGGACGTCTACCTGACCGAATACGGCGACAGCAAGTACCGGCCCTGCCCGCTGCTGAAGGAAATGGTGGCCGCCGGGCGCCTGGGCCGCAAGACCGGCCAAGGCGTCTACAGCTACTGAGGCTGTCGCGTCGGTGAACACGCCGGGACGGTCAGGGGCGCTACGATGGCGCGCATGAACAGCCCGTCCCCCTCCCCAGCCTCTGCCGAGGGCAGCATCGACACCGAAGTTCGGGGCTCGGTGCTGCTGATCGGCATCAACCGCCCGGCCAAACGCAACGGCTTCACGCCGAAGATGTTCCGCGAGCTGGGTGAGGCCTACACCCGGCTCGATGACGACGCCGATCTGCGCGTCGGCGTGCTGCACGCCTTTGGCGACCATTTCACCGCCGGGCTGGACCTGCCCACCATTGCGCCGCTGATGCAGCGCGGCGAGAAGGCCGTGCCGCTGGGCCTGGTCGACCCGCTGAACCTGGCCATGGAAGGCTACCGCCGCCGCAGCAAGCCGATGGTGGTGGCGGTGAAGGGCATCACCTACACGCTGGGCATCGAGCTGATGCTGGCCGCCGACATTGTGGTGGCAGCCGATGATTGCCGCTTCTCGCAGCTTGAGGTCAAGCGCGGCATCATGGCCACCGGCGGCGCCACGCTGCGCATGGCCGAGCGTGCCGGTCTGGGTAACGCACTGCTGCACCTGCTGACCGGTGACGAATTCGGCAGCGCTGAGGCGCTGCGCCTGAACTTTGTGCAGAAGGTGGTGCCCGCCGGGCAGGAGTTGGATGAGGCGCTGCGCATTGCCGAAGCCATTGCCGCGCAGGCGCCGCTGGCCGTCGTCGCGACGCGGCTGAATGCGCTGAAGGCGGTGGAGCAAGGCCCGGTCGTGGCGATGCAGGAGTTCCTGGCCACGCAGCAGCGCCTTTCCCGCAGCGAAGACGCGGCCGAGGGCGTGCGCTCTTTCGTCGAACGCCGCGACGCCCGTTTTCAGGGCCGCTGAGCGGCCGGCGACCCCGTTGCCGGCTTTTTGGAATACCCATTTCAATTGTGTGCAATTGAATTACCCGCAATAATTCACCCATGTCAACACCGACGCCATCCACCGCTGCCCAAACCGACCCGCTGCTGCGGCTGGACAACCAGCTGTGCTTTGCGCTGTATTCGTCGTCGCTGGCGATGACCAAGCTTTACAAGCCGCTGCTGGCCGAACTGGGCCTGACTTACCCGCAGTACCTGGCGATGCTGGTGCTCTGGGAGAACGACGGCCTGCGCGTGTCGGAACTGGGCGATCGCCTGTATCTGGACTCCGGCACGCTGACACCGCTGCTCAAACGCCTTGAAGCTGCTGGTCTGGTCGTGCGCCAGCGCAGCCGCGAGGACGAGCGCCAGGTGCACATCCACCTGACCGGTGAAGGCCACGCACTCAAGGCGCGCGCCGCCTCCGTGCCCGGCTGCATCCTGCAGGCCACGCAGTGCAGCCTGGGTGAGGTGGTGGAACTGACCCGCCGCATCCAGCTGCTGCGCGACCGCCTGACCGGTGCGGCGCCGGTCGCCGACACAGAAACCGATTCCATTCACCCCTCTGCCTGAACCCCAGGCTTTTCACCTCGAAGGAAGAAACCATGGTCACCCATGTCGAAAAAGTGCTTTACACCGCCGTTGCAACCTCCACCGGCGGCCGCGATGGCAAGTCGGTCAGCTCCGACGGTCTGCTCAACGTGCGTCTTGCCCCCCCGAAAGAGCTGGGTGGCCCGGGCGGCGCCACCAATCCCGAACAGCTGTTTGCCGCCGGCTACTCGGCCTGCTTCATCGGCGCGCTCAAGCACGTGGCTGCCATGCAGAAAATCGCCGTTCCGGCTGACACCTCGATCACGGCTTCGGTCGGCATCGGCCAGATTCCGGCGGGCTTCGGCATCAACGCCAAACTGGTGGTGAACCTGCCGGGCGTGGACCGTGCCGTCGCCCAGCAGCTGGTCGATACCGCACACAAGGTGTGCCCGTACTCGAACGCCACGCGCGGCAACATCGACGTGGTGATCGAACTGGCCTGACCGGTCAGACCGCCCGCCCCCAAAAAGCCGCCCCGGCACTAACGGGGCGGCTTTTTTGCGCCGATGTCGATGCGCAGTTGCTCCACTTCCTCGCGCAGCGCGCGCAGTTCGCGCATCAGGTCGCGCTCGATCTGGCGCTCTTCTGCGCCCACCTCGCGCTCGACAAAAATCGCTGCCAGCGAGGCGGTGACCAGCGACAGCACCGACAGCCCCAGCAAAACGACCAGCACCGAGAAGGCCCGCGAAAGGTGGGTCGAAGGAACCAGGTCCCCATAGCCCACGGTAGCTGCCGTGGTAAACGCCAGCCAAAGGCCATCGGACAGGCTGTTGACCTGCGGGTCCAGCGCCCAGAACCCGACGCCGCCCAGCAGCAGGATGGCGAGCGCGAGAACCAGCGAATACAGGAGGCCGCGCCGGACCAGGCGCTGGCTGCGGTTGAGAATGGGCGTACGCATAGGGGTATTTTCACGCCAGAATGATCCGTCTGTGCATCGGCCAGCGCTTGCGTGGCACGGCTTTCATCGGCCACCCCTGAAAAAGGCGACAACCCGCGACAATGGCCGGGATGAATGTTCAACCGTCTCTGCCGATTGCAGCCCCGGGCGCCGATCCCCACCCGTACACCCGACTCACGCCCGACGCAGTGCTGGACGCGCTGGCTGCGGTCGGCCTGTACGGCGACGGCCGGCTCACCGCGCTCAGCTCCTACGAAAACCGTGTCTACCTGATTCACCTCGAAGATCCGTTCGAGGGCCACCAGGCCGTGGTGGCCAAGTTCTATCGCCCCGGCCGATGGAGCCGTGAGCAGATACTGGAGGAACACGCCTTTGCCGCCGACCTGATGGCGCAGGATGTGCCCGCCATCGGGCCGCTGCGACTGGCCGGTGAAACCTTGCACAGTGCTGAAGGCTTCCTGTTCAGCGTCAGCCCGCGCCGCGGCGGTCGCGCGCCTGAACTGTACGATTTCGAGGTGCTTGAATGGATCGGCCGCTTTCTGGCCCGCATCCACACCGTGGGTAGCGCCCGCCCGTTTGCTGCGCGCGGCGCGCTGGACCTGCAGACTTTTGCCATCGAGCCCCGGGACTGGCTGCTCGCCAGCGGCATGATCCCGCCGGACGTCGAGGGCGCCTGGCGGTCAGCCATCAACATCGCTATCGACCTGATAGCGAAACATGTCGATTTGACGCTGGATACTGGCCAAAAACGATCAAAAATACGCCTGCATGGCGACTGCCACCCCGGCAATATTCTGTGGACGCCGGCCGAGCAGCCGGGGGCGGGCCCGCACTTTGTGGATCTGGACGACGCCCGCATGGGACCGGCGGTGCAGGATCTGTGGATGCTGCTGTCGGGTGACCGCGGCCAGCAGACCGCGCAACTGGATGCGCTGCTCGAAGGCTACCGGCAGTTCCGCGACTTCGACACCCGCGAGCTGGCCCTGATCGAGCCGCTGCGCACGCTGCGCCTGATCCACTACAGCGCCTGGCTCGCGCGCCGCTGGCGCGATCCGATCTTCCCGATCAATTTTCCCTGGTTCGGCAGCCGCGACTACTGGCAGGGCCAGGTCGACATGCTGCACGAGCAGATCGAGGCCCTCCAGTCGGAACCGCTGGCCTGCTACTGAGCGCCCGTGGGCCGGGGCCACGGCGACGCCGGCGGGTGGCCGTGTCTTAAACTCGCCCCCAGCTCCACCGCCTTCTGACCTGAAAGCCCGCCATGTCCCGCATCACGGAAGCCCCCGAAGTCATCATGTTCGTGCGCCACGGCGAGAAACCTGGCGAGCACAGCAAGCCGCACGGCGTCAATCACCACGGCGAGCACGATGAGCATTCGCTGTCGGTGCAGGGCTGGACCCGGGCCGGCGCGCTGGCCAGCCTGTTTGCCCACGCACCGTCGCGCTCCCACCCCTACATCGTGCGGCCGGGCCGCATCATTGCCACACGGCCGACCGAAAGCGCGAAAAGCAAGCGCGAGATGTTCACGGCCGAGCCGATCGCCAAACGCCTGAAGCTGCCGATCGAGAACGCCCACACGCATGGCGACGAAGAAGCGCTGGTCAAGGAGGTCCTGGGCAAGCCGCTGCCGGTGCTGATCGTCTGGCATCACGGCACCATGGCCAAGATCGTGCACCACTTCCCGGTCGTCAACCGCGACGACATCCCCAGGCATTGGCCCGACGACCGTTTTGACCTGATCTGGATTTTGCTGCGCGAACCGGGCCCGGAACTGGCATACCGGTTTATCGCAACGCCACAGATGCTGCTGGCCGACGACGAAGAGACGGCCTGAAGCCCCGCCTGTTGCTTTTCCGTTCACCCTCCCTACCGATTGCTCAGAACTTGCTTTGCGGCAAGAAACCTGGGAATCGAACACCTAAAGTTGAAGGTGATCGGCTATCAGCCGGAACCATCACAGCCTTCAGGGACAACCATGAAAAAAGCAACGGCAACCGTCCTTGCATTCGCCATTGCGCTCGGTGGATGCGCCACGCCATCCAAGGATGTGGCGACCGCCTACGTATCGCCCGTTCAGTACAACTCGTACACATGCGATCAGATACTGGCTGAAAGCTCACGATTGCTGGTCCGCGTCAATGAGCTCGGTGGACAACTGGACAAAGCGGCGGACAACGACAAGGTCATCACCGGTGTCGCGCTGATCCTGTTCTGGCCCGCCGCATTTGCGCTGGGCGGCACGAAAGGTCAGGAAGCCGAGTACGCCCGACTGAAGGGCGAGCACGAGGCGCTTCAGCAGGCATGGATCCAGAAGAAGTGCAGCGCGCCCATGGCGGGCGTCGGCCCCACACCCAACGGGATGCCTTTGGCTCAGGGCAACATCCAGATGGCAGACACGACCCCGCTGATGGTCGGCGATCGTCTCACCTATCGCCTTCGTGAGGCCATGACAGGCGTCGAGCAAGGCGAAGCAACCCTGACCATTTCTTCAATCGCGAACGGGCAGGTCGGTTTTGATGGCGACAGCCTGATCATCAGCGACCAGGGGACCCTGACCAAAGGCCAGGTGACCCGGCCGACCATTCTCGGGATCAATGTGGCACGGCTGGGTACCGGTAACAAATTCAAGGGAACGTTTCGCAGCGCTCCGCACACGGGAAACCCGGATGCGTCGGTCGATCTGTCCGTTCTCGGACCGGATATCTATGTGGTTCCGGGCCGTCGACTGAGTGCGGTTCGCATCGGGCTTTCGGGTTATTCAACGGTTTCATCGGCCCAGGTTCCCGGCAGGGCCGCGTCGGCAAGCCCGTTCAATGGAAGTCTGGTGGTCGACGCAGCGACCGGGATTGTTCTGGAGATGAAGGTCAAGTCGCCAAGTTCGCTGTACGCGATTGATCTGGCGCTGGTTCGCATCGAGAACCCCAATCCGCCACCGGCCGCACTGCCAGCGACCACCTCGGCGCCTCCGGCGCCCGGCGCAAACACGGCTGCGACCAAAGAAGAAAAACTCAAGGAACTGAAAAGGCTGCACGACGCTGGCCTGATCACCCCCGAGGTCTATTCGGCCCAACAGAAAGTCATCCTCGGCAATTGACGGATGCAGAAAGGACGCGCCATGAAAACCTTGAACCGCTCGATGGCCAGCGCGCTTTGCCTCTGTGTGGCACTGCTGTCCGGTTGCGCAACCCCCGCAAGGGTGGACCAGATGACCGTCAGTGGTCAGCCGGAGCAACGCATTGCCGCGACACCATTGCGGGGCAATGTTGCAGTCCGCGACGTCACCGGCGGCCGCGAAACCAACCCGATGTGGATGTCGAATGTCAGCAGCGACGAGTTTTCGCAGGCCATCGAGGGTTCCATGCGCATCGTGGGCCTGCTGGCCCCCAACCGTCAGGCAGCGCGGTACATGCTGACGGCTCACCTGGTCAGCCTGGACCAGCCCTTCATCGGTCTGGACATGACCGTTACCGCTTCAGTCCGATACAGCGTCGTCGAAAGCGCGGCGGGCAAGGAAATTTTCCAGAAGACCATTACGGCGCCCTACACCGCCAAATTCAGCGATGCGTTTGCGGGCGTCGAACGACTGAAGCTGGCAAATGAAGGCGCCATCCGAACGAATATCACCCAGCTGATCGATGACCTGTTCCGCCTCAAGATTGAAGGCGTCGCGATAGCTCCGAACGCCTCCCAGTCACGCGAAGCGAAACTGACGGAGCTGAAACGCCTGAAAGACTCGGGCCTGATCAGCGAAGATGTCTATCAGGAGCGCCAGAAGGCCATCCTCAACAGCGAGCCGTAACGAATTCAGCGTCTGCGTCTGCAGACCACCGAATCACACCAGCCCTGCGCGCACCATGCGCCCCAAAAGCCCCACCTGCAAAACAAGTGGGGCTTTCATATTGGTGGCCTGGGGCGGAATCGAACCACCGGCACGCGGATTTTCAAGACAAGGCACAGCCGGGTCTGGTGTGCGCGTAAGCTGAAGAAACGTAACGAGTTTTGCTCTGCCTGGCTTTCCCGGTGGCCGGTCTACCGAACCTGTTTCCGAACCCTGCCGAGCTGCCGGGAAGCATCGTCATACGTTTTCTCTATGTGGATCAAGGCAATAGCGGGGGTGGGCACCGAACTTCACCGATCCGGTCGCATGGCGGCTTTCGCGGGGGGTCCTAGGTTGCAGTCGCCCTTCCCGGTTCCAGCGCCGTATGGCCCCTGTTATGCCGCCATCATTTTCGCCCTCATGGAGGCGAGGCGGGGATGGCCATGCTGGCATGCGCTGGGGTGTTGGCCAACTGGAATGCTGCGAGCGACACGCTGATGATGCGTGCCAAATGAGCCTTGATGCCAATGGGGACTGAGCCAACGCCGATCCAGGTTGGATGGGTCTGGGATGATGTCGTGTTCATGCCGCCACGTTAGCCCGCATATTTCGCGCTACTGCACTGTACGACCCCGTGCGGGTCAATTTCGGTGCCTCGGTTGCTGCAAGCGTGCGATTTGAAGACATTGCCCCGCCTAAGCTGCAATTGACGATGATCGGGCGCAACTACCACGACCCCGGCTTGGGGTGCAGGCTTTTTTGGGTGCCGACGCGCCGGCCAGGCACTGGATGCAATTCAGGGTGAGCGCAGCTGACTCATGGCGTGCACATAGATGTCTGCACTGGGCCAACAGATCCCTTGTTCATTCGGGTTGGTTCGATCAGGTTGGTTCAGTTGAGGTCGTCGTCTTTGTAGTACTTGGTGCCCTTGGCGGTCAGTTCGGCCGCAAGGCCGTCGTCGGTGAGCTGGTACAACCAGACGCCCGGCGAAACGGACAGTGCGCCGGCAAAGACTTCCGCGCCCTGTCCGCTCAGCTGTGCGGCGAGCGTTGCCTGCGCACCCATTTCCCAGCCAGAATTGATGAAGCTGTTCAGGTCGGACGCCTTTTCGAAGACCCATACGAGCCTGAACTTCTTCACGCCGAAGCCCAGGCCGGCCTGGACTTCGACCATCTTCATGAATGTCTCCTGCTTCGACCTCGTGTTCACGGCGACGCCCGAACCGCTGCCGCCACCGGCAAAGAGGATCTTCATCCCGAAATTTCTGAACACCGCGTAGCCGGCCGAGCGCTCGATGGCGCCCTTGGCCTTGGGTTGCGTCCGGTAGAGCTCGGCCAGGGTCTCAGCGACCATGCCGCGGATCTTCTTACGATCTTCGTCCTTGTTCGCGGCGAGTGCAGAGCCAGCGGCGAGCATGGCAGCGAGAAGACTTAGGCAGGTGCGGCGGGTGATCATCGTCGTTTCTCCGTGGTCGTGCTGGCCTTCGTTCTTGTCGAGAAAGCGCGTCATGTCATCCCCCCCCCGGGTCACCGGGCCAGCTGGTCTTGTCGGACCAGTTCGAAATCACCAGGCATCCAGCTTTTGTCGAACCAGGGTTGCAGCGGGCCATAGAGGCGCAGCAGCACGTTGTAGCCCTTTGCGGGCATGGTCTGGATCCAGTTGCCTTCGTGTCCTTTCGGCGCCTTCGGGCCGAACCACATCGTGTAGGAACCATCGGCATTTGCCTTCACGGACGGGTTGTTGCTGTCCAGGCCGCCGGTTTTCTGATCGGTTTCAAGGACCGAACGAGTCTGGTTGTCGTAGACCATGAAGGACCAGAAGTCCTTGGCGGGAACGGGGCCGGGGAGGGTGACCTTGTAGGTATTGCCGCCGTCGAGATAGCGACCTTCCGAATCATGGGCGCCGATCGCGTAGGCAGAACCGGTGCCGACCTTGGGATTGGCCATGGCCGGGGTGATGGCGGTGGCGTAGTAATGGAACATGATGCGGTCATCCAGCACCAGTTCTCCGTTGTTCATGAACTCGTGGCTGCCACCCGTGAAGCTGGAATACCACTGGCGCTTGCCCGGGTAAAAATAGGCGCTATCCAGGCGCGGACGGAAGGTGATCGAACGCGCCGTGGCGTTGCCGATGGCCACACCCTCGGTGAGGATCTTCTTCATACGGGCATCCGGCGCGAAGGGCTTGCCCTTCTTGATCCCGATCGCGGCGAACTGGCCGACGATTTCAGGATTGAAGGCACCGGCCGGCTCATATTGGACGACCGCGTTCAACTCCGCCCAGTAGGCATAGTCGTTCGCGTGGATGGTGTTGATCTTCGCACCCGACGCATTGACCACTCTCCCTTTGGGCGGGTTGTTCAACTTCGAGAGGGGGTAGATGCGGAATTGCGTTCTCAGGCCCTGGGTAGCCGCTTCCAGGTCGCCGTCCTGGACCAGCGCACGCAGGAACATCCAGTTGCGGTAGGTGGGGGTCTTCACGACGCGATAGCCGTCGGGAAGCGCACCCTTGTAGTCCGGACCGACAAAGACATACTTGCCACCCTTGCCCTGGTTCGGCCCGGTTACACCGAAGTCGGTGACCCAGCGGAAGAAGGCATCGTCCACCGCACCGACCAGACGCCCGGCAGGCACCTCCACGATGGCCGGTTCATCCTTTACGTTGATCTCGGCAAAGGCATAGGGCGTGGTCGTCTGGGGTGTCAGGAGCAGACTTCGAGCGTCGTAGAGGTTTTCCCACAGCACCAGGTCGCCCGGTTTCGCGCCGGCCTGCTTCAGGCCTTCCAGCATGGCGTAGATGGAGGTGGCCGGAATGCCGTTGAGAAACGCATCGACAGCGCGCGAGAGGTCAATGAAGTCGTAGGTCTTCTTCACCGTGGCATCGCTGGGCATTCCGTCCCTGAAATCGAGTTCGCCAAGGAATTCGGTCTGCACCTTGTCGGGGGTGATCAGGCTCGAAGGCACATCGGCTTTGTATTTGGGTTCTGCCGCAGAAGTTGACGTAACAAGCGTTGTCATCAATGCGGCAGAGGCCAGTAGCGAAAGGGTATGGCGTGTCATGCTCATGAATGCGTTTTCCTTTTCTGCGCCTTCAAGATTTCGTCAACCATCATTTAACCAGCTCGAAATCGCCCGGCTTCCAGGTCTTGTCAAACCAGGGCTGGAGCGGGCCATAGAGGCGCAGCAGTGTGTTCCAGCCCTTGCCCGGCATGGTCTGGACCCAGTTGCCACCCTTGCCTTTCGGTGCCTTGGGGCCGAACCAGATGGTGTAGGAGCCGTCGTCGTTCGCCACCAGGCCGCGGCTGTTGCTGTCGAGGCCAGCGGACTTCTAGTCGGTCTCGAGCATCGACCGGCTCTGGTTGTCGTAGACCATGAACGACCAGAAGTTGTTCATCGGGATCGGTGCTGGCAGCGTGATCCTGTAGGTCTTGCCGCCATCGAGGTAGTCGCCGTTGGCGTCCCGTTCGGCATAGGCATAGACCGATCCTTTCCCGACCACCGGCAGCGCCATCGCGGGCGTGATCCCGGTGGCGTAGTAGTGGAACAGGACACGGGCATCAAGCAACCGCTCGCCGTTGTCGTAAAACTCGGAACTGCCGCCGATGAAACTGGTTTTCCACTGGCGGTCCGGGTAGTAGAAGGTGCGCTTGTCCCGCGGCGCGAAAACGATCGCCCTCGCGGTGGCATTGCCGACCGCCACCGCGTCGGTCAGGATCGCGCGCATCCTGTCATCGGGTGCGAAGGGCTGTCCCTTCTTGATGCCGATGGCGGCCAGCGTGCCGACCAGTTCAGCTGGAAAGGCATCGCTCGGTTCCTTCTGGATGACGGCGTTGATCTCTTTGTAGAACTCAAAATTGTTGGCGTGGACCGTGTTGAACTTCAGCCCCGACAGATTGACGAACTTCGTTTTTGGCGGGTTGTCGCGCTGCGCCCATGGGTAGACCCGCATCGTATCCTTGACCCCTTGCACGCCCGCCGCCAGATCGCTGTTCATGATCCGGGTCAACTGCCAGACCGTGTAGGTGGGCGAACGGACGATGAAATAGCCCTCTTTGGGCAAATCGCCCTTGTATCCCGGGGGAACCAGCAGGTATTTGCCCCCCTTGCCCTGGTCGGGCCCGGTCAATCCCAGGTCGACGACGTGCCGGAAATAGGCGTCGTCCAGCGGCCCAAGCAGGCCGGGCGACGCTTCCAGAACGATCGGACCGTTTTCCAGGTCAAAGCAACGGGTGACATAGGAGGTTGTCGTCTGGGCCGTCAGAAAAACCGACTTGGCGTCCATGAGCGTTTCGAAAATGCCAACCGTCTGTTCGTCGACCCCGGCTTCTTTCTTCAGGCCGTGGCACATCGCATAGATTGATGCCGCTGGCATGCCGTCAAGAAAGGCTTGGACGCCCCGCATGAAATCCAGGTTGTCGTACACGGTCTTGACGGTCGCATCGACCGGTGCGCCATCCTTGAAACGCAAGGTCCCGAGGCGGGTCTTGACGCTGTCCGGCGTGCGGACCGACGCGGGAACGTCCGCCTTGAACTTCGGCGCATCGGCGGCGCTGGCGCAGACTGACGCGAGCGCGCCGACGAGGGTGAGTGCGGACATTGCCGCAACTTTGAGAGTCATCATTCCATTTACCTTCAGTGTCATGTTGAAAGCGCCTTCGCCTGCTGACAGTTTCCTTGCCGGCGGCGCGCATAGCCGAACCGCTGGACGACGTTCAAGGCCGCCATGACGAGTGGGTCTGGCCTGACTTCACGAGGCCAGAGTGCGGTGTCGCCAAAGGCATACGCCGCGTGCCCATCGGTTTTCTACAGCGGGATATTGTCCCTCGTTACGACGTTCGAAACTTGACAATTCAGCTCAAATAATTGACATTTTGGATCAAACGACTGGGCTCGCAGCTCCACGTCGGGGGGCTGAATGCACCTGCGGCCGAACGCTCTATCGGATCTTTCGGGCTGCTGCCCGACATTGCCGGGGTGTCATGCCAGCCAGTCGACTGAACGCCCGATCGAAGGCGCTGAGTTCCGAGTAGCCGACTCGCAACGCTATCTCGCTGATGGGTACCTGGGTCTCCCTTAGGGCCGACTGGGAAACATCCCTTACGACGCCGTCACGCAGTTCTCGATAACTGAAACCGTCCTGCTTCAGACGACGCTTCAAGGTGCTGACCGAGATCCTCAGCTTGCGAGCGACACCGGCCGCGTCGCCCGGCCCGCTGTCCAAGTGTTCGAGGATCAGCAACCTGACCCGGTCCGCCAGCTCTTCCTCGGTCTGCATTCGGTCGAGCAGACCGTCGGCGTGTTGGATCAGCACCCTCAGCAGATTGGGATCGGTCTCGTTGACGCGACAAAGCAGAACGTCTGCCGGGAACTCGATGCAATTCGTCGCTTGCCCGAACTGGAGGTTCGTGCCGAAGTGCTGGATCTGCTCGCTCACGTCCTCCGGCGCCGGATGCGTGAATGAGGCACTTGCTGGCGTCCAGTCGGCTGAGGTTCCACGCCTGATGACGTGCACGAAGAAACCCAGGCTCCATTCGTTGTCATGTCGCACCGACAAGGCCGAGCTGGCCTTGGTCCGATAGGTGAGCTTGGCCATCCGCCTGCCGACGGAAAGACGCAGCGTTGCGCCCAGATAGAAGATCGGGTAGTACCTGCAAGCGATCTCCAGTGCCTCGCCCACTGTCGGCGCGTTCTTCAGAAGGTACCCATAGATGCCGAGGTCCGAAGGGCTGGCCAGCTCGACCATGCGCAGGCCGAAGTTGTTGTCTGCGCTGAGCGATTCGCATTCGAGAAGAATCGCATTGACCACGACGGGCGTGAGCGACTCGGGCGCACGCGACGCCGCATCCATCTGCTGCGGGAGTCTCCGGAACAGCTCCTGTAGGTCGACTCCGCCCATGGCGAAGGCCTTCAATAACCAAGCGCCGGGTTGATGGCGGTCAGCCATGTTTGAATCTCAGTAAGCAGTGCCTGATGGCGATGACCCTCTCGCTGTTGAGCCGTGATCAGTGACGGCTCCTTGGTGGGACATGCTACACGGCCTTGCGGACGGCATCGTTGTTGGTGGGCAAGCGCCGGGCCTGCAGGATTTTGAGCCGGGGTGCATCTGACCAGTCGCGATCGTTTCCTGATCGGCAGTCGCCACCCGTGAGCGACCGCGTTTGCAGGGCGAAGATTGTTGGACGTGATCGGCCCGACGGTTACCTGCGCGGACCGGCCGCTCGACCTGAAGGGTGCCAACGGCGGCTGGGGCGGTTGCCGTCATTCAGCGGCCGACGCCGATCGACGCGTCCCAGTCTAAAGCACACATTCGGCCAACATCCAGTGCGAACCGAAGCCCGCCCGGACGCGAGACCCCGAAAGGCTCCTGCGCTTCACTTCACATCCACGATCGTCCTTCCGATCGGGGCAATCGCAATGCCGGCGAGCTTCAGGTGCTGCAGCCCGAATGGGATACCGATGATCGTTATGAAGCAGGCCAGCGCCGACAACAGGTGCCCGATGGACAGCCAGATACCGGCAAAGATGAACCACAGCACATTGCCCAGCATGCCCAGAGCTCCGGTGCCGATGTCGCCTTTGCCTCGGACTATCTGGCGATCAACGGCCTCTTTGCCAAAAGGCCAGAACGCGAACTGACCGATCACAAAACATGCCTTGGCCCAGGGGAGGCCGACGATGGTGATCGCGCACAGCAAACCGGCCAGCCACCAACCAAGGCCCATGAAAACTCCACCCAAGATCAGCCAGATAACGTTCCCGATCGTGCGCATTTGGCTCCTTTACGAGTGTGAGTAAACATCGTTAAACGGCGCCAGCATAGCGGACCCATTGCCGAACGACACACAGCGCAGGAATCAACCAAAAAGTCTAAGGCGAGTAGAGCCAACTTCTGATCATCAACGCCAATGGTGATGACTTGCCACACAAACCTTGGTAGTTCTGGGTAACAACCCGAGCAAGCCGAAGCCCGCCCGAGTTGCCATGCCCGATCAGACCGCCTTCACCTCTGGCCTTCTCACGATCACCGACGCCGCATTGGCCGCTTCCTGCCCCTCAGGTCGAGCGCTTGAAGGGCAGCATGGCGGCAAGAACCCCGTCTTTAAGAATGAAATGGTGGTAGATCGCGGCAGCGGCGTGCAGACCGGCAAGCCACATGATGGCATCACCAAGAAATTGATGCACCTCGCCCCAATCTGCGAGCTTAGCAAGGGCAGAGTCTGCAATGATGGGCATCTGGGCGACACGCACACCACCCAGCAATGTCAGCGGATGGGACTCACTGCCCAAGGTCAATAGTGCAGTGACCGGAAGCGCCAGAAGCAACACCCACAACGCACCGTGCGCAAGCCTGGCCGCCATTTGCATCAACTGGCCATGGGAATCCGGGGTGTGGGTGCGCGCAGCGCCACCCACAACAGGCGCAGCAGGGTCAATATCAAGACCAATACTCCCAAGGATTCGTGCCACACGATGTCGAGCCGGGTTGCCGGGTCAATGCCTTGGCGCATAAGCCGCCCGAAGCCGCCAGGACCGAGAATGAACGCGGCAGTCACCGCGATAGCCGTGGCCCAATGAAATATCTGGCTCAGGATATCGAATTTGGGTATTGATTGTTGATTCATAAAACCACCAATACCATCTTACTTCTTCTGCTCAGCAGCGTTTCCAGTGACCGCCTTGATTCCAGCAGCCGCAACATCGACTGTCGTGCCAACAACCGTTGCACCAACCTTGACGGTGGTGGCTACTGCGCTCACTGCCGCATCACCGACCGCCACCACTGCGCAACCGCCACAAAGGAATGCCAACAGGAGCGAGATGAAGCAGGCGCGCATTTTCAGGCCGTTCTAAGCTGATTGCGGAGCATGAAGTCGAACCGGCATTCTCAGGCTACATCACCAGAGAAACCGGTCATCTGGAGATCAAGCGGACTCATTCCGGCCAGTCTAGCGCTACCCCCACCACTGAACCCCAACCGAAATCTACGGCCCCATGCTGCGCCTTCAGTTCCAGAAACACAAAAACCCATCTCCGGGACGGGCTTCTGGCGACACTTTCGCATCTGGCAAATCTGGAGCGGAATAAGAGCCTCGAACTCTCGATCTATACCTTGGCAAGGTATCTCTCTGCCAACTGAGCGAATCCAGCAGATGCCCCGCTACATTTTAGGACAGCAGGACTTCCACCGCCTATTTATATTCGTTTACCTTTCGGTTTAGCGCTGGCTCAAAACCACGGGAGTTACCGCTCAGAGCTATCGCGAGGAAATCGAGTTGCCACAGTGACTGAAACAGCTTGCTGCCGAATTTCTCGAGATCGTCCAGCGTGGCTTGAGGCAAATCGCCACTCTTCGCCACTGATGCGATTATCTCTCGAATTGTCCGCTTGCCATCAATCTGCCGGACAAAGGGCAGTTGAGCCGATTCGAGGTTTAAACGCCAATCCGGTCGAAAAATTTCAGTGCCGGAGACACCGCAGCCCATGCGCAACAACGGAACGTAATCGAAGGATTCAACTGTCGAAAAATCGATTGTGTAGCTTTCTCTAGGTCGGTCTGAGCGGCATGCCATAAAAAAGTGGCACGCGTTCAATGTATGGATACGTTCCATCACCGACCAGAGCACGGCCTCCGGCAGTTTGTCGATGATCTGATAGAACTCGCTCTTCGCAGCAAACAAGTTGTGCGCGTAATAAGGCGCTTTGTGAAGCCATCCCTGAAATACGAGTCCAGCAGAAGCGACAAGATCGATGCAATCTGAGACACTGTAGCTGCGCTGGCGGCCGTGCAGAAAAGTATCCACCACGGCGGCATCGGACTGATACATGTCGCGCGCTAGTCTCAGATAGCTTTGGACAGGATGATCTGGCGATAACGCAGAAATCGTGTCTTTCACCATTTGGACCGACGTTTCGTCTTGTCGTAGCTGCAAATCGCGAAACACCGATTCCAGTATTTCAACTCCAATTCGGCCGTATTTCGCGTAGAGCATGACGGCTATGGACCCATCCCGGCGCAAGCAAGAGGCGAGTGCCGCCATGCCGGCCATCGGATCGGCCAGGTGATGTAAAACGCCGGTCGAAACGATGAGATCGAAGTCAATTCCGAGCGTTGGTAACTCTTCGATCGGAAGCTGATGCAATTCCAGGTTTCGCAGCCCATGTTTGTCTTTGAGATACTGGTGGTGGTCCAGTGCCGGTTGGCTAACATCGACCGCTACCACGGTCGCAGCAGGATTCTTGTACGCATAAACGGCTGCCTGGTTGGAGCCACAACCGGCAACCAAAATATGGAGATCAGGTCTATATTCCCGATTGGGCCAAAGAATCCGGTGGGCGTGCACCGGATCGAACCATTCCCAGTTGTTAACGACCCATGCCTTGAGGTCCTGTATGGGACTTGGGTACTTCCACCGCTGGTACTGGCGGGAGACAATATCAGTGCGCGGATCCTCGGTCATTCCAGCGATACCTCTTTCTTGATCGACCACCGGTCGCCGGCTTTTTCATAGTATCCAGATTTGCCAATGCCGTATCCGCCCGTGAGAAGAATCGGAAACCATCGTCTCTACACACTGGCAAGCATACGATCGCGCGAGGATAAGTCGAGCACCCGACGAACCCCGCAACTGGCTGCCGGCCGTTCGCGTCTGCCAGACCGAGGAAATGCCGCCGGAGTTGCCTCCACTCTAAAGCACAGATGAAATCATCGCCGGCTTAAAAAATACCAGCTGCCCCGCCATTACCGCCATTACCGCCATTACCGCCATTACCGCCATTACCGCCATTACCGCCATTACCGCCAAGACCGCCTGTCGGACCTGTCGCACCTGTCGCACCTGTCGCACCAGTCCCACCATTACCAGCATTACCACCTGTCGAACCCGTCGGCCCTGTCGGCCCTGAAGCACCCGTCGCCCCCGTGGCTCCAGTCGGTCCTGTCGAACCCGTCGCTCCAGTTGGTCCTGTCGAACCCGTCGCTCCAGTCGGCCCTGTCGAACCCGTGGCTCCAGTTGGTCCTGTCGAACCCGTGGCTCCAGTTGGTCCTGCCGACCCCGTGGCTCCAGTTGGTCCTGCCGACCCCGTGGCTCCAGTT